>JBOGKW010000012.1:0-37327 GCA_050746205.1 Terriglobales bacterium | reverse complement strand
AAGGCGGCGTGAGGTACGCGCTGCTTTATCCGAACTGGGACTTTACCGGCTCCAGCTACTTCGGCTGCCGGGAGACGCACCTGCCGCTGGAGCTTTTGTTCGCGCGCCAGCAACTGGAGGCGGCGGGGCATACGGTGCTGCTGCTGGACGGCCATTTGCAGGGGCTCGGGCCGGCCGAAGCGGGGCGCCGCGTCGCCGACTTCCGCCCCGACTTCACCGTGATCACCACGGCGCCCAGCTATTTATTTTGGCGTTGCCCGCAACCGGAGTTGCGCGTGCCCGCCGCCTGGCTGGCGGCAGCGCGCCACGGGGTCACGGTAGCCATTGGACCCCATCCCTCCGCCACCCCTGGAGCGACGCTGCGCAAGCTGGACTGCGAGGTGGCGCTGCGCGGCGAGCCGGATTTCATTCTGCCCCGCCTAGCGACAGAGCGCTGGCAGCAGATCGAGGGCTGCTGCTGGCGCGAGGACGGCGGCGTGCATCTGGACTCTCGGCTGCCGCAAGCGGACCTGGGACAGCTGGCGGCGCTGGATTGGCACGATTATCCGCTCGCGCTGCGGCGGCATCGCCACCACGCCTTCCACGGCCAGGGGCGGGGGGCGGAGTTGGAGTTCAGCCGCGGCTGCCCTTGGAACTGCACTTTTTGCAACAAGAGCCTGTTCCGCAACCGCTTCCGCCAACGGCCGGTGACCGCGGTCTTGGCCGAGGCCGAGGCGCTGGCGCGGGTCGGCTTTGATTACGTGTATTTCATTGACGAGATCTTCGGCTGTGGCGCGCGGCGGCGCGAGCTGCTCGCCGGGCTGGCGGACCTGCCGCTGACCATCGGCATGGAGACGCGCATTGACCTGTGGGAGGAGGAGTCGCTCGAGGCACTGGCTGCGGCCCACTGCGTTTCGATGGAGTGCGGGATCGAAAGCATCACCCCGGACGGCCGGGAGCGCTTCGCCAAGCACTGCCGGCTCTCGACCGAGCGCATCGCCGCGTTGCTGACCTTCGCTCGCCGCCGCATCCCCTGGGTGCAAGCCAACCTCATCGCCGAGCCCGACGACGACCGCCAGGCCATCGCTGCCTGGCGGCGTGAGCTGATCGCCGCCGGTGTATGGGTCTCCGAGCCGGTGCCGGTGTTCGCGTTTCCTGGCAGCCCGCTGTACACGCAACTGTTCGGCCCGCCGGAGGAGGACGCTTGGGAGCGGGCGCATGCGCGGTATTTGGCGGGCAATGCGGCCCATGGCTTCAGCGACATTCAGGAGGTCACGCCCCAGCCGCTGGCGGCTTTGGAGACGCCCTAGGGGCGCCGCGCTCCGCGCCGGTGCTTAGGCGTGTAGGTGATGGGCGGTCGCCGGCGGCAGATTCCACCAGACGGCGGTGGAATCAAACTCATGCCCCGCCCATAGGCGGCGGGAGATCTCGGTGATGGCGCGCAGCCGCTCGCGCTCCGGTCCCGGCCCGAGGAGGCGAATGCGCAGTTGGCGCAGCCAGGTGTATTCGAAGTAGGACAACACGCCGCCCGGCGCCAACAGGCCCAACAGATGAGCGAACAATCCGCGCACTTGTTCCGGCGCGAAGTTGTTGAACGGCAGACCGCAAATGATGCGATCGTAGCCCCCCTCGCTGGCCTCAATCGCCCGCACGTCGCTTTGCAGCAGCCGGACCTGCGGGCCCGCGCCTTGAGGCGCCCAGGCGCGCAGCACGTCGGCGAGATAGCCGCAAAACTCCGGGTTGATCTCGCACACGTCGAACTGGTCTCCGCTCCGAAGCCGGGCCACCGCCTGCCGCGTGACCGCGCCGGTGCCGGCGCCCACCTCCAACACGCGCAGCGGGCCGCCCCGCCGCTCCGCCAGGAAGGCGGTCAGCGCCCGCCCCAGTTGCGGCGAACTAGGGGCGATGGCGCCCGTGTCGGTGAACCGGCGGCGCCACTGAGACCAAAAAAGCAAATAGCCGCGAAACAAAGTCACCTGCGCCCCGGGGCCTGCGCTCCCGGAACCATTCCTCTTGAGCCACGGTTGCACAAAAACCGCGCCGATTCAACCCGGCCACCCGTTCGAGTGCGTCCCGCCGGCTCGCGCCGCGGCCCGCTAGCGACCGTAACGCTGCGCCCGTGCCGCGGCGGCGCTGCGGGCCACATTGGGACGGTGACCGCCACGGTTATCGGCGAAATAGTAGTCGTGATCCAGGCGGCGGTAGATCTCACCGGCGACGTGCGCCGCCTTGGGCCCATAAATCATGCCGTTGCCGCGCAAGATGACCACCACCACCAAGCTGGGATGGCGCAGGCCCACATACGACGCGAACAAGCCAAAACGCGTCCCCCCGCGGCTGCAGGTGCCGGTCTTGCCCAGCACCGCCAAGCCGGGCAGATAGGCGCCGCGGGCGGTGCCGTAATCCACTGCCGCCATCATGCCGTCGCGCACCGCCGGCGCCAGGCGAGCGATGGCGATGTGACCGCGGACGCGGGGCACAAAATGTTCTGCTTGGTAGGCGGTGCGCGGATGCTGCAGCCAATACATGGTGCCGCCATTGGCGATGGTGGCGACGATCGAGGCCAGCTGCAGTGGGGAGATGTGAATTCCCGCGCCGAAGCTGCACAGCTTGGCCACTCCACCCCGCGGCGGCGTCGTCGGATACACACCCGCCTGCTCACCGGGAATATCCCAGCCCACCTTCGCGCCGAGACCCAGCTCGCGCTCATAGCGGCTGACGTCGGCAAAGCCGAGGCGGCGACCGACCGCTTCAAAATACGAATTGATCGAGTAGGCCAGGGCACGGGTCAGGGTGGTGTGGCGCCGGAAGCCGATGCGCACGGGCGTGTTTTCATTGATGATGCCGTGCGCCAGCGCATCCAGGGCAATGGCGATCTTGGTGGTGGAGCACGGCGCGTACTGCGCCGAGAGCGCCAGCTTCTGGTTCACCATCGCCAAAATCTGGCCGTTGTTCGGGTTCACGACCACCGCCGTGCCGTTGTAATCGCCCAGCGCGTCCTCGGCCGCCTCGCGGATTTCCGCCACCTCGCCGCCAATCACGTCGCCGGCGGCCAACCCATGGGCATAGGGCCGGGCCGTCCAGGTCTGTCCAATGTAACGCCGCCGCCGGCGCTGGTGCGCCGCGGGCCCACGCGCCGCCCAGCCCAGCCCGGCCAGCGCCAGGATGCCAGCTACGCACCAGCCCCAATGCCCAAAATCGCGCCGTGTCATAGATCTCGTGTCGGTGGGTCCCCGGCCGGCGCAAAGCAACCGCACACCGGACCGGCATGGACCCGCGTTCCTCGATTTTAGCGAGGTTTGTGCCTGGCCAGAGTGACGCTGTTTACTTTTTGCGTACCCGCCCATGGAACGGGCCGGTGCGGGTAGAATCGAAGTGGCGGTTCTTGGGCGCCTGTAGCTCAGCTGGATAGAGCGTTCGCCTCCGGAGCGAAAGGTCGCAGGTTCAACTCCTGCCAGGCGTACCACCCCACCGCTTGCCCCCGGCTAGATCGCCCATGCCCGTCGCCCTCACCGGGATCAAGCCCAGCGGCCAACCCCATTTGGGCAACTTACTGGGCATGTTTCGGCCCGCCCTGGCCCTGGCCCAGCAGTACGAGACCCTGTATTTCATCGCCGACTACCACGCCCTGACCACGCTGCATGACGGCGCGTCGTTGCGGGCCCTCACCGATGAGGTGGCCGCCGCCTGGCTGGCCTTGGGACTGGACCCGGAACGGACGCTGCTCTACCGCCAGTCCGACGTGCCGCAGGTGATGGAGCTGAGCTGGATTCTGAGCTGTTTTACCGCCAAGGGGCTGTTGGACCGGGCGCACGCCTACAAGGACGCCGTGGCGCAGCAGCGAGAGGTCAGCGCCGGCACCTACACCTATCCGGTGTTGATGTCGGCCGATATCCTGGCCTTCGACGCCAACTTCGTTCCCGTGGGCAAGGACCAAAAGCAGCATGTCGAGATTTGCCGCGACATCGCCCTGCGCTTCAATCACGTCTACGGCGAGCTTTTGGTCCCACCCCAGCCGCTCATCCCTGAGGCCGTACAGACCATCCCCGGCCTGGACGGGCGGAAGATGAGCAAAAGCTACGACAACGCCATTCCGCTGTTCGCCCCGCCCGCCGCACTGCGCAAACGGGTGATGCAGATCCAAACCGACTCGACCCCGGTCGAGGCGCCCAAGGACGCCGATGCTGCGGTGGTGTTTCAGCTCTATCGTCACTTCGCTACCGACGAGCAAGCCGGCGACCTCCGCGCTCGGCTGACGGCCGGGGGCACCGGCTGGGCCGTAGCCAAAGACGCGCTGTGGCAGGCCATTGAGCATGTGGTGGCCGAGCCGCGTCGCCGCTATGTCGAATGGCTGGGGGACCGCCCGCGGCTGCACGGCGTGCTGGCCCATGGGGGCGAACGCGCCCGGGAGCGCGCCGAGCGCCGCCTGCGCGCGGTGCGGCGCGCGGTAGGCGCTGGAGCTAGCGTCTAATCGCCCGGCGAGTGGCCGCGACGGCTCGTCCGCGCGCCACCATGGCTCATCGGCCTGTTTCCGCCGCTCGGTCACGGCGCCGTGGAATCCCCTACACTGGCGTTATGTTTCCTGTGCACCGGCCGCGGCGGTTGCGGGACCACCCGGCGCTGCGGGCCATGACCCGCGAAACCCGCCTGCATCGGGAGCAGCTGATCTGCCCGCTCTTCGGCGTGCCAGGCAACGGCGTGCGGCAAGAAATCGCTTCCCTGCCCGGCCAATTTCATCTTTCCGTGGACCGCTTGGCGGAGGAAGCCAAGGCCGTGGCTGGGGCGGGCATACCGGCGGTGCTGCTGTTCGGGCTGCCCGCAAGCAAGGACGACGCCGGCAGTGGCGCCTGGATCGAGGACGGCATCGTGCAGCAGGCGATCCGGGCCGTCAAGCGGGCCGCACCGGAATTGGCGGTGATCACCGATCTCTGTCTTTGTGAGTACACCACCCACGGGCATTGTGGCGTGCTCACCCGGGATAGGGGGGGAACCCGGGTGGACAATGATTCCACCTTGCCCGTGCTGGCCCGGATCGCGGTGTCTCAAGCGGAAGCCGGCGCCGATATGGTCGCGCCTAGCGACATGATGGACGGCCGCGTGGCCGCTATCCGCCGGGCGCTGGACGGCGCCGGATTTACCCAGCTGCCCATCCTTTCCTACGCCGCCAAACAGGCTTCGGCGTTCTATGGCCCCTTCCGGGAAGCCGCCAACTCCGCGCCACAAGAGGGCGACCGCGCGGGATACCAAATGGACCCCGCTAACGCGCGCGAGGCGTTACGAGAGATGCAGGCCGACTGGGAAGAAGGGGCCGATGTCTTGATGGTCAAGCCAGCCCTTCCTTGCCTGGACATTCTGCGCCAAGCCCGCCGGCGCCTTCCCGTGCCGCTGGCCGCCTATCAGGTCAGCGGCGAATACGCCATGATCGAAGCCGCCGCAGCGCGAGGCTGGCTGGACCGCGAGCGCGCCATGTGGGAGACGCTGACCGCGATCCACCGTGCCGGAGCCGATTGGATCATCACTTATTACGCCCAGGCCGCCGCCCGGGGACTGAAATCCTAGCTGGCGGGCTACCGCGAATGGCGCGCAGACAACGGCCCGCAAGCGCGCCTGGGCCGCGTCGCACGCAAGCCGCTATTTTATTTGGACTTGCTGGAGCTGGTGGCCGGCGCCGGCGCGCTGGCGCCACCGTCACCGGCTTTGGCGGCCGGTTTTTCCGCAGCCTTATCGCCGCCGGGCGCCGCCGTTTTGCTCTCGCCGCCGTTGGTCGGGCTGCCGCTCTTGTGCGCGTAATCGGTGACGTACCACCCCGAGCCCTTGAACTGAATCGCCGGCGCCGACAGCAAGCGCGCCATCTGCCCCCCGCAGATGCAGGTCTCGGTTTCCGGCGCCGTCACCGGCTGGATCTTTTCGACGCGGCGGCCGCACGCCGGGCACTGATATTCATATAACGGCATCTTTACCTTGTAGTCTACATCAGCAGCTCACGCGCGGCCTGATAGGCGGGGTCGCCGAAGCTGGCGATCTCGCTTTTCACCAAGTTGAGACCGTACATGCAGCGCTCGAAGTGACTGGCCAAGGCGGCGAACAGCGGTCCGCGCGGCGCGCGTTCTTCCGCCACCGGCAGCGCCACGGCGGCCCATTCGGGAGGGGGTTCGCATTCCGCCCGGGTGTGCTCGTAGGCGCTGACAATCTGATAGGACTCCTTGCCGGCGGCGACAAACTCCAGCAGCCGATCGTCGCCGCGCCGGCCGCGCAGGCTCTCCGGATACATGCCGGTGAAAAACAGCGCGAAATCGCCGATCTGCCGGCGCACCGCCGCCTCGCGCTCGAATGACCCCGCGCCGCCGTGCACCGGGTCGCTGGCGGCCAGCATCTCGCCTAGCCTGTGCAAGCGCCGGCCCTGCTCATTGCACACCGCATACAGCGCCGCGGGCCGGGCAAACGCCGCCAGCACGCGGGCCACATACCCCGCCAGCGCGTCGTCGTGCAGCCCGATGGCGGAATAGTTTTTGTCCACGAGCGCCTGAAACAACTGCAGCAACGTCTCCTGCGACAGCGGCTCGCCACGCCGTGCCGGCGTCCCGCCGCCGGCGGTCGCTTCCGCTCCTGCTTCCATGCCAGCCTCCTTTCGGGCCAACTTGGCGGCGCACCGTGCGCCAGCGCACCTCCGTCGCCAGCCGTCCCGACCCTGCATGCGCCGCTGCATGCTGGGGACCCCGCAAGGAGCCCCGCCGCAGCCGCGACCAGCTCGAAGCAGCCCCCGGACAGTGGCGGCTGAGCCGCTGTCCGGCATTCTCCCGGCCCACGCCTGCCAGCGCAACTGGCCGCGCGGACGGCGGGGTGGCGTTCCGGATGCTCCTACTCGGTAGATTGTCCCGGCAGACGGAAGGTTTCGGCCAAGTGGGGCGGCGCAGCCGCCCGTTTGGCGTCGCGGCCCGGGCAGCGCGACTGGTACCATGGTCCGCGTGGTACGCCTGTCTATTCTGGGCAGCGGCAGCCAGGGCAACTGCGCGGTCATCGAGACGCGCCGCACCACACTCGTGGTGGACGCCGGGTTCAGCCGCCGCGAACTCCGGCGCCGCATGCGGGCGGCGGGGATCGAGGGCCCGGTGCACGCCATCGTCGTCAGCCATGAGCACCACGACCATGTCCAGGGCCTGCGTCTCCTCTCGGCGGATTTTCACGCTCCGGTCTACGGCAACGCGGGCACGCGGCAAGCGCTGGCCAGCGTGGCGCTGCGCGTGACGCGATGGGAAACCTTCACCACCGGCGTCCCCTTCACCATCGGCGACATTGAGGTGACGCCGGTCCCGGTTCCGCATGACGCCGCCGATCCGGTGGGGTTCACCTTCCGCGCCGAGGGCGTCAAACTGGCCATCATTACCGACCTTGGCCACCTCACCCCGGCCGTGCGCAACGCCATGCGCAATTGCGATGGTCTGGTGGCGGAGGCCAATCACGACGTCGAGATGCTGAAGACCGGCCCCTACGATTGGGCCTTGAAGCAGCGCGTGCTCAGCGCCGTCGGTCACTTGTCCAACGACGGCCTGGCCGCGTTTCTGGCGGGTGATTTCGACGGTCGCGCGGCGGACCTGGTCCTCGCCCACCTCAGCCGGCAGAACAACCTGCCGGCGCTGGCGCAACTGGCCGCGGAGCGGGCGCTGGCCGCCGGCGGCCATCGCCCCCGTTTGTGCGTGGCGCCGCAAGACGCGCCGCTGCCGCCGCTCGTCTATTAGCTCGCGGCGGGCGCGCCACCCGCTCCGATAGAATCAGTCATGGATAATCTGAAGGATCTGCCGATCGGCGCCGAGGCGCCGGAGTGGGTTCACGCCATCATTGAAATTCCCCGCGGCACCCGCACCAAGTACGAATACGACGTACATCTCGGCGTCTTCCGCCTGGATCGCGTGCTCTATGCTTCGATGTTTTATCCCACCGCCTACGGCTTCATCCCCGGCACCATCGCCGAAGACGGCGATCCGGTGGACGTGCTGGTGATGATCAGCGAGCCCCTGGACGTGGGCGTGATGCTGCGCGCCCGGCCGATCGGACTGCTCAAAATGCAGGATGAAAAAGGCGATGACGACAAGGTGCTCGCCGCCGCGGTGGATGACCCGAGCTATCGCAGCATCCGCGAATTGGAGGATGTCAGCGAGGACGAACTGCTCCTGATCGAGCACTTTTTTCGCAGTTATAAAACCCTGGAACGCAAACACGTCGCCAGCCAAGGCTGGGCGCCCCGACCGGCGGCGATCGAGGCCATCGTCCGGGGACGGACGGAATATCTCCGCCGGCGGGACATGGAGTCCGCCTGAACCTTCGGCGGGATGTCCCCCGGCGAACACCGCGCGTTCGAGACTGATTCCACGGGGCTTGCGCCCCGGCCACCCCTTCCCACCCCAGCGCGGGGGCCGGCCGCCGCAGGAGCCTGCCCGAACGTCCACCTCAGTCCTGGCCCTGCGTACCTTGACACTCCTAGGCGGCATTGCTACATTCCGAGAATCTCCGCCCCACCTCCATGCGCAAACGCTATTACATCTTTATTGTCACGCATGACTGGGACGGCCAACTGCGCCGCATTCGCATCCCGGTGCAGTGGGTGGTGCTATTCGTCATCTTCGCGCTGGTGGGAGCGGGCACGTTGCTGGGATTGGCGGGGTCGTACACGCACATGCTAACCAAGGTGCGGCGGTTCGACGATCTGCGCCAGGAACGGACGGCGTTGGTGCAACAGCTCGCCAGCGCGCGCAAGGAAACCCAGCAGACCCGCGCCGAGGTCGCCAGCCTCGGCTCCCTGGCTAGCGAGGTGTCGTCGCTGTACAGCTTTGGCCGCCACCTGACCCTGGCCGGCCATTTGCAGACCGTGAGCGCGGATGGCGATAGCGCGCATTTGTACAGCGCCAGCCTGCGCAACTTCGAGGCCCTCGAAACCGGCGCCCTGGATGGCCGGCTGCTGGACCGGCTCGGCGAGCAGCTATGGCGTCCGGACATCTGGCCGGTGCAGGGATGGATCTCCAGCCCCTTCGGCGAGCGGCGGGACCCATTCACGGGCGAAGGCGCATTTCATCCCGGCATTGACATCGCCGTGGACGCGGGCACGCCCGTGCGCGTCGCCGCCAATGGCAGGGTCACCTATGCCGCGCGCATGGAAGGGTATGGCAAATGCGTCATCGTGAGTCACGGCCACGGGTTCACCACGCTCTATGCGCATCTATCGGCCTTCGCCGTGGCCGTCGGCCAGCACGTCAGCGAGGGCGAGGTCATCGCCTACAGCGGTGACAGCGGGCGCAGCACCGGGCCGCACCTTCACTACGAGGTGCGCATCCACAACGTCCCGGTCAACCCCTACCCCTACCTGTAGCCGACCGAACGGGCATTCCGAAGGCAGCTCAGCCACCCGATGCGGCTCAGCCGCCCTATTCTGGACGCTCCCGCTTGTCGCCGCGGCTGGGCTGCGACGACCGGCAACTGACGCCTGCTGGCGCTCCGGGCGTCTCCAAGTTGCAGCGGGTGGCAGGGGATTTTTTTTGTAACTTGTCGCATCGCCGAGGCTTTGCTTTCATTCATCTGCATGCTGGAATGCGACATTTTTCCCAAGCGGTAGGCGGCGGGCGGCGGAGAAACATGAGCCGGCTGCGTGCGCCCATGAAAGCGGCGGGTTTCCCAACAGCGAGGGCGCCGACGCCACGGGGAAGCCCCCCGGCCGAACTGCGGCGGGAGCGGCGCGGGGAAGGGAGCCTGGGCCCCGTCCTACATGAAAGCTCAAATAAGATGCGGCGGCTCCGGTCTGGGTTGGCTCAGCCGGCCCGATTCGGGACGGCCCCGCCGCTAGCGGCTCAGTCGCCCTATTCTGGACGCTCCCGCTGGTTGCTGCGGCTGGGCTTCGGCGGCCGGCAACGGACGCCCGCTGGCGCTCAGGGGGTCTCCAAGTTGCCGCTAAGGGGGCCAGATGCTTGTTTTTTAGGCGCGGCCCAGCCGTTTAACGCACTCCGCCACGTCCTGATAATCCACGTCGGCGGCGTAGACCTGGCGGTAATGGGCCAGGGCGGGCTCCTTGCGGCCCATCTCCTCAAGCAGCTTGGCGGCCTCGAAGCGCGGGCCCAGCGCCTCCCGCGACGTTAGCCCGGGCTGCGCCAAGGTGGATTCATACCATTGCAAGGCCAGCTCCGGCATGCCGTTGGCCTGGAAACACAGGGCGATGGTGGCGCCGCAACTCAGCAGCCGTTGCGGCGGGCCACCCCGCGCCTGCCAGCTGGTAAACGCCTTCTGCAACTCCCCGACCGCCTCTTCCAGCAGCCCCATCTCGCGATAGGCCAAGCCCAGGTTGTAGCGCGCCTCTGGATCGGTGGCGTCGTGCGCCTCGCTGGCCTCGATGGCGCTGCGGAACTCCTGAAACACTTCGTCTAACAGTCCCGGGCCGGCCGCGCCCACGGCCCGGGGTCCCGGTGCGGTCACGGCCGCCGCAGGTCCATCGGGTTGGGCGGCCAGCAAGTTGGCGAGCGGATCAAATCCCGTGCCGGCCGGCGCCGCGCTGGAGGCGGCCAGGGCCGGCGCCGGGGCGGTGGGGTGCGTGGGCTGGGGCGCGCCGGAGCCGTCCTTGGCCGCCGCCAGTTGCCCTTCCAACTGCTGCAACCGGGAATCGCCGGGATGGCGATGTCGCTCCTTGGCCAGGGCCCGCCCAGCCTCCTCATACATGCCATTGGCAATGTAGAAGGCGACCTCTCGCGCGCGCTCCTCGCCATCCTCGTCGCCGGCGGGCTCGACCGCCTGCCATTCTTCGGTCAAGTCAATCTCAACGGCCCGTTCCTGGCCACCGGCCCGGGCCGCTGCCGCGCTGGGCGCGTGCGCCGGCGGCTCGGCGGTCTCCGGCGGCGGCGCTTCCCACGCGCCCGGCTCGCCGCCCTCCGTCGCCACCGGCCCAATCAGAAATTCCTCGGTCGTGGCCGCCGCCGCAGCGACGGGAGGCGCCATTTCCGGCTCCGCCTCGGGCGCCGTCTCCGGCGGCGGCTCCACTGCCTCGCTGATCTCACCGAGCTGCACGCGGACCCGCTGCAGCGCGCGCGAGTGGTCCGGATGCCCGGGCTCCTCATCCAGCAACGCGCGGTAGCACTCCGCCGCTTGCGCCCATTGCCCGACCCGTTCATAGGCGGGCGCCAGCCGCAGCCGGACCGACCGGCGGCTGCGCCGATCCTCGCTCACCAACTCCAGCCAGGTTTCCAGTGCGGGCAAGTATTCCGGATCTGCCACCTGCACCGCTTGCAGCAACTCCAGCCAGATCGGCTCCAGGTCGCCGCGGCGGTAAAACTCGGCATCACCCCGGATCCACTCCAGCGCCCGGTCCAGCATCTTGTGTTCGATAAACCACTGGCCCACGGCCCCGCCAATGGCGTGCCCGAGGCGCAATCCGGAGCGGCCCAACCCGATCGCCTGATCGTAAGCCTCGCAGTCGCAGGCGATGCGCCACACCCCGGCGGCCTCCGGCCCCAGCCGGGCCAGTTCGTCGGCCTTGGGCAGCGCCGCCGCCGCCTCCTCCGGCCGGCCCTGCGCCAGCAAGCTGCGCGCCGCCAGCAAGCGGTACTCCGCGGACTCGGTGCCCAGCGTCTGCAATTCGTGCAGCGCCGCGTCCAGACCCTCCCAATCCTTTTTATCCAGCAGCAGCTTGGCCGCGGCCAACAACTCCGTCTGCGCCCGCTCATTGTCGCCGGCGCGCAGCCGGGCGCGGGCCAGCCGCACCTTCAGCCGCGGCTGGTCCGCCTCCAGGTTGGCGATGTGTCCCAGCGTGGTGATGGCCTGCCGCCAGTCGCCGTCTTGTTCCGCCCGCTCCGCCAGCGTCAGCAGCAGGCTCCGCGCCTCGGTGTGCACGCCCTGTGCGATCAGGCATTCGGCCAGCCGCTGCTCCACGCCGGGCGCTTGCGGCTCGAAGCGCAGGATTTTTTTCAGTACCGCCGCCAGGCGCGGCGTCAGACCCTGCTGCTCAAGCTGGTCGGCGACCGCGCTGAACATCTTGACCGCATCCTCGTTGCGGCCCACCTTGGCGTAGAGGTCGCCCAGGTTGTTGCGCAGGATCAGATTGCTGGACTGCTGCGCCAGCACCTTTTCGTACAGCTCAATGGCTTGGGGAAACTTGCCCTGTTGCACCAGCCGGTCGGCCGTGGCCAGCGCCTTTTCGGGATTGAAGCCGAAACGCATCATGATGGGTTTGGGGGCGCAGCGCTAGCGCGCCGCTGCCGCGAAGCTGCCTTAGAATATCGCGGCGGAGGCGCGGCGGCGCCTTGGTCGCCGCACCAGGTGCGCCAGTGGTAACCCGTCCCCCCGGCCAGGGCGGGCAGCGAGGCGGTCGTCCCAGAGGCGGCGGGGCCCGCTGCCGGCTGGCGCCGCCCGAATCTCTCAATCGATGACGCGCCGCCGGAACCCGGCGATCCCCCACCAGCTGAACCCCACCGCCGACAGCACCAGCGCGGCCAGAAACGCCCACGCCGGCATGTGCGGCACCGTCGGCGTGAGGGCCGCGCGCAGCCCTTCGCTGACGTAGACCAGCGGATTGGCCAGGCTCACGATCTGCAGCCAGCGGACCCGGCTCAGCAGCGCCCAGGGATAGTAGACGCAGCCCAAAAAGATGATCGGCGTCAACACCACGGCAAAAATCATCCCGATCTGCTGCGGCTTGACCAAGGTGCCGATGGTCAACCCCAGAGCCCCGGCGGCAAAGCTAGACAGCACGATCACCACCACCAGCAGCGACCAACTGGCCACGTGCACGTGCACCGGCGTGGCGGGGATGAAGTACACCATCGGGAAGACCACCACCGCCGCCAAAAAACTCTGAAACACGCTGAAGAAGATCTTCTCGAACGCCACCCAGCCGATCGGCAAGGGGGCCATCAGCCGGTCCTCAATCTCATGCGTGCCGCTGAGCTCGACGGAAAGCGGCAGGGCCACGGCCATGATGCCTTGGAACAAAATGGCGATGCCGACCAACCCGGGGACGAGAATGGTGGCGAAGTTGGCCGCGCCCACACCGGTGAAGTCCTGCCCGATCTTGGGCATGATGTAGGTGAAGATAAAGACGAAAAACAGCGGGTTCATCACCGTCCGCACCACGAAGCTGAACAGGTCACGTCGCAGCAGGCGCGCGTCGCGTAGCATCAGGCCCCAAAACACCCCGGCATAGCTGGGCCTGGGGCGGGCGTCGGCGCGGGGCGGGGTGGGCAGCGGGGCGAGGGGAATGGTGGGGGCGCTCAATCGCGCAGCTCCCTTCCGGTGAGGTGGATGAAGATGGTTTCCAGGCTGGGCTCGTGCACGGCGAAATCGCGCAGGCCGAAGCTTTGCGCCGCAGCCGCCACCGCCGGCGCCAGCCCGTCCCGCGCCCGCGCCCGGAGGCGGTAGCCCTCGGCCACCGGCTCGACTTGGATCACGCCCGGCAGCGCTCGCAGCCGCGCCTCCAGTTCGGCGCCCGGATGCTCGACGCTGACTCGCGCCACCGCCCCGGCGCCGGTGCTCTGTTTCAGCCGCGCCGGGGAATCGCAGACCAGGATCTTGCCGTGGTCCATGATCGCCACCTGGTCGCAGAGCCGCTCGGCCTCCTCAATGTAATGGGTGGTGAGCAGCACGGTGATGCCCCCGGCCCGCAGGCGTTGCACCAGCTCCCAGACCGCCAGGCGGCTCTGCGGGTCCAGGCCGGCGGTGGGCTCGTCCAAAAACAGCACCCCCGGCCGGTGGGCCACGGCGCGGGCGATCTGGAGCCGCTGCGCCATGCCGCCGGAGAAGCTGTCTGGCCGGGCGTCGCGCCGGTCGGCCAGCTGGAACTCGGCCAGCAGCTGGTCCGCCCGGCGGCGGCTGGCGGCGGCCGGCCAGCCAAAATACCGGCAGTGAAAGTACAAGTTCTCCCAAGCGGTGGCGCCGCGGTCCAGCGCACGATACTGCGTCACCACGCCGATGCCGGCGCGCGCCCGCGGTGGATCGGCCACCACGTCTACCCCGCCGACGTGGACCTGGCCGGCGGTGGGCCGCACCCGCGTGGTACAGACGCCGACGGTGGTGGTCTTGCCCGCTCCGTTGGGCCCCAGCAGGCCGAACAGTTCGCCCGCGGCGACGCGCAGATTCACGCCGTCCACGGCCAGCACTCCACCGTTCGGGCCGGCATAGCGCTTCACCAGATGTTCGATTTGAATCGCCGCCTCGGGCATTCCCCGATTATAAACGCTTGTTTAAACTCCGAGAGGGTGGCGGCGGGCCGCCGGCTGTCCGAGTTGAGCGCCGCATCCCGCGGCCGGTGAAGGGCGGCCGTGGGGTGCGGAGGCGGCCTGGCGCTTCGCCGGCCCTGAGGGGAGGGCGACGTTCGAGAGGTCGGAGGTCCTCGTTGGTACGGGGGCCGATGATGGCGGAGGTGACGGTGCCGAGCGACGAACCCAATCGTCAGCGGCTCAACCGCCCTATTCTGGACGCTCCCGCTGGTCGCCGCGGCTGGGCTTCGACGGCCGGCAACGGTCGCCCGCTCGCGCTCGGGGCGTCTCCAAGTTGCCGCGACGGAACGCGGGTGACCCCGGCGGCCGCCGTTGGGCGGCGACGAGTGCGGCGCTTGACGCCGTCCGTTCGCTGGTGAATAATTATTCGGAGCATGAATAATTATTCCAATGGTGGCGCCGGGGCCAGGCGGGCCCAGTTGCGCGCCGGCGTCGCCGGCGCCTCCGGCTACGCCGGCCGGGAGCTGGCGCGGCTGCTCGCCGCGCATCCGCACGCGGAGCTGGCGGCGCGGTTCGGCTCCGCCCAGCCGCCCACGCCGGAGGCGGTGCAGGCCGCGCGGCTGGACGTGCTGTTCTTGGCGACCCCGGCGGAGGTCTCCATGGCTGCCGCCGCCGCCGCCGGGGATGGCGTGCGCGTGGTGGACCTGAGCGGGGCGTTCCGCCTGACGGCCGAGGAGTTCGCGCACTGGTACCGGCAGCCGCACGCCGCCCCCGAGTTGCTGCCGCGCGCCGTCTACGGCTGGCCGGAGCAAAACGCCGCCGCGCTGCCGCAGGCCCGGCTGGTTTCCAACCCCGGCTGCTACGCCACCGCGGCGCTCACCGCCGCCTGGCCCCTGGCCCGGGCGGGCTGGCTGGGCCCGGGAGCGGTCGTCTGCGACGCCAAATCCGGCGCCAGCGGCGCCGGCAAAGGCCTGCGCGAGGATTTGCATTTCTGCGAGCTGGCCGGCAATTGCAAGCCCTACGGCGTGCTTGAGCACCGGCACGCGCCGGAGATCGTGCGCCACGCCGGTCTGCCACCCGACCGGCTCCTGTTTACGCCGCATCTGCTGCCCGTGGTCCGCGGCCTGATCGCGACCACCTATCTGCCCCTGGCCCGGCCCGCCTCCATCGAGGCCTTGCTCGAGATTTACCGCGATGCCTATGCCGGCAGCCCCTTCACCCGCGTGCTGGCGCCCGGCCTGCCGGAGCTGAACACCGTGGTGGGCACCAATTACTGTGACCTGGGCCTGCGCGTGCACGCGCCGACGAGGACCGCAGTGGTGGTCACCAGCTTGGACAATCTGCTGAAGGGCGCCGCCGGACAGGCGGTGGAAAACATGAACCTGATGTTCGGCTTGCCGCGCACGGCGGGCTTGAACTGAGCGGCGCGATGCTCACCGTGCTCAAACTCGGCGGCAGCTTATTGGACCCAGCGCGCGACGCCGCCGGCGGCCCTTGGGCCGCGCTGGCGGCGGCCGTGGCGCGGCGCGCCGCGGGAGGGGAATCCCTCTGCCTGGTGCATGGCGGCGGCGCGGCGCTGACGGCGTTTTTGGCTGAGCGGCGGATTCCGAGCCGCTTCCATCAGGGCCTGCGGGTCACGGATGCCGCCACCCTGGAGGCGGCGCTGATGATCTTGGCCGGAACCATGAACAAACGCCTCACGGCGGCCTTGAACGCCGCCCTGGAGGCGGCGGGAACGGCGGCGCGGGCCGTGGGACTCTGCGGGCTGGACGGCGGCTGCGTGGCCGCCGAGGTGGCCGATCCGGCCCTCGGTCACGTGGGCCGGGTCACGGGCGGCGATCCCCGGCTGCTGCCCGCGCTGCTGGCGGCGGGCTTTGTGCCCGTGCTGGCCAGCCTGGCGGCGGGGCCGGAAGGCCCGCTCAACGTGAACGCCGACAGCTTCGCCGCCGCCGTCGCCGCGCAGCTCGGCGCCTCCCGTCTCAGCTTTGTCACCGACGTGCCCGGCGTATTGGACGCGCAGGGCCGGGTGGCTCCGCGCCTGGACGTGGCCACCCTAGCCGACTGGTCGGCGAACGGCCAGGTGCGCGGCGGCATGCTGCCCAAGCTGGCCGCCTGCCGCCAGGCGCTGGAACGGGGCGTGGGCCGGGTCGAGGTCATCGGCGCCGCCGCCCTGCTGGAAGAATCGCTGGCCGGGCCGGCGGCGGCCGGAACCCAGATCACCCTCGGGAGCCCCGCATGACCGCCATGACGCTCCGTCCCGCGCGGCTCTACGACGCCGCGGAACTGCATGCCCTGCAGCAGCCCTATGTGGCGCAGGGGCTGCTGCTGCCACGCTCTCCCCGCTATCTCTGCGAGAACATCCGCGATTACATCGTGGCCGTGGCGGCGGACGGCCGGCTGGCGGCGGGCGGGGCGTTGCACTTCCTGGACGACGATGTGGCGGAGATACAGTCCCTGGCCGTGACCGCGCGCTACCGCGGCGCCGGCCTTGGCGGCCGGTTGCTGCAGGCGCTGCTAGTCGAGGCGCGGGAGCACCAGGCGTGGAAAGCCTTCGCACTGACCCACGCGCCGGAGTTCTTTGTCCGCTTCGGCTTCGCCCGCACCGAACTGGAGGCGTTGCCGCAGAAGCTGACGCGCGACTGTCTGGGTTGCCCCAAGCGGCTCAACTGCCATCAGGTGGCGGTCATTGCTGATGTCTTCGCGGTGCCCCTGCCCGCCGGCGCCCGCCCGCGGCTGGAGGCGGCGGTATGAGGCCCGACCCCGCCGCCGCCGCGGCGCAAGACCCCGCCGCCTGGCCAGCGGGCTTTCGCTTCCATGCCGGTCCCTGCGGACTGAAGAAAACAGGCGCGGCGGATCTGGTGTGGGCCATCGCCGAGGCGCCGGCTCGCGCAGCGGCGGTCTTCACTACCAACCGGCTGCAGGCCGCCCCGGTTCGGCTCAGCCGCCGCCACCTGGCCGCCACCGGCGGCCGCGTGCGTGGCATTGTGGTCAACTCGGGCAATGCCAATTGCGCCACCGGCGCGGCCGGCATTGGTGCCGCGCAGGCGGTGGCGCGGGCGGCGGCGGCCCACCTCGGCGCCCGGCCCGAGGAGATCTTTCTGGCCTCTACCGGTGTGATCGGCGTTCCGCTGCCCAGCGCGCCCATCGTCGGCCAACTGGCCGCCTGGGCACGCCGCCCGGCGGCGCACGCCGGCGAGGGCGCGGCCGCGGCGGCGGCGGCCATCCTGACCACCGACACCCGGCCCAAGCTGGCGGCCGCCAGCTTCACCGGGCGGCGCCACCGTTATCGCGTCGCCGGCTTCGCCAAGGGATCGGGCATGATCCATCCGCGCATGGCCACCATGCTGGCGTTCCTGTTCACCGACGCGCCGCTGCCGCCGGCGGCGCTGCGCCGCGCGCTGGCGGCGGCGGTCGAGCGGTCCTTCCACCGCATCACCGTGGACGGCGACACCTCCACCAACGACACCGTCGCTCTCTTCGCGGCCCCCGCCGCGGGCCCGGCCCTGGACGCCGCCGGGCGGCGAGCGTTCCAGCGCTGCCTGGATGTGGTCGCGGCGTCACTGGCTCGGCAGATCGTGCGCGACGGCGAGGGGGCGCGGCGCTTCATCACCGTCCAGGTCACCGGCGCGCGCAGCGCCACCGACGCCGACCGGGCGGCGCGGGCCATCGCCCACTCGCCGCTGGTTAAAACCGCGGTCGCCGGCGCCGATCCCAACTGGGGGCGTATTCTCTGCGCCGCCGGCTATAGCGGCGCCCATTTCGACCCCGAGCGGGCGCGGGTCTGGTGCAACGGCGTGGCGCTGTACCACCGCGGGCGAGCGCTGCCCTTCGATGAGGCCGCGGCGCAAACGCGCCTGTGCGTGGATGAGGTCGAGCTGCGCGTGGACCTCGGCGCGGGGCGGGCCAGGTCGTGGATGTGGACCTGTGACCTGACCGACGAGTACATCCGCATCAACGCCAGCTACCGCACCTAGAGCCGCCGCCCTCCTGCGCTCACACCCCGCCAGCGGCGGCGGTGGCGCCGCGCAGGGCCCGCTCTAGCGCGACGCTAGGCACCCCTGCCAACGCGGCTTCAGCCGCCCGATTCTGCACTGCCGTGCCGCTGCCTCACGCCAAGCCGCACCACTCCACCCGAGCGCGCGCCGGCCGCCACGGTTTGCTCACCGGCCACCATCTCCTGAACGAACGCATCGCAGCCTAGGTGGTTCGGTGCAGGCGCGGCGATCAAGCGTCGCATGGCGTCGTTCTCTGCTGCTCGGGCGAGATTGTGTGCTTCGGTGCGCTCCTCTCGGCGATTCAACCCAGGGCGCACTACGGTGCATTGGGGACCCGCGTGGCGCGGCGCCGCACCGGTGTGCGCGAACTCACCGCCCGAGCCAATGAGCCGGTGCTACAAGGGAGATAGGACGTCTACTGAATCGATGCCGTGAGTTGCCGACCGGCTGTCCAACGATGGAGATCCGCTTATGCCCTGGCCTCGTCAGTGCTCTCGCTTTTTCTTTCTGGCTTCCGTCGCCGCGGCCTTGGCGCTGAGCCTGCCCGCCTGGGGACAGTACCGCGCGTCGGTGCAGGGCGCCGTCCTCGACCCGACTGGCGCGGCCATCCCCGGCGCCCAGGTCACGGTACGCAATCCCGCCACCGGCGTCAGCCGCACAGCGGTGACCGGACGCACCGGCTTCTACGCCGTGACGGCCCTGCCCCCCGGGACCTATACGGTTACCGCGCGGGCCAAGAACTTCGCGCCGCACGCGGTCCCCGGGATTGTCATCAGCGGCGAACAAACCAAGAGCGTGGACCTGCAACTCAAACCGAGCGCCATCACGCAAGTGGTCACCGTGACCTCCGCGCCCCCGGCGCTGCAAACCAATAGCGCCGATATCGGCCAGACCATCACCGGCAGCAGCATCCGCTCTCTCCCCACCTTCTCGCGCGATCCCTATGAGGCGCTGATGCTGGCCCCCGGCGTCTTCGGCGACAACGCCCGCTCGGGCAACGGCAACTCCTCCTCCCTGCCCAACAGCACCGGCCCGGGCGGCTCCAACCTGGGCATTTTCCAAACCGAGAACCAGATCCCCATCACCAGCGACGGGCAGCGGATGAGCTACAACGACTATCTGGTGGATGGCGTGCCGGTCAACAGCTTCGCCTGGGGCGGCGCCGCGGTGGTGACGCCGAACGAGGCCTCGATCCAGTCCATGCAGATCGTCTCCAACGGTTACTCGGCGCAATACGGCCGCAACTCCGGCGCCCACATCGAGGTCATCACCAGGTCCGGCACCAACCAGTTCCACGGCAGCGCCGATTTCACCTACCAATCCCAAGGGCTAAATGCCTACAACGGCTTCACCGGGTTAGGCGGACCCCAGCGCGTGGACAACAACTACCGCCAGTTCGCCGGCAGCCTGGGCGGGCCGATCTTGAAGAACAAGCTCTTTTTCTTCGCCTCCTATGAGGGCCTGCGCAACAGCACCACTCAGTTCACCGACCAGTGGGTGTTCACGCCGCAATATGTCGCCGCGCTGCAGTCGCTGCGCCCCGGTTCGATCGCCGCCAAGGTCCTGGGCGCATCCGACGCCAAGCCCAACGTGCTGCAGGTGCTGCCCGCCAATTGCACCGGCTTTGCCGCCAACACCTGCCAGGCGGTGCCGGGAGGCTTGGACTTGGGCTCAATCACGGGAGCGCCGGGCACGTATGTGGATAGTTTCAGCACCTCCAACGGCGGCGGCTTTGACGACGTGCCGGACATTGAAGACGCCCTGGTCGGCCTGCCGGGCCAGGACAACGGCAACCAGTACAACTTCCGGCTCGATTACGACCTCAGCCCCGCCGACACCATCGCTGGCGAGGTCTACCTCACCTATCTCGACACCAACAGCGCCGACGCCGCCAGCGGCGGCGCGCCGATGGGGACGCTGAACCTTTCGCCGCTGAACTCGACCGGGCTGCTGCTGTGGAACCACATCTTCAGTCCCACCGTGCTCAACCAGGCGCGGTTGAACTTCACCCGCTTCGCCTACAACCAGGTCAACTCCAACCCCACGGTCAACTGGGGCATTCCCAACGTGCAAATTCAGGGCTTCCCCTTCGGCCGCGTCGAGTTCGGCCCGCCCTACGGCGAGAGCACGCCCGGCATCCTGACCGAAAACACCTTCGCCTTCAACGACGTGCTGAGCGAGGTGACGGGCAATCAGGTGCTCAAGTACGGCGCCGGCATCGAGGCCGACCAGGGTAACAACAACGACTTCGGCGGCGACCGGCCCCAGTACGTCTTCCAAGGGCCTTGGGATCTGGCCAATTCGGCGCCCATTTATGAGGCGATTGACGTCACCCCGGCGACCGGCGCGCCAGCCGAGGGCCAGCGCTACTACCGCGAGGGCGACTACGCCGCCTTCGTGCAGGACAACTGGAGCGTGCGGCCCAACTTCACGTTGAACCTCGGGCTGCGTTGGGAATATTTCAGCCCGCTGACGGAAAAGAACGGGATTCTAAGCAACGTGATCCCCGGCAGCGCGGGGCTGGCGAACGCCGCGCTGGTTCCGGTGCCGGCGTTTTATTCCGCCAGCAAGCTGAACTTCGAGCCGCGGCTCGGCTTCGCCTACAGCCCCGACAGCCGCACCGTGGTGCACGCCGGCTTCGGCATCTTCGACAACCGCGCGCCGGAGGCGATGTTCGATTCGGCGCGGCAAAACCCGCCGTTTTTCGCCAGCCTGGGCATCTGCTGCGGCACCGCCAGCACTCCGTTCGTGGGCGGTCAGATCCTTTACGCCCTGGGCGCCAACAGCAGCCCCACCAGCTATCCAGTGAATCCGTTATTGGCCAAGCCGATTAATCCCGCGACCGGTTCCATCAGCGGCTTGCAGGCCACCGTTTATGGCACGCAGCCCGTCATGCCCACCAACTACGTCGAGGAATGGTCGTTCGACGTCGAGCATGACGTGGCCAACAACTGGACGCTGGATTTGGGCTATCAGGGCAGCGCCGGCCGGCACGGCCTGCGGCTGGTCTATCAGAACTACCTGTTCCCGATTCCAGCCTACGGCGCCACCGGCGGCGTCACCAACACCATCGCTTGCCCAACCTGCATCCCCGCTTTCGGCCTTTACGAGTCGATGCCGGATGCCAACAGCAGCTACAACGCCTTCCTGGCGACGCTGAAGCACACCTGGACCAACGGCCTGACGGTCGAGGCCAACTACCGGTACAGCAAGTCGCTCGACGTTGTATCCTACGGCGGTCCGGGCTTTGTCACCAATGAGATTTGGCCGCAGAACTGGAAGCTGGATTATGGGCCATCGGATTACAACGCGCCCAATGATCTGGTGGTCTGGGGCTCCTACATTCTGCCCTTCGCCCGCCACAGCCATGGAGTGATGCGCGAGGCTCTGGGCGGCTGGCAAATCGGCGGCGTCATGACCTACCACTCCGGCTTCCCCTGGACGCCGGTCACGGGACAATCGGTGGCGACGCCCGGGGGTCCCAGCCTGGGGCCGCTGGCGCCCACGGCGTATTACGGCGGCGTGGTGCAGGATCCCAGCTACGACGTCTGGCTGCAGAAGGGCGGCATTTTCCCGCTCGGCGCCAGCCATTACTTCAACACCACCGCGTCCGGCCCCCCAGGCGTGGGCCGCAACTCCTTCACCGGCCCGCGGTTCTGGAACACGGACATGAACTTCGCCAAGAACTTCGCCCTGCCCTGGGGTGGGACGGAGGGCGCCAACCTGATGTTCCGCGCCGATTTCTTCAACATCTTCAACCAGTTGAACTACGCGCCCTTCGGCTTTGACAGCGCCAGCACCAACACCAGCAGCCAATATTTCGGCATGGCCACGGCGGGATTGGCGGGCCGGGTCACGGAACTTTCGGCGCGGCTGACGTTCTAGTTGCGGTACTGTGGCGGAATGAAAGTTCACTGGTGGCGCGGGTCCGCCCGGCGAATCGCCGGACTTGTTTTCGTCATTGGGCTGGTGCTTCCGGCCGTGGCGGCCGCCCCGCCGTCCGTGAGCGCCGCCAGGACCATCGTCGTCCCCACGCGGGCGGCAACCACGCCCTTTCCGCATTTTTGGGAGCAAATGTTCGGCTCCGGGCGGGCGCTCCTATCGCTGCGCCAGAGCTATCGCCGCGACCTGACCACGGTGCACCGCGCCACCGGCTTCCGCTACATTCGCTTTCACGGCATTTTTGATCGCGGCGTGGGCGTGTTCCACCTGAACGCTCAGGGTCAGCCCGTTTACAACTGGTCCTACGTGGACCAAATCTATGACGGGTTGCTGGCCAGCGGGGTGCGGCCCTTTGTCGAACTCAGCTTCATGCCTCCGGCGTTGGCCGCCAATGCCACGCGCCAAGCCTTTTTTTACCGTCCCTACATCGCCCCGCCCAAGAACTGGAACCAATGGGCCGCACTGATCCAGGCCTTCGCCCGGCATTTGGTCCACCGCTACGGCCTGGGCGAGGTGGCGCAGTGGTATTTCGAGGTCTGGAACGAGCCCAACATCAGCTTCTGGGCGGGCCAGCCGAAGCAGGCGACCTATTTCCACCTCTACGACGTCACCGCGCGGGCGCTGAAATCGGTGAGCCCGCTGCTGCGGGTGGGCGGGCCGGCGACGGCGCAGGCGGCGTGGGTGCCGGCGTTTTTGGCCCACTGCGCCCGCCGCCATGTGCCGGTGGATTTCGTCTCGACCCATGTCTACGGCAACGATTCGCCGCGGTCGGTGCTTGGCATCGCCGGCCCGGTCTCACGCCGGGATATGGTGGCGCTGGCGGTGGCGAAGGTGCATCGCCAGGTGGCGGCGTCGGCATATCCCCACCTGCCCATCATTTTCAGCGAGTACAACGCCAGCTATATGAATGAGCCGGACGTCACCGATTCGGCGTACATGGGCCCGTGGCTGGCCGGAACCATCCGGCGCTGCGCTGGCAAAGTTCAGATCATGTCCTATTGGGCCTTCTCGGACGTCTTCGAGGAACAGGGCGTGATCCGGACGCCGTTCTACGGGGGCTTCGGCCTGATCGCCGAGGATCACATTCCCAAGGCCGCGTTCAATGACTTCGTCTTGCTGCACCAGTTGGGCGACCGGCGGCTGCCGGTGGCCTCGCAATCGGTGCTGGCCACGCGGCGGGCCACGGGCGGCTACGCGGTGGCGGCGTGGAATTACGCACCCGTCGGCGGCCAAGGCCCGGTGAAACGGGTGATCTTGCGTTTTGCCGGGCTAGGCGCCGGGTACCGCGCTTTGGTGCAGATGGTGGACCGGCGGCACGGCGATCCGCGTCCGCTATGGATTCAGATGGGCAGCCCGCGGACTCTCAGCCGCCGGCAGGTGCGCCAACTGCGCCGCGCGGCCCAGCTCGGGCCGCCCCAGGCGCGCGCGCTGGGGCCCGGTGACACGGTGTCCCTCACGCTGCCGCCGGAGGCGCTGGCCTTGGTGACCGTGACGCGGTAGCGCCCGCCGAGGCCCGCCTTCGCGCGCCGACATCATCGTGAGCCTTCACCGCCGCACGTTTCTGCGCTTTGCCGGGCTGGCCGCCGCGGCGGCCGCACTCGGCCCGGCGGCCAGCGGCGCTATCGGAGGCGACGCCGGCGATGGCGCCTTTCTGGAGGAGCTGTCGCACCGGGCGTTCCGCTATTTCTGGGAGCAGGCGGACGCGCACACCGGCCTGGTGCGCGACCGGGCGCGGATGGACGGCCGGCCGGACGTGCCGCACCACGCCGACGTGGCCAGCATCGCCGCCACCGGCTTCGGCCTGACCGCGCTGGCCATCGGCGCCAGCCGGGGATGGGTTTCCGCCGCCGCCGCCCGCCGGCGGGCGCGGAATACGCTGGAGTTCTTCGCCCAGGCCGCGCCGGGCGAGCGCGGCTGGTTCTATCACTTCCTGCACCTGGCCTCCGGCCGCCGCGCCTGGCAGTCCGAGGCCTCCACCATTGACACCGCCCTGCTGTTGGCCGGGGTGCTGACCGCGGCTGAGGCGTTCCGTGACGAGCCCGCCATCCCCCGCCTGGCGACGGCGATCTACGACCGGGTGGATTTCCCCTGGATGCTGACCGGGCCGCGGCGGCGCTGGCTCTCGATGGGCTGGACGCCGGAGCACGGGTTTATTCCCCACGCCTGGAACATGTACGCCGAGGAGACCATCCTGTACTTACTCGGCATCGGCGCGCCCCGGCAAGCCATCCCATGGCAGTGCTGGTATGCCTGGAAGCGGCAGTGGGTGAACTACGCCGGCTACCGCTATATCGCCGGGGCCAGTCCGCTGTTCATTCACCAGTACTCGCAGGCCTGGGTAGACTACCGCGGCAAGCGGGAAAGCCGCGGTGAGCACATCAACTACTTCGAAAACTCGATCGCCGGCACACGGGCGCAGCGGGCGTGGTCCGGAAAGATGCACGCGCGCTTTGCGGACTACAGCCAGGAGCATTGGGGCCTGACCGCCTCCGAAGGCGCGCATGGCTACATGGCCTGGGGCGGACCGCCGGTCAATGGCCGGGAGGATCCGAACGTAGACGGCACGCTGGTGCCTTGCGCGCCGGCGGGCTCCCTGATGTTCACGCCGGAGATTTGCCTGGCGGACCTCCGCGCCATGCTGGCGACTTGGGAAGCGCGCTATCCGGCGATGTGGGGCATGTACGGCTTTGCCGACGCCTTCAATCCGCTGACCAGATGGGTGAGCCCGCACGTGCTGGGCATTGACCAGGGCATCACGTTGCTGAGCGCGGAAAACCACCGCAGCGGGCGGGTTTGGCATTGGTTCATGCGCAACCCGGCGCCGCGGCGGGCGTTTCACCTGATCGGGATGGATTGACCGTGGGGCCTCGCGTGGCCCGCGGCGGGGCGGCGCCGCGCGCGGCTGCCGGGGCGGCAAGCCCCCTCGCCTGTCGGTTGGCAGCCGAGACGGCTGCCCCACGGGAGCGCAGACGCAGAACATGGGACAGGCGTCCTCGCCTGTCTGCTTTGGCTAATTCCTCTCCCGAGGCGGCCGGGACCCTCACCGGCGGCTGGCGGCGGGCGCCGGCGACAAAGGCAAGCGCGGGCGATGCGGGGGCGGGGCCTCCAGGAGAATGCGCAGACGGGTGCCGGCGGGGAACACCACGTCGTGGCCGCGGGCCAGGAAGCGCCGATACACGGTCTGCGCCGAGCCCACATAGCCGAGGCCCATCGCCAGCGGGCGGGCGGAGCTGAGCAGCGCGGCCATGGCCGTGCCCCACACCGCCAGGTGCGTGCCGCTGCCGGCGTTCAGCGTCCAGGCATTGTCCTCATCCCCTTGCACGGTTTGATTGAGCAGCACCGCCAGCGCCAGCGCCGGGGCGGCCGAGGGCGCGGTGGCGCGCACCCCACCTTCCTGGTTCATCGCCAGGCGCTGGCCGGAGGCGGCGGCTTGCAGCCGGGCCTGCACGGCGCGCGCCGCGCCAGCAGGAAACTGCAGGCGGGAAAAGGTGAAGCGCAATTGTCCATTGCGATCCAAGCGCCGCGCCGGGCGCACCTGGGTCACATAGCCAGTCAGCCGCGAACCCTGCGGGATCAGCAAGCGGCCCGCGGAACCGACGACGGGGCGGTCCACCACCGCGACCACGGGCGCGCCCCATTTGGCGGTGGCGGAACTGAGGCCCTTGCGCAGGCGCGCATGGATGATCAAACCCGTGGGCAGATGCGGCGAGCCCGAGGCCAGCGGCAGCGGTGCGGGCCCGGCATCGGCCACACCCAGCGGCGTCTGCAATCGGGCCTCATAGGAAGTACCGGCGGGTAAATTGTTGGGGTGGTAGGGCAGGCTCTGGATCGCCTCCTCCTTCACCACCCGCCAATGGCGCTGCTGGCCGAGAAAACTCCGGAATCCGTGGATTTGGGTGCCGAGGAACGCACGGGCGCGGTGCCACAAGCTAGGCTTGCGAGGCGCGCCGTTCGGGCTGGCGACCAAGCGCAGCGGCGGTCCGGCAGGCGTGATTGTGGTTCGGATGGGCACCTGCGGCCCACCCGGCAACCGGAGGGCGATGAAGGTGACGGCGACAGCGGGCTGAGGGCTGAAGTCCCCACCAATCGCGGCTTGCACGCGCCGCCACCAGGCGACGCCGTGGATTGCGGTGATTTTGCCTCTGACCAACGTTCCGGCGGGAAGGGCCAGGCGATTGGCGGCGAAAATCGGATCCGCTAGGCGTGCCCGAAAAAGCTGGCCTGGGCGATGGATCGGAATGGCCCGCGGCAGCGCCAGGTCCAATCGAACCCCGGCGGGAACAACCACCATTGCGGAGGGGCTAGATCCGTTACCTCCAGGTGGAATTGCCGCTGCCGCGGCGGCAAACACCAGCATGGCACAGCCCACCAACATGCACCGCCGATGCCACCAGCCGGCCAGAGGACAACTCCGCCTCCAGTCTAGCGCCAGAGGGGCCTTCACCAACTGCTTTACCGCTGAATTCCTTCTCGCACAATGGCGGTAGGATGCGCTCACGCCCCCCTCCCCCGCGCAAGCGGGGCGACTGCCTAGCGCCCCTCCTGCCCTCGCCGCCGCCGTGGGCGGGCCGCGCTCCCCGCCGGTAGACGCCTTGCCGGGATGGTCCAACCGGCGGCTCCGCCCCATTACAGCACTGAGCCCCTCTCGCCCGATCGGCGCCGCTACGGCCGGGCGGGCGCCCAAACCATCACGACGGTGATGGGAATCTGATTGCTGATCGCCATAAACAACAGTTGCGGTGGCTTGATCTTGAATTCCCCCACCGCCGCCGGAATCGTGCCGCTGAGGCGGATGCGGCCGCCTGCCAGGTGCTGCAGACCGAAGGTCAGGTCGGGAAACGTAGCCCGCTGACCGGCAAAATGAACCGCCAACGTGGCCTGGACCTTGGCGGCGGAGAGGGCCGATTCGGGCACGCTGGTGCGCACCGTGATCAGCGGATCGAGCGCCGCCCGCACCACCTGCTGCATATGCACGTCCCGAGCGCTATCGCCGGTTGTGAATGTTTTCACCTGATCGGCAATGAGGAAGCGGCAAACACCCTGGGCACAAATCCCTTCCCCGCGGGCCGCATGGCTGACCCCTTGCACCCTGTGCAAGGGGTGGGTCACGTGGTAGGTCAGCGTCGAGCTTTGTAAAACCCAACGGCTGGTGGTTGGCTTTTGCCCGGCCGCAGCGGACAGCAGCGGGCAAGCCAAGATCGCCGCCACGGCGCTTGCCCGAGCGAGCATCGGTGTCCGAATCAAATGGCGTCCTCCAGGGTGGGGCGGGGCGGAATTAAAAGTGGAAGGGAAGATGAATCGGCCAAGCCACCGCGACGATCGAAGTGGCAAAGGAAATAAACGTAACCGTCGCGACCGGCCCGTGCAGCTTCGCGACGCCATGGACGCGCTGGCCCATGTTTTGCTGGTGGTAGGCCATGTAGCCCAAAATCGGCGTCAGGATCATGCCAGGAAAATGAACCCAGGCCAAAATCTCATGCAGCTTAACAGCGCCCGTGGGCCGGCTGCCCGGCGTTTTCGGCGCGGCTAGCGCGAAATACGCGGTGGTGAAATACAGCGCCGTTGTGGCCGCTCCCATGCCCACATGCCACGCGGGGCTACCCGGCCTGCCAGGCCGCTGCTTCGCCCCGGGACCGAGCAGGAACGTCGCTAGCATCGCGCCGCCGGTGATCAGACCCAGGCGCTGATGCCAGCGCAACATCCATTGCCGCCGGTTCAGCCGCTCCTGCGCTTTCACGTTTGCCCGCGTCATCTGGGGCGTGATGCCGAGCTGCCGCAGCGTGGGTAGCGGCGGCCCCGCCGGCTTTTGCTTCTGCTTCTGCTGCCGCGGCACCGGGGCCAGCAACAGTGCGGCTGTCGCCGGCGCTGGGGCACTTGCCGTGGCGGGCGCGGAAGCAGGCGCCAGCGAAGCGGCAGCAGCCGCGGCTGGGGTAGGGGCCGGCATAGCTGCCGCCATCGGCGGCGCCGTCAGCGTGACCGGTGCCGCAGGGGTCTGCGCCCATGCCGCCGTCGCTGTCAAGATCAGGCACGCCAGCAGTCGCGGCGCCGTTCGCCCCAATGAACCCCTGACATGATGGTTGCGCGGGTTGCTCCTTGCCATTCGTTGGGCTTTGAGCCTGCGAGTGTCCACCGGATATTTTACCTGCCCACCCGCGGCCCTCAGAACAAATTGCGGATGTCGGGCCAGAACTCGGCTTCGAGATTAAAGGTGGCGGTGCCGATCAGGTCGAACTCGATGCGGCTGGCGGTCAGCCCCACGCCGCGTTGCGCATTGGGGTAATAGGTGTTGGAGGCGACCGCGGCCAGGATGGTCCCCAGCGTCGGCGCCCAAGCAAAGGTCGGCCGCCCGGTCAGATCGCTGCGTGCGATGAAGGTGCGGTCCAAGGCATACCAGAACCGCACCGCGAAGGAATGGCCCTCGCCCAACCGGAAATACCGTGGATCCTCGTGGAACCAAACCGGGAAAACATAATCGCCCCAAAACCCCGAATCGTCGCCGTCAATCTGCGCCGAGGCATAGCATTTGCCGTAGCCGCCCCAGCCCGGCCCGTAGCCGCAATAACCGTTGGATGTGTGCTCGAACAGCGTCTCCAGGCCGCCCATCGCCAGCGCCTGCCAGTCGTAGGTCTCGGTGAACATGGCGTCGAATTTTTGCTGGGGCGTCAGCGGCGGAACGTTCTTTAGATACGAGACCTCGTAGGCCGGGATGACGTAGAAGACATGCCCGGGCGAATACTTCGGCCCCTTCCCGGTGCCATAGGTCAAATGGACCTTGCCCTTTTTTTGGCTCTTCTCGCTCTGCACTTCTTGTTGCGCGAAGGCCTGGGCGGAAAACAGTGGAAAGGTGAGCGCACCCAGCCGCGGCCGCGCCGCGGTCAGCGGTGAGCGCGGCAAAAGCGAGATGGACGGCAGACGCCGCGCCACATAGGCCCCCGTGAGCGGCGCCCCCTCCGGCTGCGTGGCGCCTCGCGTCTCGGCCCATTCCCGCCGGGAACGCACGCGCGCCGTTCCAGCCAAGGCGGCGAAGGCCGGCAGGGCAAGTAATACACCCACCGCCCACGCCGAAACGGCGATCCTAGTCCCACAACGGCAGCTCCGACTCATGCCGCCTGGCGACATCACCGAATGTGGCCGCACATTGCCACTATAAACGGCTGCCCGCCTTCCGCGCAGCCCCGCTCGTCGCAGCCCGCAGCGCCACCGAAGCGGACCCGCCACACAAGCCGCAGAATAGTCAATGCCCCGCCCCGTAGCCGGACACCACTCCCATTGTGGCTGGCCCGCTGGATAACAGTTCCGCCCTCGCGGCTGGCGGAAGTCGCTGGGCGTTTTTCAGCAGCAGGCTCACTTGCCAGATCTGAGCGGTCGTCAATGATCCGCTAAAGCCCGGCATGCCGGTTAAACGAATGCCGTGATTGACCTTCCACTGCGTGACTCCAATGGGGTCATCGGTGACCATCCCCTGCAGCGTCCAAAGCTGCGGCGGCGACGGAAACATCCCCGCCGCAATGGCCGTTTTTGGGTGGTTCGGCATGCCGTGGCAGACGGCGCAGTTGTTCTTAAAGATCCGCGCCCCCTCCTGCAGGTTGGCCGTCGAAGCCGGCAGCGGGCTGCGCGCCGCGGCGGCCGCGCGCAGTTTGGCATGTAGCGCAGTTTTGGCCAGCCAGGTCTCCATCGGCAGCGGGTGCGAACTCGTCGCCACGGGAATCCACCCCGCCGCTGCGCTCAGCGCCGCCAGCCCAATCAATGCGCCGATGCCCGCCGCGAAACCGAGCCAAAACTTTAGCATTCCGCTTGTCGCCCCCTTCCTAAGGTTCCAACAAAATTGCACTTGAGCGAGCATAACTCGCGCGGGACATAGCGGAAGACCCGGACCCGCTCGCGGGACGGCGTCTCCAACATGGCGGCAGTTTGCCCTACCGCGGCCTTGCACGGCCGGGCAGCCGCCCGGCGGCGTCTTGCCGTTCCGGAACCGATTCCGGTCTGCACTGGCACGGGCCGTTACCCGCCGGAATAGACCGGGTGTGCGGCGTTCTCGGCCTCACTGCCAACTGCTGCGTTCCGCGTGCGGCCCGCGCCGCCAACGAGCGCACCCAGTTCGCCGCGCCCTTTGGCGGCATCCCCTTCGCGAAGCATGCGCTCCGTGTATTCGGCCGGGAACGGGCACCGTTTCGGCTTGGCGTCCACCTCCGGTTCCGGCGCCCCGCACCACAACTCCTCCGAGGCCGCCGCTCCGCGCCGCGCCGGCCACTCACTCCCGCAGGCCCGGCCGCAGCGCTGTGATCAGGTGTTCGCCCAAGTGGCGAGAAAGAGGCTCCCCGAGATGCCGAGTGGATGCAAATTCCAGCCTAGAGCTATACTCAGCGCAGCTACTGGCGTTCAACTGGCGCGCCGCCAGAGCGCGGCGCCACTCATCGGCAAAATTCCGTTGTAAGCGCTGGCGTGTCTGCCTTTGGGTGGACGTGCAGCTTCACCCCATCGGCTGGGCCAGGCAAAAAATGAGCCCCAGGGGTGGTGGTTTTCTGCTTGCTTCCACCTGTGCCACCAGCTACCATCCAGGTGCATTGCTGTGACCGCGATCCGACTACGTCTTTGGAGTCTAAGATGCTGAAACTGAAGAAGTTGCAGATTGCTGGCTTTAAGTCATTCGGAGACCGGGCGGAGCTGGTGTTTCCTGGCTCCGGGGTGGTGGGGGTGGTCGGGCCCAATGGCTGCGGGAAGTCCAACTTGGCCGACGCCATCTGTTGGGTGCTGGGGGAGCAATCGGCCAAAACGCTGCGCGGGCAGCGAATGGAGGATGTGATCTTCAGTGGGACCCGGGACCGGGCGGGGAGCGGCATGGCCGAGGTCTCGCTCACGCTGATCAATCCGCAGGAGTTTGACATCACTCCCGAGGCGGCCGCGGCGGAAGAGCGGCCATTGATTCCCGGAGGCGCGGATTGGGAGGTGGAGAGCGAACCCGCCGGCGCCGGCAGCGACGCGACAGCCGGGTCCGAGGTGGAGGAGAGCCCCAGCGCGGGCGCGGCGGAAACGGCGGGGGACGGGGTGGTGCTGCGGGTGCGGCCGCGGCGAAAGTCCACGCCGCACAATCGGCGTGGGGAGATCGTGGTGACGCGGCGGCTGTTCCGGAGCGGCGAGAGCGAGTACCTGATGAACGGGCGGCCCTGCCGGCTGCGGGACATTCAGGAGATCTTCCTGGGCACGGGACTGGGGCCGGACAGCTACGCGATCATCGAGCAGGGGCGCATCGGGCAAATCCTCGGCTCCAAGCCGCATGAGCGGCGGGCGATCCTCGAAGAGGCCGCCGGGGTCACCAAGTTCAAGGCGCGGCGCAAGCTGGCGGAGGCGAAGCTGGAAGCGGCGCGGCAGAACCTAGCGCGCATCCAGGACATCTTCGAAGAAGTCAGCAAGCAACTGGGCGCGTTGAAGCGCCAGGCGACGAAGGCGAGACGGCACGAGGAGTTGCGCCAGGAACTGGAGGCGATGCAGCGCCGGCTGCTGGCGGCGAAGGCGGCGCGGCTGGCGGCGGAGTGGGCGCGCTTGAGCGCGGAATTGGCGGCCCGCACCCAGGCGCTGGAGGCGCAGCAGCAGGCGATGGCGGCGGCGGAACAAGCGCGCTCCCGTTGGGTGGAGGAGACGGGGCGGAGCGAGAGCGAGCTGCGGCAGGTGGGCGAGGCGCTGGCGCAGTTGGCGATGGAGATGGACCGGGCGGAACGTCAGATCGCTTTCAACCAGCAGCAATGCGAGGACTTGGAGCGGCGGGCGGAGCGGCTGCGGGAGCAGGCGGCGGCGATCACGGCGGAGCGGGAGCAACAGGCCGAGGCCGCGCGGCGAGCCGGTGAGCAAGACGCGGCGTTGGCGGCGGGGGCGGCCCGGGCACGGCAGGCGCTGACGGATCGGCGGGGCGACGGGGAGGCCAGTGTGCGGGCGGCGGCGGAGCTGGAACAGAGCCTGGAGGCCGCGCGGCAGCAGATGCTGGCCGCGATGGCGCGGGCGGCGCAGGCGGGAACCCAAGCGGCGCAGGCGGAGAGCTTTATTGCGGCGCTGGACCGCCAGTTGCAGCGCACCGAGCGAGAGCGGCAGGCGGCGGGGGAGGAAGCCGAGGCCATGGGGGCGCGGCGGGGCCAGTTGGGGCTGGAGTTTGACCGCGAGCGAGAGCGCTTGGCGGGGCTGGCGGCGGCCTTGGCGGCACTGGAGGCCGAGGCGGAGGCGCAACGGCAGCGGGAAGCGGCGACGCGCGAACGCCGCGAGCAGGCGCGGCAGGCGCTAGCGGAGGCGGCGGCACGGCGGCGTTCGCTGGAGGAGATCGTGGCCCACCATGGCGGCAACACCGAAGCGGTGCGCACTCTCTTCGCCCAGCCGGCGGGGAGCGACGGCGCCGGGTTCCGGCCGTTGGGCGTACTGGCGGATTTTCTAGAGGTCGAGTCGCACTATGAGGGCGTGGTCGAGGAGTTCCTGCGCGAGGAGCTGAACTACGTGGTGGTCCAAACCTGGGACGAAGCCGACGCCGGCGTTGGTCTGCTGCGGCGGGACGCGCAGGGGCGGGCGACGTTTTTGGTGCATCCCGAGGATGGACAATACGGCATGTTCGCGCCGCCGGAAACGAGCATCGCGAGCGGGGCAGGGGGCGGCGAGGCGGCGGCCGCGGGACCCATTCCGTTGCGCCATTGCGTGCGCGTGCTCAATGGATTCGGGCGCTCGCTCGAGCAGATTCTGCCCAAGCTGGGCAGCGGCTATATCCTGGACGACCCCACGCGGGCGCGGGCGCTGGCGGCGGAAAACCCCGCCGCCTATTTCCTGACCGGCGAGGGCGAGTGCTTCCATAACCAGACCGTTACCGGGGGCACGCGCTCCGGCGCCGGTCCGCTGACCCTGAAGCGGGAATGGCGGGAATTGGCGGCACGGGAAGGTGAGCTGCAGGCGGAGACCGCCCAACTGGAGAGCGCATTGGCGATGCTGACGCGGGAGATCGAGCGCACGGGGGAGCAACGGCTCGGCCTGGGGCGGGAGCACGCCGCGCTCGACAAGGAGGTCTTGGCCCGCGGCCAGGCGCTGAAGCAGTTGGCGGGCGAGGCGGCGCGGGCGGTGGAGCGGGACCGGCAACTGCAATTGGAATGGGAGCGGGGCCAGGCGGAGCGGCGCCAGGCGGCGGCCCGGTCGGAAGCGGCGGGCCAGGAGCGGGAAGCCGCGGAGCGGGAGCGCGCCGAGCGGGAAGCGGAGCAGCAGGAACTGGGCCGGCAGCTGGCCACGGCGCGGCAATGCCACGAGGAGTTCAGCCAATTGCTGGCGGCGGCGCAGGCGGAGGCGGCGCGCTGGGAGGAGCGGGAGCGCGGCGCCGAACAGGCGCGGGCGGAACGCGAGCGCGTTCTCCAGGAGCTGGAACAGAGGGCGGCGCAAGCAGGGGCCGACGCCGACGGCCTGGCGGAGCGCCGCGATCCGCTGCAGGCGGCGAGCGCGATCTTGCGGCGGCAACTCGAGGAACAGCAGCAAGCGCGGACCGCGGCCGAGGAACGGCGGCGCGCCGCGGTGGTGGCGTTGGAAGCGGCGCGAGCCGCCGCCAGCGGCCTGGAAGCGGCGGCGCAGGCCGCCCGGGAGGCGCTCGAGGCGGCCCGGCAGGAGCATAGCGAGACCGAGGTCGCGGTGGCGCGGCTGGAGAGCGAGGCCGGCTTTTTGGCCCAAACCTGCCGCAATGAGCTGCGCCTCGAGCTGGCCGAGTTACGGACCAAGGAAGCGGCGACGCCCGCGGCCGCGCCGGAGCTGCTCGCCGAGTGGGAGCAGGCCGCCGCGGGGCTGAAGGCCAAGATCGAGAACTTGGGCCCGGTGAACATGATGGCGTTGGAGGAATACCAGGAGACCGAACAGCGGCACCAGTTCTTGGCGGCACAGCGGCAGGATTTGCTGGATTCGGCGGCGGACACGCAGCGGGCGATTCAGGAGATTGACGCCGTCTGCCGGCGGCAGTTCGACGCCGCTTGGGAGCAGATCAACGCTCATTTCCAGGAAACCTTTCGCACGTTGTTTGGCGGAGGCCAGGGATTCCTGCGGCTGACCGACGCCGACAACGGCGGCGAGAGCGGCGTGGACATCGTGGCCCAGCCGCCGGGCAAGAAGCTGCAAAACGCAATGCTGCTGTCGGGCGGCGAGAAGGCCATGACCGCGATGGCGCTGGTGCTGGCCATCTTTCAGTTCCAACCCAGCCCCTTCTGCTTGTTGGACGAGGTGGACGCGCCGATGGACGAGGCCAACGTGGGGCGGTTCACCGCGCTGGTGCGCGAACTCAGCACGAGGACGCAGTTCATCGTCATCACCCACAATGCGCGGACCATGGAGGACGCCGCCGTGCTCTACGGCGTCACCATGCCCAAGGCCGGCGTGTCGCGGCTGGTCTCGGTGGAGCTGACCGAAGCGCGGGCAACGGCGAGCGCGTAGGCCTGACCGCACCGGCGGGCGCGCTATGCTGGTGGCTTATGTCCAACGCCTCCTCCACCCTGTGGCAGAGCCAACTGACGGACCTGCCCTTGATCTCCCGCGGCAAGGTGCGGGACCTGTATGACGCCGGCGATGCGCTGCTGATGGTGGCCAGCGACCGGCTGTCGGCCTTTGACGTGGTGCTGCCGACGCCGATCCCGGACAAGGGCCGGGTGCTGACGCAGATTTCGCTGTTTTGGTTCGAATTTCTCCGCCCGACGGTCCAGAACCACCTGCTGAGCGCGCGGGTGGAGGAATTTCCCGCCGCCGCGCGGAGCGATGCGGCGCAGCTCCGCGGACGGGCGATGCTCACGCGGAAGCTGGAGATGGCGCCGATCGAGTGCGTGGTGCGCGGCTATCTGTCCGGCTCAGGGTGGAAGGAATACAAGAAATCCGGGACGGTCTGCGGCATCGCCCTCCCGGCGGGACTGCAAGAGTCCTCCCGCCTGCCAGAGCCGATCTTCACGCCCTCGACCAAGGCGCAGACCGGGCACGACGAGAACATCAACTTTGACCAGGCCGCCCAGCTAGTGGGCCGCCGGACGGCGGAGCGGCTGCGGGACCTCAGCGTGGAGGTCTACCGGCGGGCGGCGGCCTACGCCGAAGGGCGGGGCATCATCTTGGCCGACACGAAATTCGAGTTTGGCCGGCTGCCGGGCGCGGGCGAGAGCGGCGAACTGATTTTGGCGGATGAAGTGTTGACGCCGGATTCCTCGCGTTTTTGGCCGCGGGAACAATACCAGCCGGGCCGGGCCCAGGATTCCTACGACAAACAGTACGTGCGCGACTACCTGGAACAGATCCGCTGGAACAAACAGGCGCCGGGTCCGGAGCTGCCGGCGGAGGTGGTCGCGCGCACCACGGAAAAGTATCGCGAGGCCTACCGGCAGCTGACCGGCAAGCCCCTGCCCGAAGAGTAATGGCCAAGCGCCCGGAAGCGAGCCAACCTTGCACTTCCTCGACTGGGTGTTGCTGATCATCGTTCTGGTGTCGGTGGTCCCGGCGCTGGTGAAGGGCTTCGCGTATGAGGCTCTGATGATGGCGGCGACGGTGGCGGCGATCGTCCTGGGCTTCTGGAAGTATCCGGCGCTGGCGGCGCATATGGGATGGGTGCACATCGCGCCGCTGCGGTCTTTTTTGGCCTTCCTGTTCATCTTTCTCGTGGTTTTGATTTTGGCCGGCATCTCGGCGCGCATCATCCGGGGGTTGGTGAAGGCGGCGGGCCTGGGCTGGGCGGACCGGCTGCTGGGCGGGGCGCTGGGGTTGGTCCGCGGCGTGGTGATCTGCTTGGTGCTGCTGGTGGCGATGACGGCGTTTCCGTTTGATCTTCCGCTCGTGCATCGCTCGCGGTTTGCCCCGGATTTTCTGACGGTGGGACAGGCGTTCGCCGTGTGGCTTCCGGCGCCGATGCGGCGGGACTTTGAAGGCAGCCTTCACAAGCTGGCCGGCGACACCACGGCGGCGGCGCGGCCCGTGCCCCGAGCGCGCTAGCCGGCAGCCGGGACGGCTGCCCCACGAGCGCGGCTGTCGCTGCGCTTTGCAACCGCCGCTAGGCGCAGAAGGCGGCGAGCCGCTTCAGCCCCGCGCGAATGGTGTCCTGGGAGGCGGCGTAGGAGAAGCGAATGTGCGCGTCGGTGCCGAAGGCCTCGCCGGGCACGGTGACGACGCCGGCTTCCTGCAACAGCCGCCCCGCGAAATCCAAGGGCGTGGCGATGCCCTTCTTCGCCAGGACGCCGGAGATGTTGGGGTAGGCGTAGAACGCCCCGGCGGGCTGGGTGCAGCGAATGCCCGGAATCGCGCGCAGACCGGCCACGATCAGCTCGCGGCGGCGAGCGTACTCAGCCAGCATCTCGCGCACTGGCTCCTGCGGCCCGTTGAGCGCGGCGATGCCGGCCTTTTGCACGAAGGCGGTCGGATTCGACGTGCAGTGGGACTGCAGCTTGACCATCTGCTTCACCACCGGCGCCGGGGCCAGCGCGTAGCCCAGCCGCCACCCCGTCATGGCATAGGTCTTGGAGAACGAACCGGCAATGATCAGCCGCTCCTTGGCGCCCAGCTTGGCGGCGTCGGTGGCGGCGCTGTAGGGCTGGCCGGAATAGACGAATTGCGAGTAGCACTCATCGCTCAACAGCCAAATGCCGCGCTCGCGGCAGATCTCCAGCAGGGCGCGGAACAGCTCGGGGGCAAAGACCGCGCCGCTCGGATTGGCGGGGGAGTTGAGCAGGATGATCCGCGTGCGCGGGGTCAGGCGCGCGGTGACGGCCTGCAGACCCAGGGTGAAGCCGGCCTCCTCCTCGGTGGCGACGACGACCGGAATGCCGCCGGCGTAGGTGATTTGATCGTGGAAGCTGACCCAGTACGGGGCGGGCAGAATGACCTCATCGCCATGCTCGACCAGGGCGCTGATGGCATTGAACAGGGCATGCTTGCCGCCGCAGGTGACCAGCACCTCCTCACGGGCGTAGCCGCTGGAGAAATTGCGGTCATGGGCCTGGCAAATGGCGTCCTTGAGCGGGGCGATGCCCCCGGTGGCGGTGTAGCGGGTGAAGTTCTCGTCCAGCGCTTGCAGGGCGGCGCGCTTGATGTGCGCCGGGGTGGGGAAATCCGGCTCGCCCGCGCCGAAGTCCACCAGATCGCGGCCCGCGGCGCGCAGCTTCTCGGCTTCCGCCACGACCGCCGCAGTGGCCGAGACGGAGATGCGGGACATGCGGGCAGCAAAGGCCGCAGGAGGCGAGACCAGAGTGGGCATAAAGGAACAGT
>JBOGKW010000011.1:0-38198 GCA_050746205.1 Terriglobales bacterium | reverse complement strand
GCGATGCCAAAATGCACCTTCGCCTCGGCGGCGGTCAGGCGCAGTTGCTCCAAGCGCTGGAGCTGTCCATCCACGGCCGATTCATCGGGCTGAGCCCCGTGCATCAACCGCGCCAATTGCAACCGGCCAATCTGCTCATTGGCCCGCGCCATAATCCGGCTCTTTTGCCAGGTGAAGAAGGCGTCAGCGATTTGCTGGCTCTGCGCTGAAGTCAGCCCCAAGCGGCGCTGGAGCATCGGCCAGGCGGCCATCATGCCGAAGGCCGAACGGCCGCGACCGCGCCAGTGCGCCCGGCCCATGCCCATGGGGCCCATGCGGCGCATCCCCCCCGCCCGACCCCAAGCTGGCCCGCAGCCTTGCCCGCGCACGCGGATAAAAACTTGGCGCTGCGCCACGCGGGGCGGTCCTCCCGGCCCCTGGGCCCAAACGCCGGGCGCAACCGCCAGCATCCCCACCGCCACGAGTAGTGCAATCCGTTGGTTCATATTTCTCTCCACGCCCCCCGCCGGCGCTAGGTTACCGGCCGGGAAGGCCCAGGCTCACGCGTCCCCCAGCGTAACGGCCCTGCATGACCGAGAGCCGGTCTCTTTTTATTCCCGCCGCCGGTACTGAAAGTTCCCCTATTAAGGTCTGCCAGCGGGTGTTGGCCTTGACGGCGGACGTACACTGGGCAGTCACGCCCAATTGGGCGGAACACTGGAGCTTCCATGGCCCCGTACTCTCGTCGTGACTTCGGCAAGCTGGCCGCCGCCGGCCTGCCACTCCTGGCCCAGCCCCGGAGTTGGGCTGCCTCCCACCCGCCGGAGCAACGGCGCCAGCCTTCGGCCGATGCGCCCCCGGTTCCCGGGCCCGCGGGCGGCTGGCAGGCCCGCATGGGTCTCGAACTCTACACCGTGCGCGACCGTATGGCCCGGGACCAGGAAAAGACCCTGGCCGAGGTGGCGGCGATCGGCTACAAGGAAGTCGAACCGATTGATTATGGCGGGCTCAGCCCCCGCCAATATCGGGCGTTGCTGGACCGCTACGGCCTAATTTCCCCCAGCACCCACGCCTTCACCGCACCCGGCCCCAGCTTGCAGAAGACACTCGCGGGCTATCAAATCATTGGCCACCGCTACACCTGGATCTTCCCCCTCCACCCCTTCCCCAAGAATTTCCACTTCCCACCCCCGCCGAAGCCCGGCCACCACGCGGCTATGCCCACATTTCACTTTCCCGCCGCCACGCCGGAGTCCACCAAGCGCGACGCGGAGATCTACAACCGCTGCGGGCAGATCGCCAAGCCGTTTGGCATCAAAATCCTGATTCACAACCACACCACGGAGTTCGAGCATTTCCCAGGCACAACACGTTGTCCCTACGACATTTTGCTTGCGGAGACCGATCCAGAACTGGTGGTCATGCAGCTGGATATCGGCTGGTCCTCGGTGGCTGGCGTGCGCGCCCAGGATCTGTTCCGCGCCCATCCCGGCCGCTTCGTGCTGTGGCACGTGAAGGACGTGATGGACCTGAATTACCTGTTCCCCCAGCCGGTGATGAACGAATGGCAGCGCATGATGGCCTCAGGCCGCAAGCTGGTGCCGGTGGGGCAAGGGGACGTGGATTATCGTGCCATCTTCGCGGACCACGCCGCCGCCGGCATGCGCCATTTCTGCGTCGAGCAGGACAATGGGGCGCAGTGGGGCGATTCCGTCGCCGCCGCCCGCACCAGCTACCACGGGCTGCTGGGCCTGCTGGCCTAGCCGTCCAAGGCTCCCACCCGCCTATCGCGGCAACTTGGAAACGCCCTGGGCGCCAGAGGGTCAGTTGCCGCCCGTCCCACCCCTGCACGCGCCGCTGCGCCTTGGGGTAGAGCGGCGGGGCCGTCCACAATCGGGCGGCTGAGCCGCCGCCCGCCTAGCTCCACAGCGGTATCTGGGCGGCCGCGGTGGGGTCCCCGTCTACGCTGCCGTGGGATAGGCCCGCAAGTCGCTCCGGTTCGGCGGCCGGCTGCGCCGGCAACTCGAAGCGGGCCGCCAGTCGCGCCACGCGCCGCGCCAGCCGCTGGCGATAGGATGCCGGCAGATACGGCGAGGCGGCAAACTGCTTTTCGTAGGCGGCGGCGAGGCGGGGAAACCGCGCTCGGAGGAAGGGAAGAAACTGCGCCGCCGCGGCGGGCTGCAAGAACAAGCCGCCGGCGGAAAAAAACCCCGCGCCCGCCGCCTTCGCCGCCGCCATCAGTTGCGCCAGGTTCTCCTCGGAGTCGGTGATGCCGGGCAGCACCGGCGCGCACATCACCCCGGCCACCAACCCCGCCCGGCGCAGGCTGCGCAGCGCGTCGAGGCGCAGGTCGGGCCGCGGGGCGCGCGGCTCCAGGCGCCGCGCCAGCTCGTGGTCCGCCGTGGTGATCGTGATGCGAATCACCAGGCGATTCCGCGCCGCCACGCGCGCCAGCAGCTCCGCGTCCCGGACCACCAGGGCGCTTTTGGTCACCAGCCCCAGGCGCAGTCCCCGCGCCTCGGCCAACACCTCCCACAGCGACCGGGTGATGCCGAACTGCCGTTCCGCCGGCTGATAGGGATCGGTGGCCGTGCCCACGGCGATGCTCTCCCCCGGCCGCACGCGCCGCAGTTCGCGCCGCAGATGCTCGGCTGCCTGGCGTTTGGCGAAGATCTTGCGCTCGAAGTCCGCCGGCCGCCGCAACTCCAAAAATTCATGAGCATAACGGGCATAGCAATATTGGCAGCCGAACTCGCAGCCGCGGTAGGGATTGATCGTCCACTGAAACGGCACCCGTTGCGAGCGGCAGCGAGTCAGAATACTGCGCGTCTCCAGCTCGAAAAATTCCACCCCCCGGTGCGGCGCCACCGCCGCTGCCGCAGCCGCCAGCGCTGCCCCACCCCGCGGTGGCGGATGCCCCGGCCCCGCAGCCACCGGTCCCGCGCCTTGGGCGCCGTCCATCGCCGCCCACAGCAACTCCTCGACGTGCTCCGGCCCCGCCGCCCGCCCGCTCATGCCGCCATTATCTTCGCTTTTTCTTCGCTTCGCAACCGGCTGGCGAGAGGCGGCGGTGCCCGGCGCCCACGAGGCGGGTCACGGCCGCGCGGGCATCAGGTATTTCTCCAGGAAATCGGCCGTGGCTTGGTAGGCCCGCATCCAGGTGTGCCAGCGCAGGAACTCGTGGGTCTCATCGGGAAAGACGAGCTGCTGGAAGGGCACATGCGCCGCCCGCAGCCGCTGCACCAAGTCCACGGTTTGGCAGAAGCAGACCTCGGGGTCGTCGTCGCCCTGGATCAGCAGCACCGGCGATTTCCAGGTGGAGACGTAGGCGTCGGGTGATGACTTCCACGCCAGCGCCTTGGCGGCGGCCAGATCCGAAGCGGTGGGATCGTGCAGGCGCCAGACATGGACGCCGTGCATGTCCACCCCGGCTTTGAACACATCGGAGTTTTTGGCCAGCCCCATGGCGGTCAAGAAGCCGCCCCAGGAGCCGCCCCACAGTCCGATGCGGTTCGGGTCCACGTAGCGCAGCTGCTGCAGGTAGCGGCCCGCCGCCAGCACATCCTGGTACTCGCTGGCGCCGCGGGCGCCGTAATGCTCCGGATACCGAAAATGAAAGCCATACATGATGCCGGAACGGTAATTCACCGACAGCACGATAAAGCCCTGGTTGACCAAATACTCGTTCTCGGCATAGGCATTGTGGTAGTAGCCCATGGGATGAAAGCCCAGCATCATCTGCCGCATCGAGCCGCCATGGATGAACACCAACGCCGGGCCGGGGCGCCGCCGCCCGCGGGGCACGAACAGCTGGCCATGCAACTCGAACCGCCCGTCCGGGCTCCGGAACAAGACCTGTTTCGGCGTCACCATCTCCGCCGAGGGATAGTTTTGGATCAGCCAGCCCGCCAGCATCCGCCGCTCCCCGTGGCCGATGAGGAAGGGCATTGCCGGAACCGTGCCGCTCGAACCCAGGCAGAGCAGATACCGGCCGTCGCCGGTCTGAACCGGGGTCCACTCGATGGTGTCGCCGGAGGTAATGGCGCGCTGTGGTCCGCCAGCCAAGGAGACATCCCAGATGTGCCGCCGATCCACGTCATTTTGGTTGGAGGAATAGAGCAGCGACCGGCCGTCGGCGGTCAGTTGGATGCTTTTGACGTCGAAATCCCCCGCCGTTAGCTTGCGCAACGCGCCGCCTTGCGGCGACAGCAGATAGACGTGCATGTGGCCGTCCCGCCAGGAGGGCATCACGATGCCTTCGCGGGTGAACAGAAAATCGCCGGGCATGAACTGCCAGCCGGGGTAGGTGTCCTGTGGGTGGTCGCCGCTGGAAAAAATCGCTTGGCCCCGGCCCGTGTCCACGTTGGCCAGCCAAATCTGCCAGGTCTGCGGCCGCCATTGCGCGATCGGCTCGTGCAGCATTAGGCCCGGCCGGCGCACATAGGCGATCTGCCGACCGTCAGGCGACCAGCGCGGCAGCGAATCCCGGTCCACGCTCGGCGCCAAATAGGTCAAGCGCGGATCGCCGAAGCGATAAACAGCGATAAAGCCGTGATCGCCCCGCTTGCTGGCAAAAGCGATCGCCTGGCCGTTGGGAGACCAGCGCGGATCTGTGTTGTGCCCCCGCGCATAGCAGAGTTGGCGCGCCGGCTGGGCGCCGCTGACTGGCGCCACCCAGATCTGGCCGCGCGCCGCCCACGCCGCCCGCTGCCCGTCGGGCGACAACTGAATGTCCTCGCAGTCATTGTCGTCGCCGCTGCAGTTCATCACGCCCAGTGCCCGCGGCTGGCCGGCCACGGGCCCGTCCAGATCCACCGCCCAAACGTCCTGCTGCGGTGGCGTCACCAGGCTGCTGGGGTCCGGCACGTGCCCGTCATGGGTGGAATGGCCCAGCGCGTAAACGGCGGTTCGGCCATCCGGCGTCAGCCGCAGGCCGTTGATGACGCCGCCGTCATCCGCGGTGTAGTGCGTCACTTGCCGCGGCTGGAACTCCGGCCCATCGGCCGTCCAGACATTCCGCACGCCGCGGATGTCGAAGACCCAAGCCACTCGTTCGCCAAGCTGCGCGGCGGTCAACTCGGAAGGGAAGGCGAAATCCATCGCCTGCCGCAGCGTGAAGCTGCCGCCGCGGGGCGCCGGGGGCTGCGCCGCCGCGAACGTGAGAAGGAGAACAATCGCAGACGTGGTTAGGCCGAAGCGGGACATGCCGTGAGAATACGGCATCGTCTGGCGCGGGAAAACCCTCACGTCGTCGGCCGGCGCCTCCCGGCTCGGCACGGCTCCAGGCGTCCCCGGCGGCGATCGCCGCGCGCGCGGCTAGTCCTCGTGCAGCGCCACCGCGGGATCGGTGCGGGCGACGTGGCGGGCTGGCAGGTAGCAGGCGGCGAGGGCCACCGCCAGCAAGACCGCCGCGGCGGCGGCAAAAATCGCCGGATCGGTGGCCGAGACGCCATACAGCAATGAGCCCAGCAGCGCCGTACCTGCCCAGGCCAGCACCAGGCCGGCGCCCGCGCCCAGGGCCGCCAGGGCCATTCCCTGCCCCACCATCAGCCGCAGCACCTGCCCGCGTTGCGCCCCCAGGGCCAGACGAATGCCCGCCTCCCGCCGCCGGCTATCGGCGACCTGCGCCATCGTCGCGTACAACCCGACCGTCGCCAGCAGCAGCGCCAGCGCGGCGAACAATCCCAGCAGCCAGGTGGCGAAGCGCAGGCGGCCCAGTGAAGCCGCTACCAGCGACGCCATCGTCTGCACCGCGAACACCGGCAGCTGAGGGTCGAGGCGAGCCACCGCCGCCCGCAACGGGGCAATCGCGCCGGCGGCCGGACCGATGGTGCGGATCACGACGGTCTGATCTCCGAAGAAGAAGAACTGGCGTTCGGTGAAGTAAATCATCGGTGCCGCGGGCTGGCGAATCGAGTCCCGCCGCACATCCCCCACTTCGCCCACAATCTCCGTCTTCAGTTTCGCCGCTCCAAAGCGGACGTTCAGCCGCCGTCCTACGGGATTTTGACCGGGCAAATAGCGTTGCGTGAAAGCCCGGTTCACCAGGATCACCTCGGGCGACTGGGCGTTGTCGCTGACCAAAAAGCCTCGGCCGCGGAGGCGTGGGACGCCCAAAGCGCGGAAGTAGTCCAGCGTGACCACGTTGAAGGGCACCGTCGGCCGCGCCGCCAGCGGCAAGGGATGCAACGGCCAATTTACGGTCACGCCGTAGGGCGGGTTGCCGGTTAACGGGGCGGAGTGACCGGAACCGGCGGCCACGATGCCCGGTTCGGCCTCGAGGCTGGCGGCCAGCCGGTCGTAGAAATGGCTCATCTGCGGCGGCGAATAGCGCACCGTGGGCAGGCTGAGGGCTGCGGTCAGCACATGCCCGGGCTGAAACCCGGGATGCACCTGCTGCAACCGCACCAGGCTGCGGATCAAAAGTCCGGCCGCAATCAGTAACGCCAACGTCAGTCCGAATTCCGCCGCCACCAGGACCCCGCGTCCCCGCCGCTGGCCGCGGCTGGCGCTGCTGCCGCGGCCGCCGGCTTCCAGCGCCCATCGCAGGTCGGCCCGCGCCAGCCCGGCGGCCGGCAGCCAGCCAAACAGCACGCCGGTGGCGATCCCGACCGCCAGGGCGAACCCCAGCACCCCCCAGCTGATGCCCGCCTGCGCCAGGCGTGGCACGTCGTGCGGCGCCAGGCGCAGCAGGCCGTCGGTGGCCAGGGCGGCCAAGCCTAAGCCGGCGGCGCCGCCCAGCAGGCCGAGCGCCGCGCTTTCCGCCAGCAGCTGCCGGGTTAGTTGCCCCCGCCCCGCGCCCAGCGCCGCCCGCACCGCCATCTCCCGCCGGCGACCCGCGCCGCGGGCCAGCAACAGGTTGGACACATTCACGCAGGCGATCAGCAGCACCAAGCCCACCGCCGCGAACAGCAGCCACAGCGTGTGCTGCGCCGAACCCTCAATGGCCTGTTGCACCGACAGCACGTTGATTTGTAGGTGCGCGTCGGCGGCCGGATATTGCCGCGCCAGATGCGCGGCGATGCCCGCCATCTCGGCCCGTACCTGTCCCAAGCTCGCGCCGGCCCGCCGGCGGCCGATCAGATGAAACAGGCGCAGGCCGCGCGCCTTCAGCGGCGCCGCCATGCCCACCCGCAGCGGCGCTACCGTGGTCCAAACGTCCTCGCGCTGGCCCAGGGGGAAGGCGAAGCCCGCCGGCATGACGCCGACCACGGCATAGTCCTGCCCGTTCAGCACGATGCGCTGGCCCAGAGCGGAAGGCTTGCCGCCGAAGGCCTCCTCCCACAAGCGGTGGCTCAGGACGGCAGCGTCGGCGCCGCCGGCCGCGCCCGGCCGGTCGTCGCTACGGCGAAAGCCGCGGCCCAGCGTGGGACGGACACCGAGCACGTGAAAGATCCCCCCGGCGGTGATCATTTCATTGGCCTCGCGCGGCCGGCCCCGGCCGGTTAGGGCAACGTCGTCACCGACGTAGGCGGCCATGCCGTTGAGCGATCGGGAGCGCCGCCGCAGGCTTTGGTAGTCCGGGAAGGAGTAGGTGCCCGGACCGATCGCCACCAGGCGCTGCGGCTGGGCAAAGGGCAGCGGCGCCAGCAGCACCGCCCGGACGACGCTGAAGATGGCGGTATTGGCGCCGATGCCGAGCGCCAGGGTCAGGATGACCACGGCGGCGAAGCCGGGGGAGCGACGGATTTGGCGAAAGATGAAGCCAAGATTCAGGCTCATGAGGGGCCCCGCCGTGGCCATGCATTGATGAGTACCTCCGCACCATGACGGAGGGCCGAACCAAGCCCGTGCTGCTCTCGCTCGACGACGCCTGGGACGATATGCGACCTGTGCTCGCCTCGCCGAGCGTTCACCTGCTCTCCGCGACGCCGCGGCACGCGCGCGTCCTCGAAGGCGTCCTGCGGGATTCGGGCGTCCGGGGCAGCCGGATGCCGGACGCCCGCATCGCCGCGTTGTGCCTGGAGCGTGGCGTCTCCGAACTGATTACGGCCGACCGCGACTTCCGCCGCTTCTCCGGTCTGCGAGTTCACGATCCCTTTCACCATAACCGCCCCCGGCGCGTTCATTGTTGCCGCAGCGCCGCCGCGGGGTCGCTGCGCGCGGCGCGCCCCGCCGGAATCCACGCCGCCAGAGTGCCCGCCGCCAACAGGGCGGCGGCGACCGCGCCGAGGGTCGCCGGATCCGACGGCGCCACGCCATACAGCAGGCTGGCCACCAGCCGCCCCGCCGCCAGCGCCGCCACTAGGCCGGCCACCAAGCCCACCACCACCGGCGCCAGCGCCTGGCGCAGCACCGCGCCCGCCAGTATCCCAGGCCGCGCGCCCAGGGCGGCGCGAATGCCGATCTCCTGCGTCCGCTGCCCCACCGAATACGCCACCACCCCGTAGACGCCCAGCCCGGCCAGCAGCAGCGCCGCCGCCGCGAACAGCGCCAGCAGGTTGGCCTCAAACCGTTCCGGGCCCAGCGCCGCCGCCGCTACCTGGCCCATGGTTTTGAAGTTCTGCACCGGCACCGTCGGGTCCACCTTCCAGATGGCCCGTTGGACCTCTGGCGCCAGCGTGGCCAGTGCTAGGCGGGAGCGGACGGCGACGACGGTCACCCCCCAGGGGAAGGTCCAGTAGGGCTGGTAGACGACATTCGCGGGGCGCTCCGTGGGCCGCTCGAGCACATTGGCGGCAACGCCGACGACCCGCAGTTGCGCATTCCCGTCGCTGAAGGTCTGCCCGACGGGCGACCGGCCGGGCCACAACGCCCGGGCCATGTGGCGGGAAATGACGGCCTCATTGGGCGAGGCCGTGCGGTCGGCGGCGGCAAAACCGCGGCCGCGGAGGATTTGGATGCCCAGGGTCGAAAAGATGCCCGGGCTGACAAAGCGCACCTGCGCCAGCGGCTGCTGACCCGGCGCTGGGTGCTGGCCGGGCCGCTCAATGCCGTCAATCCAGGTGTCGCCGGTAAGCGGCAAGGAGGAGATCAAGGCGGCCCGGGAAACGCCGGGCGCGGCGCGCAACTGCGCCAACGCCTGAGCATAGAAGCGGCGCACCGCCGCATCCTGCTGATAGGAGGCCCTGGGCAGCACCAGCTTCACCGTGAGCAGATGCTCTGGCTGGATACCGGTCGGCCGGCCGGTCAAGCTCCACAGGCTGCGCAGGAACAGTCCGGCGGCGATCAATAGCACCGCGCCGAGGGCGACCTCGGCCGCGACCAGCGCCTCCCGCCGATGGCGAGCGGAGCGGCTTTCAGAAAGCGACCGCCCGCCGCTGGCCAGCGCCAGCTGAGGGTCGGCGCGGCTGGCGTGCCAGGCAGGGGCCAAGCCGAAGATGACAGCGCTTGCGATGGTAATGCCGGCGGCGAACGCCGCCACCCGCCAATCCCACGGCACCCCGCCCGCCGGCGCCCATCCCGCAGGGACCCAAGCCAGCAGCGCCGCCTCGCCCCACCACGCCAGCAATAGCCCCGCCGCGCCGCCGACGATGGCCAGCAGCAGGCTTTCCGCGAACTGCGCCCGCAGCAGGCCGCCCCGGCCCGCGCCGAGCGCGGCGCGCAGGCCCATTTCCCGTATGCGGCCGGTCGCCCGCGCCAATGCCAGGTTGGCCAGGTTCACGCAGCCAATTAGCAAAACCGCCAGCACCGCCGCCAGCAGGAGCCACAGCCCCTGCCGCGCCGCCCCGGCCAGCGCCGCTTGCACCGGCGTCAGGATGGTCCAGATGTGAGCATTCGGAGCATAGCGGCGGGTGAGCTGATTCTCGATCGCATCCAGCTCCGCCGCGGCTGGCGCCGCGGTCGCCCCCGGCCGGAGGCGGGCGATCACTTGGTAGTTGTAATCGCCGGCGAAGGAATCCGCCGACGGGGCGTGGTAGGTGACGCCGATGGGCGCCAGCAGGCTCGGCCGGCCTGAGATGAAAATGCCGCGGAAGGGCCAGCGGAATCCGGGCGCCAGCACGCCAACGACCGTGTGCGGATGGTTGTTCAGCGTGACGATCTTGCCGACAATCGCCGGATCGGCGTGAAACCGCGAGGCCCACAACTGATGAGTCAGGATCACCACCGGCGGGCCGTTGGGCACATCCTCGGCGGGGCGGAAATTGCGGCCCAACTCCAGGCGCGTGCCCAGCAAGGGCAGGAAATTGGCCGACACCCGGCCTGCGTCGAGCTGGGCCGGCGGCTGGTCGGGCTGGGTTAGGTCCATCCGGCCGCCCTGGGCGATGGCCATGCCGGCAAACGCCCGCGCACGCTGCCGCCAAGCGTGGAACTGCTGGGGATTGTCCGGGATCCAGGGCATCTGCAGCTTGGCCGCCATGGCGGCGTCTTCGTGGATGACGTAGAGCCGCCCCGGCTGACGATAGGGCAGGGGCGCCAGCAACACGGCGTTCACGACGGTGAAGATGGCTACGCTGGCGCCGATCGCCAGCGCCAGTGTCGCCAAGGCGACCGCCGTAAAGGCCGGTGCCCGGCCCAATGACCGAGCCGCCTGCCGCAGCTCACGCCATACGGTCATCGGCACGCTCCCGTGGATACCCTTTTCCCCCTGCAATGCGGAAATGACAAACGGGCCATCGCTTCGACGCGTGCACGCCGCCGCCCAAACGCCGGCGGTGGGAAATCAGTAAGTTAGGGCTGCCCTGGGCAGTGGCAGCGTCCGTTATTGGGACGCGGCTGTCCGGCAGCGGACACCGGAGCGGCTCAGCCGCCCGACTCCGGACGGCCCCGCCGCGAGCGGTGCCGGCGGCTGGGCTCCGACGGGGTACCCGGCATGCAGCGGCGCATGCTGGGGTGGGACGGGGTCCCCGGCATGCAGCAGCGGATGCTGGGGTGGGATGGTCGACAACCGACGCCCGCTGGCGGCTCAGGGCGTATCCAGGTTGCCGCCAAACGATCGGCAATGAACCCGCCGGGGAAGCTGCCCTGCGCGCGGCACACCTCCGCCTCCTCTGCGTTGCGGCGGCCTATTGCACCGCGTGCGGGGCGTAATAGCCGTTCTTAGCGACCACTTTGTACTTGACCGGCTTGCCCTTCTGGTTCACCACCTTCAGCGGCTTGCCATTCGGCGCCACCACCGCCACCTGCACCTTGCGGAACGTGCCGTCGAGTTTGCGGTCGGTGGAACGGTAATAGAGAACGTACTCGTTCCGCACCGCCGAGCCGATGTCCTGGAACACGTCGGGGAAAGCGCCCTCGAAGCGCGGCTCGTAGAAGCGCCCACCTGTCAGCTTGGCGAAATAACGCAGTTGATTGTTGCCCTCGATGAAGTTCATGTCCTGCATGTCGCTCATCATCCCGTTTTCCTGCAGCCAGACCCGCAGCGGCCAGGCGATGCTGACGGGAAAAATGCTGACGTTGTGGGCGTCGGCGACGATCTTCTTGATCTGGTCGAAGTTGAGGTGGCTGAAGGTGTTCAATCCGTCGGTGATCAGCACGATGACCTTGCGCCCGCGCAGGCTGTTCATGCGGTCAATCACGAAGGCCAGCGCGTCGTAAAGGTCGGCCTCGCTGAAGCCGGGAATCTGCTGCTCGTTCAGCCCGGCGTAAATCTCCTGCGGATTGTGGGTGAAGTCCACGACGATGTGCGGCTGCAGATCGTAGGTGACCAGCGCCATCCAGTCCTGTTTCTGCAGCTGCCGGGCGAAGACGGAGCTGGCCTCCAGAATCCGATAGATGAAGGGCCACCATTGGCTGCGGAATTCGACCAGCAGCACCACCGTCATCGGCGCATCGGTCGTGTAGGTCACCTTGTCAACTTGCTGCGGCACGCCGTTTTCCAGCACTCGGAAGTTGTCCTTGTGCAGGTGGCCGATGAAGTCGCCGCCGTTGGTCTCCACGGAGACCGGCAGCGCCACCTCCGGCACATTCACCTTGAAGCTGTACTCCGGGTTGGCCGGCTGAGCCTTGGGCGGCGGCGGAGGCGGGGGTTGAGGCGTCGGCGGCGCTGTCTTGGGAATGATCATCGGCCCCTGGGTATTCGGCAGTTGCGCCCAGGCCGGAGCGGCGGATGCCACCATGAGCGCCACCAGCACCAGCGCGCCGGCGCCCAGCGCCCAGCGCGCGCCAAAACGAGAGGAAGATTGCGGCATGGCCAACCCCCTGGGGCCTCAGGCCCCGCCTGCCTCCATCATGGCCCAAGCCGGCGGCAAGTTCCAGCCCCGGGGCGGCACTCAAAGCGCCTTCAGCGCCGCCTCGGCCGCTTGCCAACCTGGAAAGCGTTGCTCCTCGGCCTGGAACTCCGCCGAATGCACGCAGCGGCGGCTGCCCCGCATCCGCACCGGGTACTTGAGGTGCAGCATCTCGTGGTACAGCACGTACTCGAGCGCATGACGTGGGACGCCCGGCGAGTCGAAGACACGGCTGATCAGGATGGCATTGTGGGCGGGATCATAGTGGCCCAAATGCCGCCGCGCCGCCTGCGGCGCCCAGCCCAACGCCGGCCGCGCCATCAGGCCGTGGAAGAACCGCTGGTTCAGCTCCTCGAAGATAGCCTCCAGGTCATGATGCCGGCCCTGCGGCGGGCTCAGCCGCTTGCGGCCACGGATCTGGCCGACCAGTTGCGCCTTGGCGGCGATCTCCCGCCTTCCGGCGAAGCGGCGGTACCGGGCGCGGAACAAGTCGGGCACCGGGTGGCTGTACAGCTTGCGCAGCAGAATCTGCGCCAGCGCCTCGATCACCGGCTCCGGCGCCGCCGCCAGCAGATCGCTGAGCCGGACTTTGAAGATCCCATTCCGCCGCCGGATGGTGCTGTTCATGCGGGTGAAGGGATAGAACTCGATCTCAAACCGCGGCAGTGGCGTCCGTGGCTTCAGCTCCCGGAAAACCGCCAAAAACGTTGCCTCCAGTCGCGGTGCCTTGGAGCTACCCGGAGCGCTAGCGGGCATCGGTTGCCGGCCCTCGGAGGCCAGGCGCAGCCCCGCCAACGGCGGGGCGCCAAGGACATGCGGCTGAGCCGCATCACGCATACCGAGGCAACGGCGCCCGCGGCGGGCGCGCGGCGGCGAGGGGAAAGTGCTTGTGCTTTTTCTTGGCCGCCTTCGCCGCCGCCTGGCGGTGCTGACTCTCCGCCCAATCGTCCTGCGCGTCCTGGATGTCGCCGCGGGTAGCGTCCCGCGCGTCGCTTAGGGCGAAGCGGTAGGTCTGCAGGCCGGCGGGGGTGGAATGCGAGCGCACCGTGGCCAAGGTGGTCAAAAATTGCTGTTCCGCCTGGATCGCATGGTGCAGCGGCTTCTTCAGTTTCGGCGGGCCGGCCATCTCCGAGGTGCGGCGCCCGGACATCCATTCGTCAAAGTTTTCGTCCAGCTCATCCAAAATCTCGCGGTATTCCCGCAGCATCAGGTGCATGCTGGAGAGCCGGCCCGGCAGGTTCGAGCTTTGCAGCGTTTGCAGGCGGCTGAGCCGCTCGCCGGCGAATTGCAGCAGCAGATCCACGCGCTTGCCGGGATGGCCCGCGGCCTGGCGCATGGCGTCGGCTTCCCTCGAGGTCAGCGGGTCGCGGCCCGGCAACTGCGCCATCGCCGCGGTGGCCACCCACAACCCACCGGCCACCAGCAGCACGCCGATGGGTCCGCGCCTCATGGGTCTATTGTCCCTGATCTGGGCCGAGGACAAGATGGCCATTTTTCTTGCGCGCAAACATCCAGGCCAGCAACAACCGGCGCCAGCGCGAGAAATCCCGCCGCGCGGCCCCGATGGCCGGCTGATCCCGGAAATTCGCCTCGCGCCGCAATCGCCCAAGTCCGTACGCGATCTTTTGAAATTGAATCTCGACGTTGCGCATGCCGCTTTTCTTGCCGCGCGCGGCCTCGGCCCGCAACAGTTGCACGCTCTCGGTCCCGTCGCGCTCCAGGCGGCCCAGGCTGCGGTGGCCGGGCAGCGACTGGCCCGCCTCGAAGCTCTGCTCGGCGAAAAGAAAGTCCATGAACGCAAGCCGAGACAGCAGCTCCGCCCGCTTGTGACCATGGGCTCTGGCCGCCTTGGCCCGCAGTTGAGCGTAGTTGGGATGCGCCCAAAGCGGTAGGGCCAACAGCAAGACCCCGATGATGCCGACCGTCTTCCTCACCCTTGCTCCGATGCGGCGCGCCGCCTGCGCGCGCCGCGCCCTAATGGCCCGCGACAATGCGGCGCAGCGTGATCAGGCGATGCCGCGCCTTGAAGTCCTGATCGTAATGCCGCCCCTGATCGGCGGATAGAAACGCCTCGTATTGGGCGATGGCCCGATGGTAATGCTGCAAGTGATCCCAGCACAGCGCGCGCAGAAAATCCACCGGGGCGCTGGCGCTGGCCAGCGCCGCGTAGCGATCCAGCGCGGCCACGGCCGCTCCGTACTGCCCGGTGCGATAGGCGGCGAAACCCAGGTCCCGCCAGGCGGGCGCCAAGCTCGGCGCCAGGCGCACCGCCGCCCCCAACGCGGGCGCCGCGCGCGCGTCATCGCCGCTGAGCACCAAGGCATGGCCCCAGCGGTATTGCCGCTCCGCCGAAGCGGGCCGCGCCTGCGCCAAGAGGCCGTAGTTGGCCGCGGCAGCGGCATAGCGGCGCGCGGCCATTTGCAAATCCGCCAGCTCCCGCCGCGCGGTGGCGTCGGCCGGATCGCGCTCCAGCTCGGATTCCAGTTGCCGGCGTGCCGCGCCGCCCTCGTTTTGTTCGGCTAGCAGGCCCGCCAAGCGGCGCTGGGCGCCGGCGTCGCCGGGGCGCAATGCCAGATAGGCCCGCAGCGCCGCCTCCGCCTGCGCGGCCTCCCCGCCGCGGGCATAGGCGTCGGCCAGCGCCAGCTGCGCTGCGGCGTTCTTGGGCTGCGCCCGCACCGCGTCGGTCAACTCCCGCGCCGCGCCGCCGTTCCGGCCAGCCTGCAACAGCAGAATGCCAGCGTTGTAGGCGGCGGCGCCGGAGCCGGGATCCAGCCCCGCGGCTTTCTGGTAAGCGGCAATAGCCGCGGGGTTTTGCCCGAGGGCCTGCCGCGCCCGTGCCAGTTCGAACCACGGCTTCGGAGCCTTGGGCCGCAACCCGGCCGCCGCGGTGAGCGGCGCCAAGGCCGCCTGCGGCTGCCGCACCTGCAACAGCAGCAGCCCCAGGTTGAGCTGCGCGGCGAAATGTTTGGGCGCTACCTTCAGGCCCGCCTGGTAGGCGGCAATGGCCTGGCGGGGATGGCCCAGCGCCGCCTCGGCGTAGCCCAGGCGCAACTCCGCCGCCGCCCGCGGGCCAGCGGCAGGGTGGCCGGCCAGAAACTGCCGCAACAAGCCCTCGGCGGTGGCAAAGTCCTGGCGCCCCAGCGCCGCTTGCGCCTGCGCCAATGCCCCGTGCGGCGGCGGCGGCGCGTGCTGGCCCGGTGCCGGGCCCAATACCAGTGTCCCCGCCAATAGCCAGCAACCCACCATTGTGACTATTTTCGCGCCGTTCGCTTCACCGCCGCCACCGGCGCCGCCGCGCCGGCCATATGCGGCCGCAGATACTGGCCGGTCAGCGAGGCGCGTTCGGCGGCGATCGCTTCCGGCGTTCCGGCCGCCAGCAGATAGCCGCCCTGCTCTCCGCCTTCCGGACCCAGATCCAGGATCCAATCCGTCGCCCGAATGACGTCGAGATTGTGCTCGATGACGATGACGCTGCCACCGGCTTCAATCAACTGTCGCAGCGTGTCCAGCAGCACCGCGATGTCCGCAAAGTGCAGCCCCGTCGTCGGCTCATCGAGCAGAAAGACCACCCCCTGCGCCGATTCCGGCCGCGCCAAATGCGCCGCCAGTTTCACCCGTTGCGCCTCACCGCCCGACAACGTGGTCGCCGATTGCCCCAGGCGCAGATACCCCAGGCCCACGCGCTCCAGCAGCTCCAGTGGCCGCGTGATTTTGTTGTGCCCGGCGAAGAAGCGCTGCGCCTCATGCACCGTGAGCTGCAAGATCTCGTGGACGTTCTTGTCCCGCCAGCTTACGTCCAGCACTTCCGGCTTGAAGCGCCGCCCCTCGCATTCCTCGCAGGGCAGCTCGACGTCGGCCAAAAACTGCATCTCCACCGCCACCGTCCCCTGGCCCTCGCAAGCGTCGCAGCGCCCGCCGGTAACGTTAAACGAGAAGCTCCCTGGCCCCAAGCCGTGGCGGCGGGCCAGTGGCGTGTCCGCCAGCAACGCGCGGATTCCGTCAAAGGCCTTAAGGTAGGTCACCGGGTTCGAGCGCGGCGTGCGGCCAATCGGGCTTTGATCCACCAGTACCATGTCCCGCGCCCAGTCCAGGCCGCGGATCTCATCGGCGCCGGGTGCTGGACTGCCCCGCCGCGCCGCCTCCCAGCCGCGGTACAGCACCTCATGCACCAGCGTGCTCTTGCCTGAGCCGGAGACGCCGGTTACCGCCACCAGCAGACCCAGCGGAATCTCCACGTCGAAGCGCTTCAGATTCCGCGCCTGCGCGCCGCGGATGCCAATGCGGCGCTTGCCGGGCGCGCGCCGCCGGGCAGGCACGGCGACGGTTTCCGCCTCGCTCAAGAAGCGGCCAGTGCGGGACAGGGGATCCGCGGTTATTTGAAACGGCGTGCCCGCGGCCACCAAGCGGCCGCCGCCCTCGCCGGCCCCCGGCCCCAGGTCTAAAATATGGTCCGCCGCCCGCATCACCTGCGCGTCGTGCTCCACCACCACGACGGTGTTGCCCAAATCCCGTAGGTCGGACAGTATGGCGATCAGACGCTGGGTGTCACGGCTGTGCAGGCCAATCGAGGGCTCATCAAGCACATAGAGCGAGCCGACCAACCCCGAGCCCAGGCAGGCGGCCAGTTGGATGCGCTGCGACTCGCCGCCGGACAGCGTTGCCGCCAGCCGGTCCAGCGTCAGATACTCCAGGCCGACCTGGAGCAAGTAATCCAGCCGCCGCGTGATTTCCCCGCGCACCGGCGCGGCGATCGCCGCCGCCTCTGGCGCCAACTCCAAGCCGGCCGCCCATTCCCGCGCCTCCGCGGCCGTGAGGGCGCAGACCTGGTCCACCCGCCACCAGGCGCGGCCGCCGCCCGGAGCCAGGCCGGCGTGGCCCGGGGCCAAGTCGGGTCCGCGCAACTGCACCTGCAGCGCCTCCGGCCGCAAGCGCGCGCCGTGACAGGCGGGACAGACCGCGGCCGTGCGATAGCGGCTCAGGAAAACCCGCACGTGCAGCTTGTATTTTTTCCGCTCCAGCAGCGCGAAAAAGCCGCGCACGCCGGCAAAGTCCCCTGCGCCCTCCTGCACCACCCGCTGCTGATCGGCGTGGAGCTCGCGCCACGGCGTGTCCAGCGAAATGCCGGCCGCCGCGGCATGGCGCCGCAACTCCTGGCTCCAGGCGCGGTAGCGCGGTTTGGTCCAGGGCTCAATGGCGCCCTGCGCCAGGCTGCGCCCCGGCTCCGGAATAATGCGCGCCCAATCCAGGTCCAGAATGTTGCCGAAGCCCTGGCAGCGCGGGCAAGCGCCGAACGGATTGTTGAAGGAAAACAGCCGCGGCTCCGGCGTGGCGAATGCCCGGCCGCATTGGCCGCAGGCAAAGCCCGCGCGAAAGCGGCGGACGCCGCCCGGCTGCCCGTCGGCGGCGGGAAACTCCAGCCGCACCTCTCCGCTCTCCCGGTAGGCGGTCTCAATGGCCTCGACCAGCCGCCCCCGCTCGGCGCCATCCACCACCAGACGGTCGGCGACGGCGAAGACCGGGCGAGAGAAATCCAGTTCCAGCAGCGACTCCGGCGCCGCGAACTCGACCATTTTCCCCGCCCCCGCCGCCTGGCCTGCTTCCCCCGGCTGGTACAGCCGGGGGAAGCCCCGCCGGCGCAGATCGGCCAATGCGGCCGTGGGCACGGTGGCAACCGCCGCCACGGCCTTCCTTTTCCGCCGCGATGGCTCCGGCTTGGCCTCCGCCGCCGGCGCGGGCAGCGGAAACAGCACATATGCCCGCCGGCCGCTGGCCTCCCCCAGCAGCGCCCCGGCCACCTCGTCCACCGTGTCCGGCTTGGCCGGAAGGCCGCAGTCCGGGCAGATTGTCGTTCCGGCGCGGGCGAACAGCAGCCGCAAATAATCATAGATTTCCGTCGCCGTCGCCACGGTGGAGCGCGGATTGCGGGTGGCGTTCTTCTGCCGGATCGCCACCGCCGGCGTGATGCCTTCGATGGCGTCCACCGCGGGCTTTTCCATGCGCTCCAAGAATTGCCGGGCATAGGCGGACAGCGACTCAACATAACGGCGCTGGCCTTCGGCGTAGAGCGTGTCAAACGCCAGGCTGCTCTTGCCCGAGCCGGACACACCCGTCACGACCGTCAGCTGGTTGAGCGGAATGTCGCAGTCAATCCCTTTCAGGTTGTGCTGCCGCGCGCCGCGCACGCGAATGGCGTCGCCCTCCATAGCCGAAAAAACCGCCCCCGCCGAAACCTTTAATTATAGCGGCGCGCGTTCCGCCTCGCCCGGCGGTCGCCCCGGAATGACGAAGGGCCACTCCCGACGGCGCACGGCCCGCCACATATACAGCACCACACCGGCGGCGGCGATCAGCACGGCCAGCCGCAACTGCTGGCCAAATTCATGCCGGGAGACCACCACATACAAAAACCCAATGATGGCCACCAGGACCGGCACGGGATACAGCCACATGCGGAAGGGCCGCGGCACCTCCGGGTGTTTCCACCGCAGCCACAGCAATCCGAACTGTTGCAGCGAAAACTGCAGCAGCACCCGGATCACCACCAGCGCGGCGATCACCTGGACCAATTGAAAGAAGCAAAACGCCATCGCCGTCAAGCCCAAAGCCACGAGCGACACATGGGGAAACTTGTGGCGCGGATGCAGCCGCCGGAAGGCGGCGAAGAAGTTGCCATCCAGGGCGGCGGCATAGGGAACCCGCGAGTAGCCGAGCAGCAGGGAGAAGATGGACCCGAACGCGGTCCAAATAATCAGCAGCGTGACCAGCTGCCCGGCCCAGGAGCCGTAAATGCGCTGCATCATCACCGACACCACCGACAACTGGGCGCTGGCCACCCCGCCGGGCAGCATCTCCTGCCACGGCACCACGCCCAGCAGGCTGATGTTCATCACAATGTAGATCGCCGCCACCGCCAGAATGGAATACAGCACGGCGCGGGGAATGTTCCGCTCCGGATCCCGCACCTCGCCGCCCAGATAGCAAATGTTGTAATAACCCCAGTAGTCGTAGATCGAGATCAGCAGCGCGCCGCCGAGCCCGAGAAAGAACCCGGAAGAGAACTGGAAGGCGCCGGGCGGAAAGCTGAACGCCCGATGGGGATCGAAGTGGGTCACGCCGGCGAAGACGATCCAGGCTACCGTCAGCAACACGCCGCCCCAGAGAAACCGCGTCACTCTCCCCACGCCGCCGATGTGGCGATACAGCAGCAACACCGCCAGCCCGCAGCAGCCGATGGCGGCCAGCGTGCCGGGAGTGAACGCGACGTCCGCCCGCAACGCGCCCAGCAATGGAATGGGCACCACGAGCGAGTAATGGAACCAGGGCGTGCGCAACGGCGGCCAGAGATACCCGGCGTAGTCGGCCAGCCCGATGCAGCCGGTGGCGATCGAGAGCGGCGCGCTGAAGCTGAGCTGCCAAACGAACAAAAATGAAATCAGCCGGCCCAGGCCCGAGGCGCCGTAGATCTGCTTCAGGTATTCGTACGGTCCGCCCGCGCGGGGCATGGAGGCGCCCAGTTCGGCGCTGACCAGCCCGTCGCACAGCGCCAGCAGAGCCCCCAGGATCCAGCCCAGCATGGCTTGCGGGCCACCCATCGCCGCCACGATCAGCGGGATGGTGATGAACGGCCCCACCCCGATCATGTCGAGCATGTTCAACGCCACCGCCCCGCCCAAGCCCATACCCCGCTCCAACTGCGGGTGGGCGGCGCGCCCCGCCGGAACATTGGGGGTGCTGGGAGACGGTGCGGGGGATTCCATGCGGCAGAGCGGGCAGCCGGATGCGTTGGCCACCCGCTGCGACATGCGGATGGCGTCCAGCCGAATCCTTAGAGGATACCCCGCCGCGAAAGCGGAGCCCCTCCGGCGGCTTTTCGCAAAGACGGCCGTCCAGTGCGGGGCTCCCCGCTGCAGTCTGCTGCCTCACCGCCGAAACCAGCCGCGCGCCTTGGGGTGGGAGAACGACGGCATGCGACGCCGATCGCCCTGCCCCAAAACCACTGCTTTGCAGACCGCCCGCCGAGGACGACAATATTCCCAATGCCCCACTCACGTTGCCGGCTCACTTGGGCCCTGCTTCTCTTCTTCGGCGCCGGCCTCCTCGCGCTCACCGCGGCGCGGGCCTTCGCCGCCACTCCCTCACCCCGGCGCGTCCGCATCGCCCCCACGGCCAATGCTCAGCCGCTGCCCTTCGCGGTGGGACCTGCGGGCCTGTGGCAAATGCTGCTGAAGCTGCGCAGCCGCGCCAGCATGTTGCACGTGGACGCCCACCCAGACGACGAGGACGGCGGCATGCTCGCCTACGAGAGCCGCCACCTGGGCGCGCGCGTGGCCCTGCTCACCCTCAACCGCGGCGAAGGCGGACAGAACGCCATGTCCAGCGACTACTGGGACCGACTCGGGCTGGTACGCACCGAGGAGTTGCTGGCTGCGGACCGTTACTACGGCGTGCAGCAATATTTCAGCCGGGTGGTGGATTTCGGGTTCTCCAAACACAAATCCGGCTCCCTGGCGCAGTGGGGGTTCAACCGTGTGCTCAGCGACGTGGTGCGCGTGGTCCGGCTCACCCGCCCTTTGGTCATCACCTCGCCCTTCGTCGGCGCCGCCAGTGACGGACATGGCAACCATCAGGTCTCCGGGGAGATGGCGCAGCTGGCCTTCAACGACGCCGGCGACCCCAAGATGTTCCCCAGCCAGATCCGCGCCGGGCTGGAACCCTGGACGCCGCTGAAGATGTACGCCCGGGTCCCCTTTGCCCACATCGTCGGCGGCCGCATGTTCGACTACGCCACGGGCCATTGGCGCCCCGCGCGCTTCCGCAACTACATCCAGAACACCTGGATCTCGGGCCAGCCCTCGACCACGCTCCGCGTGCCGGAAGGCCGCTACGACCCTTGGCTCGGCGAATCGTACATTCAACTGTCCCGCACCGGCTGGGGGTTGCAGAAAACGCAAAACGGCGGCGGCTTCATCCTGCTGCCCGGGCCGGCCAGTTCCGCCTATCACCGCTACGCCTCCCGCGTGCCCGTGCCGGCGCAGGAGGCGGGCTTTTTCCAGGGCATTGATACCTCCCTCGCCGGCATCGCCGACCTTGCGCCCGCCGGGCAGCGAGCGTTTTTGCGTCCGGCGCTGGCGCGGATCAACGCCCTGGTGGAGACCGCCTTGCGCCAGTATCGGCCGCAACGGCCGGCCGCCCTCGCGCCGCTATTGGCCGACGGCCTGCGCCAGACCCGCGCCCTGATCGCCCAAACCCGCGCCAGCCAGCTGCCCGCCCTGCCCAAGTACAACGTGCTATACGAGCTGCGGGTCAAGCGCGCGCAGTTCAACGACGCCCTGCTAATGGCGCTCGGCGTTTCGATGCAGGCGCGGGTGGCGCCGCCACGGGTGGGGCGCGGCTTCTTCGGCTTTGTCAGCGTGCGCCCGACGTTCCAATTCGCGATTCCGGGCCAGCGCTTCCACGTCGCCGTGCACGTCGCCGATCAGGGCGCGCAGCCGCTGGCCAGCGTGCGCGTCTGGCTGGCCGGGCCCCAGGGCGAGCAGTGGACGCTGGCGCCGGCGGGAGCGCCGCTCACAAGCCTTGGCGCCGGCGACGCGGCGGACCAAGAGTTCGCCGTCGCCGTGCCCCAAAACGCGGCGCCGACCGAGCCCTACTTCGACCGCCCCAATATCGAGCAAGCCTACTACGACCTGCGCCAGCCGCAATACCGTAACCTGCCCTTCGCTCCCTACCCGCTGGCGGCCTGGGTCGAGGTGCGCTACCAGGGCGTGACGGCGCGCATGGCGGAGGTGGTGCAAACGGTCGAACGCGAAGATGGCCGGGGCACAGTGCTGCACCCGCTGGCGGTGGCGCCGGCCATCTCGGTAATGATCCATCCCCATGCCGGCATCGTGCCCCTGGGGCGAAGGCGGTTTCCCTTGGTCGTCGCCGTCCGCAGCCAGGCGCCGGGCCCAGTGCGGGGCACCCTGCGGCTAGCTCTGCCCGCCGGCTGGACCGCCACGCCCGCGGTCGCCAGCTTCTCCATCGCCCACGCCGGCGACGCACAAACCGTCGCCTTCGCCGTCACGCCGCGCGGCTTGGCGGAGCGGCCCTATCTGCTGCGCGCCGTGGCCACCTACGATGGGCTGCAATATCGTCAGGGCTTCGTCACCACCGGTTATCCCGGCGTGCGGCCCTACAACTATTACCGGCGGGCGGCCTATCGCACCACCGGCGTCCAGGTAAGGACCGCGCCGGGACTCATGATCGGCTACGTCATGGGCACGGGCGATTCGGTGCCAAGCGCCTTGGACGACCTCAGTATCCACGTGCATTTTATCAGCGCTCAGGACCTCGCCACGGGCGATCTGGACCGCTACAACGAGATCTTGCTAGGCATTCGGGCTTACGCCAACCGCCCGGCGCTGGCACTCAACAATGCGCGCCTGCTGGACTATGTGCGCCAGGGCGGCGTGGTCGTCGTGCAATACCAAACCGGCGAATACAACCACAACTACGGGCCTTATCCGCTCAATCTGGGCAGCGATGAAAAAGTGGTCCATGAGCACTGCCCGGTGCGCCTGCTGCTCCCCCATAGCCCCGTGCTCAGCTGGCCGAACCAGATCACCACGCAAGACTTCGCCGGCTGGGTCGAGGAGCGCGGTCACGGTTTCATGGGAACCTGGGGGCCGGAGTACCGCGCGCCGCTCGAGATGCACGATCCCGGCCAAGCCCCGCAGCGCGGCGGGCTGCTCTATGCCCGCTATGGCCGCGGGGCCTATGTCTATTTGGCCCTCGCGCTCTACCGGCAGCTGCCGGAGGGTGTGCCTGGCGCCTTCCGCCTCATGGCCAACCTGCTCAGCCTGCCCCGCAACCCCTGGCTCCAGCGGCAACCCGTGCCGGCCGGAAGATAGGCGGCGCGCGCGAACGCCGCGGCTTGCTCACGCCGCGCCGGCTCAGCCGTCCAAACCGGACATGGCGGGAATCTCAGCGGTTTGGGCGCGGGCGGGCTGGCGGGCGATCCGCCGCTCGCCGGGGCTGAGCGCGGTGGCGATCATCACCTTGGCCTTGGGCATCGGCGCCAACACCGCCGTCTTCAGCGTGGTGGACGCGGTGCTGCTGCGCCCGCTGCCCTATGCCCATCCCCACCGCTTGGTGGCCATCCGGGAAAGCATGCTGCCGCAGTTCCCCGTCATGTCCGTCTCCCTGCCGGATTATTACGACTGGGTGAAACAGAGCAAGACCCTGGCGCTGGGGGCATTCCGTTGGAGCGGCTTCAACTTGACCGCGCCGGGGGTGCAGCCGGAGGCGATCCAAAGCGGACAGGTTACCGCCAATCTGTTCCCCATCCTGGGCGTCCAGCCGCAACTGGGGCGCAACTTCACCGCCCGGGAAGACCAGCCGGGAGCGCCGCGAACCGTGATCCTCTCCAACGCGCTGTGGCGCCGCCGCTTTGGTGCCCGCCGCGGCATCCTGGGCCAGCCGATTCTCATGAACGGCAACCCCTATACGGTGATCGGCGTGATGCCGCCGGGCTTCGATTTTCCCGGCAAGATCCGGGCCTGGGTCTCACTGGGCGCGCTGCGCACCACCCATAGTTTGTCGCAACGCGACAATCATCCCGGCATTGTCGGCATCGGGCGCCTGCGTGCGGGCTACACCCTGGCCCAGGCGCAGGCGGAGATGGCCGCCATCGCCCGCCGCCTGGACCTGGCCTATCCCAAGACCAACACGGGCGAAGGTATCCGCGTCCTCCCCTATCTGGCCTATTCGGTGCGCGGTGCTGGCGCGGCGCTCTGGGCGTTGCTGGCGGCGGTGGGGCTGGTGTTGCTGATTGCCTGCGCCAACCTGGCCAACCTGCTGCTGGCGCGCGCCGCGGCGCGCCGGCAGGAGTTCGCGGTGCGGGCGGCGCTCGGGGCCAGCCGTCGCCAGATCTGGACCCAGGTCCTGGGCGAAAGCCTGACGCTGGCGCTGCTGGGCGGCGCGGCGGGTTTGGCGGTGGCGGCAGTGGGCGTCCGAATGGCCGTCCCACTGATGCCCGCCGATTTGCCCCGCGCGCGGCAGTTGGGCATGGACTGGCGGGTGCTGCTGTTCACCGTGGCCGTGGCGGTGATTTGCGGCGTGCTGTTCGGCTTGGCCCCCGCCTGGCGGCACGGCGAGGCCGGTGTGCAGGAGGCCCTGAAGGAAGGCGGCCGCGGCGGTGCCGAGGGCCGCGGCGGGCGGCGCCTGCGCGACGCCCTCATCGTGGGCGAGGTCGCCTTGGCGCTGGTGCTCCTGGCCGGCGCCGGGCTTCTCCTGCGCAGCTTCCTGACGGTGCTGAACACCAGCCCCGGGTTTGACCCAACCCGGGAACTGCTGTTCGACGTGTCCTTGCCTCAGCGGCGTTACCCCAAGGCGGCGGAGCAGGCGGCGTTCTTCCGCCAGGCGCTGCACCAGTTGGCGCGGCTGCCCGGCATCACCGCCGCCGCCGTGGCAACGCCCATACCGTTCTCCGGGAGCGATTGGGAGTCGGGCTACGCCATTGTGGGCCGCCCCAAGCCCCTCCCCGGCCACGAGCCGGAGACCAACGTCGCCATCGTCAGCCCCAGCTTCTTCCGGACGCTGCGCATCCCCCTGCTCCGCGGCCGTGGGTTCACCGCCGCCGACAACGCCAAAAGTCGCAAGGTGGCCGTCATCAGCCGGGACTTCGCGCGCAAATATTGGGGTGGGGCGGTGCGGGCGCTGGGACAACAGATCAAAACACAGGGCTTTACAGCCACGATCGTGGGCGTCATTCCGCGCATCAAGACCGAGGGCTTGACCGGAGGCACGGAGATGGACAAGCTGCCGGAGGTGTTTTTCCCCTTGGCCCAGTACCCCGTCAATGACATGACCTGCGTGCTGCGCGCCTCGCCAGGGCTGGACCCGATGGCGCTGGCGGGCCCGGCGGCGCGAGCCATTCAATCGCTTGATGCCAACTTGCCCATCGCCGAGGTGAAAACCATGTCCGGCTTGGTGGCGGCCTCGGTCGCGCCGCGGCGGCTATCGCTGGTGATGGTGCTGGTCTTCGCGGCCTTGGCGCTGCTGCTCGCCGCCGTGGGCATCTACGGCGTGATGTCCTACGCGGTAGAACGCACCACCCATGACCTGGGCCTGCGCATGGCCCTGGGGGCGCGCCGTCGCGACGTGGTCGGCCTGGTGTTGCGCAATGGCCTGCGCATGGCCGGCGCCGGGACGGTCATCGGGCTGGCCCTCGCGCTGGGGCTAGGACGCCTGCTTGCCGGTTTTTTGTTCGGCGTCCGCGCCGACAACCCCGCAGTGCTGATCGTCGTGGCGGTGTTGTTGTTGGCGGTCGCCGCGGTGGCCTGTTGGTTGCCCGCACGGCGCGCCAGCAAAGTGGACCCCATGGAAGCCCTGCGTTACGAATAAGCGGCTCAGCCGCCTGATTCTAGACGGCAGCGCCGCTCCACCCCAGCAGGCACGGAGGGGTTGGACGGTCGGCAACGGACGCCCGCGGGCGCTCGGGGCGTCTCCAACTGGCCGCGAGTTGCCGCAACCGCCTGTCTCGAGCAGTGCTTACGGCCACTTTTGGCGTTCGACGCCGCCCCACCACAGCGGCGGCCCATCCCTCCGGCTATGGACGGATCAGCTTCAGCCGACTCCGCGGAGCCAGCTTTTCGGCGCGTGCTCCTGCTCGTAATGGACGGCGTCGGGTGCGGGGCAATGCCGGACGCGGCCCGCTATGGAGACGCGGGCGCCGATACGCTCGGCCATATCCATGCCCGCCAGCCCCTGCAAATCCCGAACCTCCGCCGGTTGGGCATTGGCCATCTGCACCCGGCGCTGGGCGGCGACGGTGTCGCGCCCGAAGGGGCCTATGGCCGGTGCGCCATGGCCTCCGAGGGCAAAGACACCACCACCGGCCATTGGGAGATGGCGGGGATCGTCTTGGAGCCGGGATTCCCGACCTATCCGCGCGGTTTTCCGCCGGAGTTGATCGCCGCCTTCGAGGCGCGGATCGGCCGCCGCACGCTGGGCAATATTCCCGCCAGCGGCACGGAGATCATTGAGCGCCTAGGGGCGGAGCACGTGCGCACCGGCGCGCCGATTGTCTACACCTCCGCCGACAGCGTCTTCCAGGTGGCGGCGCATGAGGACGTGATCCCGGTGGCGGACTTGTACCGCATCTGCGCGATCGCCCGCGAGTTGCTCGCCGGGCCCCACCGCGTCGGTCGGGTGATCGCCCGGCCCTTCGACGGACCCGGGCCCGGGCGATTCCAGCGCACCCGGCGGCGGCACGATTACGCCGTCCCACCGCCAGAAGGCATGCTGCTGGACCGGCTGGCGGCAGCCGACGTTCCGGTGCTGGCGGTGGGCAAGATCAGCGACATTTTTCTCGGCCGCGGCATTCAGCGCAACCTGCCGATGGAATCCAACGCGCATGGCATGGCGTTGGTGCGGGAGGCGCTGGGGGCATTGGCTCGCGGCTTGATCTTCGCCAACCTGGTGGATTTCGACATGCTGTATGGACACCGGAATGATGTCCCGGGTTTCGCCGCGGCGTTGGAGGCGTTTGACAGCGATCTGGGGCGGCTGCGGGCGGGGCTGGCGGACGATGACCTGCTGCTGATCACCGCGGACCACGGCTGTGACCCCACCACCGCCTCGACCGACCATTCGCGCGAGTACATTCCCCTGCTGGCCTCCGCTGGCGGTATCCAGAGCGTGGATCTCGGCACGCGGCAGACACTGGCGGATATCGGCCAAACCGTAGCGGACAATTTCGGCGTTCCATTGGCCCATGGCGCGTCCTTTTTGCCGGCGCTACGCCCCGCGCCCCGGCCCCGTGCGGCTGGCGCCAAAGAGTCGTGAGCCGCCTAGGGATCGAAGCTAAAACCTGCCGATGAGGAGTGAGTTGCTTGGCCACGTGAGGCGGCTCAGCCGCCCTATGCTGGACGCTCCCGCTGGTCGCTGGGGCTGGGCTTCCACGGCCGGCAACGGGCTCCCCCTGGCGCTCGGGGCGTCGCCAAGTTGCCGCGACTAGCGGCCCACGGAGGGAACGGCGCTCCGGCGGGAGGGCGGCTCGTGTAAGGCTCCAGCCAAGGCTGGCACTTTTCCCTAGCGGTGGCGGCGAGCAGCTCAACGTGTCAGAGACACCGCCCAGCGGTAGGCCATGGGCGCGCTTGAGCGGGGCGGCGCGGCTTGGAGGTGCACCCGGGTACCGGCGAAGCGCCAGGTAAAGCTTAGCCGCGCGCCAGGCGCCGGCGGGGCGCCAACCGCTTTGGGCCCAGGTTTGGGCGGCGCGGCGGGCGCCGGGCGGACCGCCGGAGGCCGCACGGCGGAGCGCGCGGGGCGGCCGGGCGCCTGAGCCCCACCCCGCGCTTTGGGTCCTACGCGAGGCAAGGCTGGCTCCGGCGGCGAGGACCCAGTCCTACCAGCAATGTCACGGCTCCCAACAGCAGGTTCAGGGAGGGGGGTTCCTGCGCGCTGGCGGGCCTGCCGCCAGAGGCGCCACTGGTCGTCGAGGTGCCGGAAAACCATAGGCCCGGGAACGGACAGGTGAGTTGGGTGCCGCTCTGGACGCCCCCGAGGTTGACGTCCACGGTGCCCGCACGGGCTGCGGAGGCGGTTATGAAGACCAGCGCCAGGGTAGCGGCCGGTAGAGCCAGGGCGGGGCGGGTGGGCCATGGGCTTTGGGTCCGGATGCATTTGTGCTGCATAGTCCTCTGCTCGTCTTCTTTGCCAATTTGGCGGGCGTCTGGGAGGGGCCTTGGCCCGCACGGCATTTATATTGCGGAAGCAACTGGCGCGCGGAGGGGGCGGAAGCGGATGCCCACTCATGCCCGCTCGGGCCGGTGGCGGCCAAGGTCGCAAAACGCGGCGCATTGAGCCCAGGGGCGGAGCCCCTGGCACCGGGGCGGCGGCGGCCGAAGCCATGTGTAAACGCTGGCTCTAGAGTGACTTACCGATTACAATGGGGTCAGTCCGGGGTAAACGATGAGCGACGGCGAATGGGGCCCGGCCGGCCAAGCGAACCCGCCCGCGGCCGAACGCCTGGATTCGTGGAAAGAGATCGCCGGGTATTTGCGTCGGGACGAACGGACGGCGCGGCGGTGGGCCGAAACGGCGGGGTTGCCGGTGCGCCGGGTGCAGGGGCAGGGGCGGCGGCCGGTATTTGCCTACCAGCACGAGCTTGAAGAATGGCTGCGCCAGCGTCCCGCCGGCGGGGATGAACCAGCGCAAGCGCAGCCGCCGCTGGCCCGCCCGGTAGCCAGGCCAGCCCGATCCGCAGGCTGGCGCTGGGGGCTAGGCGCCGCGGCGGCGCTGGTGGTCCTGGCAGCCGGATATTACTTTGCGACTAACCGGCCGCAGTCGCCGGCCGGCAGGTCCACGGCGGCCATTCGTTCCTTGGCGGTTTTGCCGCTCGCCAATCTGAGCGGGGATCCGCACCAAGACTACATTGCCGAGGCGCTGACCGATGAGCTGATCACAAATTTGGCTCAAATCCCAAATTTACGGGTGATCTCCCGCACCTCGGTGCTGAACTACGAGGGCCGCAGGATTTCACTGGCGCAGGTCGGGCGGGAGTTGCACGTGGAAGCCGTGGTGGAGGGATCGGTGGCGCGGGCGGGACAGCGCGTGCGGCTGAACGCACAGCTGATCTACATTCCCGGCGACCGGCAGCTATGGGCGAAACACCTCGAAGGCCAGGCGGGCAACCTAGTCGCGGTCGAGGACCAACTTGCCGCCGTGGTGGCGGCCAACATTGAAAAGGTGATCGCGGGAAAGGTGATCGCGCCGGAACCGGTGGCGCCGAACGCCCCGGAGCCCGCGGTGGATGCCGCGGCCTACGATGAGTACCTCCACGGCCTGTACTGGCTGGACCGTCGGGACGAGGCGGCGCTGGTGCGGGCGCGGGATGCCTTCGTGCAGGCGACGCGGCAGGCGCCGGGCTTTGCCCCCGGCTACGCCGGGTTGGCGCAGGCGGAGGCGCTGCTGGGGGATTATCAACTGCTGGACCCCCGCGAGGCCTTCCCGCGGGCGCAGGCCGCCGCGCAGCGGGCGCTGGCGCTGGATGGCCGCCTATCCGGGGCGCACGCGGTGCTGGCGTTCGTCATCTGGCGCTACCGCTGGGACCGGCACGCGGCGGCGGCGGAGTTTGCCCGGGCGCTGGAACTGGACCCCAATAACGCCACGGCGCACGAGTGGCACGGGATGTACTTGGCGGCGGGGGGAGAAACGGCGGCCGCCGAGAAGGAGTTCCGGCAAGCCGTGCAGCTGGATCCGCTCTCGCGGATCGCGCATGTCAACCTCGGGACCGCGGCCTATTACGCCGGGCGATTGGATCTGGCGATCCGCCGCTACCGCAGCGCGTTGGCGCTGGCGCCCGATTTTGGCCCCGGGCACGTTAAGCTCTGGCTGGCCTATGCCTGCGCGGGCAAGGGAGCGCTGGCCCGCGATGAACTGAAAACGGTGCTGCGGCTGTATGCAGGCGGGGACCGGCGGCGCCTGGCGGCGCTCGATCGCGGCTACCAGGAGGCGGGACAGCGCGGCATGGTGCGGGCGTATTTGGCGATGCGGCGCCGGGATGCCGAGAAAAGCTACGTTTCCCCCTACGGCTTGGCGGTGCTGGCAGCGCTGGCGGGAGAGCGCGATCAGGCGTTTCGCTGGCTGCACCGGGCGCTCCAGGAGCGCGATAGCTGGCTGGTGTATGCCCGCGTGGATCCGGCCTTGGCGGGATTGCGACGGGATCCGCGCTGGGGGGCGCTGCTCAGGCAGATCCGGCCCGCGTAGGCGGCCTAGCCGACCCGACTCAGGTATCGCCCTCCGACCCGGAGGTTCGGTTGCATCCGCAGGGTAGCGGGCCGGATGCGAAGCGGGCCCGCGCTGGGGCATGCGCAAGGGGAGCGCCCGCTGGGCGTCGCGTTCGGAACCCTGGCGCCCGGGAGCCAGCCACGGCGCCGTGGCGTGCCCGTCAGGATCTATTGCGCACGCTTGACTTCGCAGTTTCCCGTCAGTCTCTCTCGCTTCTCACCGCTTGTCGCTCGCCTCGCGCCGCACCGGCGCCTTCAATTCCACCACCCGTGCCGGCAGGCAGAGCGTGTCGCTACAGGTCTGGAACAACACGTCCACCGCCACCGTCCGCCCCGCCGCGCCCGTGGCCCGCAGCGGGATCGTAAAGCTCACCGCCCCGCGGTAAAAACGTGTCGCTATATTGAAGTTCGGGTCGAGGGCGGTCATCGGGGGCGGCTCCTGGACATCCCCTCGCAACGCCCAACGCTGCCCCTTGGCCAAGCTGATCCGCGTAGCGATGGGCCCGCCCGGCTCCTGATCCAGCGCGTACAAGTGCCACCCAGGCCGGATCGTCGCCCGGAGATGCGCCACCGCCGAGGTGCCTCTCCGCAAGGGTAAATGGCTCTTTGTCGCCACGGAAAGTGTCCAATGAATCGGCTTCGGCGTGGCGGCCAGCAACGGCGCCAACGTGCCCAGCACCAATCCCAGCACCGCCACCAGTGCCCCGTGACCCCGGATTGCTTCCCTCATCGCGCCTCCTTTGCCCCGGCCACCGCCGTACTGAGGACCGGCTCATAGGCCGACTGCAGCACCGCGTGGTTCCCATTGTCCTGCACAAACGCCACGATGGCCAAGCGGTCCGGGTTGATCAGGTTCTTGTGCTCCCGGTAGGTGGCCCCGAACAGCCCGCGCGTCCGCTTCTTCACCTCGGCATCGAATTGTTTGTAGTACGCCAGGTTCGCCTTCTCGATCCCCGGAATGCGGAAGGTATAGCTCACCGCGAACCGCCGTCCGTGAACCGGGATGCCCCCGCCATCGTGCGCCAGCCGAGCCGTTGCGCGCACCACCATGCGCTGCAGCCGCAGGCCATTTTCCCCGCTATAGCTGACCTCGCGCGACACCAAATCGATATGCAGGGCCAGCGGGCGGCTCGGCGTGAGCACCGTCCCCCACACCCGCACGCGCACCGACCTGCCCCGCCGCTGCGCCATGATCCGCAGTTCCGCACGCGCCGGGCCGCCCAACAGGCGGTCTATGGGCTTCGTCATCGCGTCGTAGGCTGCTTGCGCGTGCCGCGGCGTCCCTTGCACCAACGCGATTTCCTTGCCGTCCAAAAACGCGTGCGGCGTGCTCCCGCCGGTCGAATAATACCGGTCCCGAGCATCGGTCACGTCGTTGGCCAGGGGGTCGGAGTCCGGGGCGTTGTCATGATAGACCACCAGCACCAACGTCCGCCGGTTGTAGCGATCGAGAGCCGCATCCAACGCCAGGTCCGGCGCCATGCAGGGAATGCACCCGGCGCCGGTCATCAGCTCCGCCAGCACCGCGCGTCGTGGCGCCCCCGGCTCACCCGCGTAAGCCGACCATTGCACCGGATTGTGAAACGTCGCCTCGTATTTTCGATCCAGGAGCCGTGCTAGAGATTCCCGGCTGGCGCCGGGATGCAACTCAGCATAGAGCCGCCGCATGGCGTGGATGCTCTTCGCGTCTAGATGTCCGGTCAGGTCCGCGCTGTACAGCGCCTCGAGCGCCGCCTCCCGGTCGCCTTGGGCTAGCTCTAGCTTCGCCACCCCGCGGTAGGCCGACATATCGGCATGGAACCCAAGCGCCCGGCGGTAGCTCACCAGCGCCGCGTCCGGGCGCCCCATCTTTTCCTCAATCCGCCCCAGCAGGGAGTAGCGGCTGGCCATCTCCTCGCGGTACTCGTTTTCCGCGTCCTGGATGCTGAACGCCTCCGGCACGTTGAATTTTCCCTCCGCCGCGTAGGCCTGCCGCGCGGCGTGGTCCCGCCGCTCCCAGGCGATGTAGGGCTTTTGCCGCAGCAAGCGAATCGAATTCTGGTCCAACTCGGCGGCGTAATCGAGCGCCGCGTCGTTTTTCAATAGCGACGTCGCCGTCATCGTTTCAAACAGCGATTTGCCCACCGTGCCCGCCGGAAACGCCCGGTCCACCGCCGCCAACCGCCGCTGCAGCTTGGCGCCGTCCTTCCGGTTCGCCTTGATGTAGCCGTGTAGCGCGTACGCCGCATTGGTCGCGCCATCGCTGCGGTCGGTCAGAAACGCCGGGTGCGTCTTGGCGAAGTGAACCCACGCTGTGACGCGCTGTTCAGGGTCCTTGATCGCCCACAGCTTCCCCATCGCCTGAAATCCCGCCTGCTGCATTTTTTGGTACGGCGTCAGCTTGGGCTTCGCCTTTGCCGTCGCCGCCGGTTTCGCCTGCGCCGCGGGCGTCGTCGCCACGCCCGCCGGCGCCGACAACGTCACGGCGAGGATCAAAATGGTCATTCGGTGCATCGCATGCCTCCGCATCGCAACCAAATACTGCCACCCGCTCTAGAACTCGATTCTCAACGCCAACTGCAACCGTCGCGGCCCGCCGGCCTGAAACAACAGAGAATTGCAACCACCTGTATTGCCGCCGCCGCCCAGGCCAGCGGCAATGGGTTCCGAGGCTTCGCCGAAGCCCAGGCGGAATCCGGGGCTGCCCGGCGCGGGGCACCCGACCAGGTTCGTGCCCGACGAGCCGGGGCTGGCGCAGTTGACGGTGCTAAAGGCGTTGGACATCCCGGCGCGAAAGACCAGGTGCGCGCGCTCGCACGGTTTGCGCGCCGGGCAGGGCATCGGCCTATTTCCATTGCAACTGCCCCGCCACCATGTCGGCGCGCATGGAAATATCACTGACGTCAGAGACAAACCAAACGCACCGGCGCCAGCTCGGACATGCTGCCCAAACCACACCGCCTCCCCCGCCTGCCGCGCGCGCGCCGCGTAGGCTCTCCAGCGCGGAGCCGCGTTCTTCGCCCTTTGCTCTCTGGATTTACTCCGGCGCCGGCCCCTGCACTACCTGTGCCAGCCGGCCGGCCCGGATCCGCTTGTGGAATGCCGCCTGCACCTCAGCCGCGGTCATGTGCAAATAGGCCCGCGCGGCGGTATAAGGCTCATCCAGAGGCAAACCCAGCTCCGCCCGCGATAACCATCCCTCTGCGATGCTGTCTACGCTCGATTCCGACAACGGGATCTGCCGCAGCAAGACGGCCTTGGCCTCGCGCAGCTGATCCGCCGAGACCGGCTCGCTGCCCATCTCCTTGATGTCCCGCTCGACAATCGCCCGGGCTTTGGCCACATTCGGCGGATCGCACCCAAACGAAACATGATAGCTAGCCCGGCTACGGTTGGCCGCCAGCCGGGTGCCGACGTAATAGACCAGCCCGGTATTCACCCGCAGATCGCGGTACAGCCGGCTGGCGAACAGCCCGCCGCCCAGCACATAGTTGCCCAACTGCAGCGCGTAATAGTCCGGGCTGAAGCGATTGATGCCCACCGTCTCCGCCAGGCTGACACTGTCCTGCACCCGGCTGGGATCGGGCACATGCGTCGCCGACGCCTGGTTCTCCGGCACCGGCGGCAGCACCGTATTCGGCGCGGGTCCCACCGCCTTCCAGCCGCCAAAATACTTCTCCACCGCCGCCTGCGCGTCGGCTGGCGTGACCTGGCCGATCACCACGATCGTGGTCAGGTCGGGCCGGAACGCCTTGCCGTAGTACCCCCTGACATCCGCCAGCGTCAGATGTCCGATATGGCCGGGCAGGTCCTGCCGCAGGGTCGGGTCTCCGGCCGGCATCAGCGCCTTGGTCATTGCTCGCCCCGCCAGATATCCCGGGCTTTTCAACTGCCCGGCGGCCATGCCCGCCTCCTGCATCCGCACCACCTGGAAGGCGTGGCCGGGCAGCCCGGGCTCCAGCTCATTGGCCGCCAGCAGTTGCAGCCCGCGGTCAAAATGGCTGGCCAGCACCTGCAAGCTGAAATCCTGGCCCGCGCTCTCGTTGGCTCCAATCCTATCCAGCGCCTGCTGGAATGCCAGCCGGTTCAACTTCGTTGTGCCATAGGAGAACAGATCCCCCAGCACGTCGCTCACGCCCTTCTGCCCCGCCGCCGATTCCAAATCCGCGTTTTGCCGGATGTGCCCATAGACGCTCACCGTGTCGCTCACCGTCTCCGGCTGCACGATCAGCGTCAGGCCGTTTGCCAGGTGCGTCACCACCGGGTCCACGGTCCGCCGTGGAATCTCGAGCCGGGTCAGGAGACCCGCCGCCCATGTCGGCAGCGGCACAGGCTTGACGTGCTTAGGCGCAAACGACTCTGCCCCGCCAAAACCGTGCTGCGACACCGGCTTGCCCGAGGGATGCGGCGCCAATACGGCCGTGATCACGTGCTCCGGCCGCAGGTATTCCCGCGCCACCCGGTTCACCTGCGCCACCGTCACCCGCTGCATGGCGTGCAGATCGTCCAGTGGCGAATGCCGCCCCTCCACCGCCACGGCCTGCGACCAGGCCCCGGCCAGCCCCTCGGCGGAGTTCTTCTGCAGCTCCGAACTCAGCAGCTCATCCCGCTTCGCCGCCGCCACCAGATCCGCCGGAAACCCATTCTTCAGATCCGCCGCGACGATCTGTTTCATGTCCGCGATCAGCGCGTCGCCGCTCGCGTTGCCCGGGTAGGCGGCAAACGCCATCCCCACGCTCGCTGCCTTCATCGCCTGCAGTTGAAAGCCCGCCACAAACGCCTTGCCCTCTGGCACCAGCCCGTACAGCGTTCCCCGCTGGCTCGACAGCACATCCGACATCACCTGGGTGGCGGCATAGTCCGGGCTCGCCGTCCCCGGTAGCCGGTAGGCTGCGTAGGCCACGCCGTAGGGATAATCGCTGGTCAAGTGCAGCGCCTGCGGCTTGACCGGCCGCAGTTGAATCGCCGGCCGCGCCGGCAGTTGCTTGCGGGGAATCGGGCTGAACAACTCCCGGATCTTGGCCATCGCCGTGGCCGGATCAAAATCTCCCGCCACCACCAGCACCGCGTTGTTGGGCGCATACCACTGCTCCCAAAAGCGGTGGATCATCGCCGCCGTCAGCTTGTTGAAGCTGGGACGCGTCCCCAGCGCCGTGTGCGCCAGCGGCGTCCCCCGGAACATCGCGTGCCGCATCTGCATGTAAAAATGAAAGCCCGGATTTGAGTAGTCGCTCGACACTTCCTGCTCAATCGCCCCGCGCTCATGCGCCCAATCCGCCGGGCTGTCGTTGACCGCCTTCATCCGGAGCGCCGCGATGTTCAGGGCAATCTCCAGGTCCTGCGCCGGCACGGTGAAAAAATACTGCGTCACTGCGTTCTGCGTATCCGCGTTGAAAAAGCCCCCCATCGCCCCGCTGATCTCGTTCAACTGGTCTCCCGTCAGCCCCGGGCTGCCGCGGAACATCATGTGCTCCTGCGCGTGGGCCGCGCCGGGGTATCCCTTCGGCGTCTCATTCCCCCCCACGATGTAATTCAGCATCGTGGTCACCGTCGGCGCCAGGGTGTTGCGCACCAAAATGACCCGCAGGCCGTTGCTGAGCGTCGCCCGCGTCACCCCGGTCCCGGCTTTTTGGGCTGCGCCTGCCGCTGGGTGCGACGCGCAGCCCGCCATGGCGAGCAAGCCCACGGCCAGGGCTGCCGCCGGCGCCCACCGCCAGCGCCCACCGAGGCTTAGAAACATTTGCTGACGCTCAGAGATCGAAAAAGGCATGTTCGTTTCCATCCGCCGGGCGCGTTCCACGCTCCGGCCGTTCTGGCCAACCCTAAGGTTCACTCCAGTTGCCGGGATTGATAGTCGTTCAAGAAGGAAAGAAATTGGCCCGAACTCCGTGTCAGGCCGGGGAACGTCGCCAGCGTCTTGCCCGCCGGGCTCACGATCGCGTACAAGGGCAGCGCCACCGTGCCAAAACCCTGGTTTTCAAACTGCTGCTGGCGCGCGTAAATCGCCCCCGCGCCATCGGTGTACAGTTCCACCCGCACAAAGCGCGCCAGCGCCGCCTTGACCTCCGGCCGGGGAAACATGTTGGCTTCCATCCACCGGCAGTTTGTGCAGGTATACCCGGTAAAGTCAATAAACAGCGGCCGCCCGTCCCGTTGCGCCTCCGCCCGTGCCTCGGGCAAATTGTTCACAATCCATTCCAGCCGTTGCCCGGGCGCCACCGGCCCGGCCGCCTGCGCGTTCACCGCCGCCACCGGCAGCGGCGGCAAAAACGATTCCAGCTCTCCCAGCCGCCGCCCCCACAGCCCGCTGCCCAGCCATACCGTCACCACCAAAAACACCACCGCCAGCGTCCCCCGCGCCGGCGTCGGCCGGCCCAGCGGCGCCTGGTGCGGAATCGGCAGCTTGCCCAGCAAATACACCACCGTGGCCAGCCCACAGAGCACCCAAATCGCCAGCACCGTCTGCCGCGTGAAGATGTTCCAGTGCCAAATCAGATCAGCGTTGGCCAAAAACTTCATCGCCGCCGCGATCTCTAAGAAGCCCATCACCACCTTCACCGCCTGCAGCCAGCTGCCGGACCGCGGCAGCTGCGACACCAATTGCGGCGCCAGCGCCAGGAAAAAGAACGGCAGCGCAAACACCGTCGAAAACGCCAGCATCCCCAGAATCGGCAGCCGCCAGCTGCCCCGCGCCGCCAGCACCAGCAGGGTTCCAATGAACGGCGCCGTGCAGGTGAACGACGTCACTGAAAACGTCAACCCCATCAGCAGCGTGCCCGCCGTTCCGCCCGCGGTGCCCTGCCGTCCGCCGATGGCCGTGGTCAGCCGCGACGGAAGGTGAATCAAGAACACCTCGAACAGGGTGAAGGCAAAGGCAATAAAGATGATCGCGATTACCACATTCACCCACGGGTTGGCCGCCAGCCGGTCCACCCCCGCCGCGCCAAAAATCAGCGCCAGCGCCGCCCCCAGCGCCGTAAAGGTGACGATAATTCCCACCGCGTACAAGACCGCCCCCCGCAGCGCGCTCCTGCGGCTCTGGGCCGCGCTCTTGGTGAAATAGGAGACCGTGATGGGAATCATCGGAAACACGCAAGGCGTCAAAAGCGACAGCGCCCCCATGGCGCATGCCAGCCCCAGGAATGCCCACAGCCCCCGCGGCGCCTGCGCCGGCGGCGCTGGGCCCCCCGCCGGCGGTTTCACGGCGCCCAACAAAGCCCCGCCCGCGCCCCCGCCCATGGCGAACGCGCCGCCCGCCTTGTGTCCCGCCAACACGCGCGTCACCGCGGTCACTTCGACCGTCTTGGGCGGCAGGCACAGTTCGTCATTGCAGGCCTGATAGCGGACGTTCACCACCGCCGCCCGCTCTCCGGCGCCCGCCCCTTTCGCGACCTCCAACGGCACCGTGAATGTGGCCGCCTGGGTGTAGAACTGCGTCTTGATCCCAAAGTTCGGGTCAAACGCCACCGTCGGCATCGGCCCGGTGACGTCCCCCGCCGGCTGGAACACTGGCCCTTGCGCCAGCCCGATCACCGTCGGCGTTGGCCCGCCCGGCCCCTGCCCGATCCCATACACATGCCAGCCCGGCTTGATCGCCGCCTTGACCATAATCGCGCCGTGCTGCCCAGGCCGCACCGCGGCGGGCGCCATTTTGGCGGACCAGTGCACCGGCTGCGGCGTGCTCATGCCCAGCAGGATCAGCAGCGCCGCCCCCACCAGCCCCGCTCCGCCCAGCCGCCAGACCTTCATTCCTGCCCTCCCCGCCCGTCCACCTCAGCTATTAGCATGCCGCAACAAGGCCTCCACTTGCATCTCCAACGTTTTCTGCGCTCTAGCGCCATCCACCGGCGCAATGGGGCCAAAATAAATCCTCCCATCGGCGCCGATCAAAAAGCTCGTCGGCTCCCCTCGCACGTGATATTTCGCCATCGCCCACGTCCCGTTGCTCCGCAATGGGATAAAGTCCAAATCAAAACCCTTGAGCTCCGGCAGCACAAACGCGTCCTGCTTGGGCACCACATTGATCGCGACGATCGCAAAGCCCTGGCCCTTGTATTTGCTCAGCACCGCCCGGATGTACGGAAATTCTCCCCGGCACGGCCCGCACTCGGGATAAAAGAAATTCAACAGAAACACTCGCCCCCGCAGATCCGCCAGCGAGGTCGTCTTGCCGGTGCGATAGTTCTTCAGCGCGAAACCCGCCGCCGGCCGCGAATTCTTCACCCGCGCCGCCCAAATGTTCGCTTCCACCTCCTGCGGCGTTTTTCCCAGCTTCTTGCCGTACGCGTTTAGAAGAGCCCTCGCCTCTGGCGTCGGCGATGCCGCCACCCGCTGCAACAGGCTTGCGAAGGCCTTTTCGTGTTGC
>JBOGKW010000010.1:0-39831 GCA_050746205.1 Terriglobales bacterium | reverse complement strand
CGATTATCGAGGCCACGCGCGGCAGCCGCGCGAACCCCGCTGGTAATCGCTCCGGCACCTTATTAGCCCAGGCGGGCAGGCGCCAACGCCTGCCCGCCGCTTCGCCGAATTGGGGCGACCGAAGGCGGGGTAACTTGGAGACGCCCGGAGCGCCGGGCGCCCGTTGTCGCTTGCCGAAGCCCAGTCGCAGCGACCTCGGGGTCCCCAGAGCCCAGCGGCCCGCTTTGAGGCGTGTCCAGAATCGGGCGGCTGAACCGCCATCGCCGGGCGGAAGCCGGGCCCACCGCGGATCCCGCGGCGGCGGCAGAAGCGGCTTCGCTTCGCCGCATCTCCTCTTCTTTTTCTATCGAATCGTGAGGCATTGACCCCAGCCAGGGCGCGGGGAATGCCCGAGTGTCGTTTTCTGCTTGACCCAGCGGCCCGCACATCCTACCTTGGATGGTTGCGTTTGTGGGTTGAACGAGCCGGGATACGGCCGGTCCGTCGCGAGCGAATCCTTCCATTATCGTTCCGCGCGGGTCATCCCCCAGGTCTCATTCATACCGGCGCTTAGCGGTGGGGCCGAGCCTTCGGGCTGGGCCTTGACCGGACCGCCTCCAGCCGTTCCCCGCACGCCACCGCAGCGCCGTGCCGATGCAGCGGCTCTCGCCGAGCCTTTGGTCCGCGCAGCTGGGAAGGGATTGGTGTGACCTTGAAACAGCACTGGCGGTTAACCGCGATCATCGTGATTCTGCTGGGCTTCGCCGGCTGGAAGGGCCTGGGGCAGTTCACCAACAACGGCTACTCGCCAGCCCAGCCCATCCCTTTTAGCCACCGCCTGCACGCGGGCGTCAACCACATTCCCTGCATGTATTGCCATGCCGGTGTGGAGTACTCCAGCCAGTCGCCGATCCCGCCCTTGAACGTTTGCATGGGCTGCCACTCGGTGGTGGACGCGAATCGCCCGGTGATCCAGCGGATTGCCAAGGCGTACGCCAGCGGCACGCCCTTCCGTTTCGTCCGGGTGTACAAACTGCCGGAGTTCGTCAAGTTCCGCCATGCCCCGCACATTGACGCCGGTATCGCTTGCCAAACCTGCCACGGTCCCATCGAATCCATGACGCAAGTCAGCGAGGTGCACCAGTTCGCCATGGGCCAGTGCGTCAACTGCCACAAGCAGCGGAATTACCTGCCGTCGGCGGCCAACCGCAAGCACCGGGATTATCAGCTCGCCTTCTTGCCCTCGCTCGACCGGCATATCAACGCGCCGGTTGATTGCAACACCTGTCACAACTAAATGGGCGGCGGAGAATTCATCGCGACCGAATCGAGCGCACTTAGGATGGACAATCGCAACCAGCAGATGGAAGCTGAACTCCGCGCGGCGGCGCCAGGGGGCCAAAGGCTCGGCCCGGCCGCCGACTCTGGGGCCTCGGCCGCGGCCGAGCTTGCCGCCGATGCGGCGCAACCCTGGACCACGCTGGCCCAGCTAGCCGGCGATCCGGAGGTCGCGGCGCTGGCCGCGCGGGAGTTCAAAACGGATCCCCGGCCGCGCACGCCGCCGGCGCTGTTCCCGATCCTCGGCCAGACCGTGGCGCCGGCGGCGCCGGCCGGCGATGAGAAAACCGGCGGCGTGGACCGCCGCAAATTTCTGCAATGGTCCACCGCGGCCATGGCGCTCGCGACTGCGGCCTGTGCCCGCAAGCCGGTGCATTACTTGGTCCCCTACGCCCAGCAGCCGCCAGAGATCATTCCCGGCATGGCCAGCTTTTATGCCACCACCTGCCAGGAGTGCTCCGCCGCCTGCGGTTTGGTGGTTAAGACCCGGGATGGACGGCCCATCAAGGTCGAGGGCAACCCGGAACATCCGATCAACGCCGGCAAGGTCTGCGCCCGTGGCCAAGCCACGTTCCTGAATCTGTACGACCCCGACCGCCTGCCCCACCCGATCCGCTTGGTGCGGGGCCAGGTGCCGCCTCCGGCCGCGGAGCCCCGCTCCCCGTTCCCCTACTTCAACGCGGCCTCGACGGCGCAAAATTACGACCTCAACGGCGATCCGGGCACCGTGCCCCCGCAGACCACCCCGGGCCAACCGCTGGCCTGGGCCGAGATTGACCAGGAAGTCGCCGCCGCTCTGCGCCGCGCCGGCACCAGCGGTGTGCTGCTGACCGGGACCATGCATGGTCCGGCCCGCACCCAATTGATCGCCGACTTCACGGCGTTTTTCGGCGCCCGCCATGTGGTTTACGACGCCTTCAACCCGGATGCGCTGCTGGCGGGCCAAGCGGCCAGCTACGGCGCCGGCGTCGTGCCCCGCTACTTCTTCGGCCGCGCCGAGATGGTGGTCACCTTCGGCGCCGACCCGCTGGCGCAGAGCGCCTCGCCGCTGGAAAACTCGATCGGTTTCGGCCATCAGCGGAAATTGCGCCTGCGCACGGGCGGTGACCCGGTCCAGGCCAGCCTGGCGGCGCGCAAGGAAGGCTATCAGCCGCAGCGCATGTCCCGCGTCGTGGCCTTCGAACCGGCCATGTCGCAAACCGGCCTGAACGCCGATAGCCGCTACTACGTCCTGCCCCAGGACCTGCTGCCGGTGGCCCTGGCCGTGGCCCATCAACTGGTGGTGGTGGATCAGCGCTCCCCGTTCGCCAAGGACGCCACGGTCACTGCCGCGCTGGCTCCCTTCGCGCCGGCGGAGATCGAAAAGACCGCCGGCCTGCAGCCCGGCATCGTCGCCCAAACCGCCGCCGAGCTGTGGCGGCACCGCGGCAAGGGCATTGTCTACGCCAGTGGCCTGGCCGCCGCCACGCCCCAAGCGGCCGAGCTGGAGGCGGTGGCCGCCTTCCTGAACGCCGCCCTAGGCAATGAGGGCGCGACGGTGGACGGCACGGCCAGCCCCAGCCAGCAGATGCAGGGCTCCAACGCCGCGATGCTGGCTCTTTGCGAGGACATGCGCGCCGGCAAGGTCCAGGCCATCGTCATTTACGGCACCAACCCGGCCTACACGCTGCCGCAAGCCGCCGACTTCGCCGCGGCTCTCGCCAAGGTGCCCTATGTTGTGGTCGTGGGCGAGCGCTTGGATGAAACCGGCCGCCTGGCCAATGTGGTGCTGAGCTCGCTGCATGGCCAGGAGAGTTGGGGTGACGCCGAGCCGCAAAAGGGCCTCTACAGCCTGGTCCAGCCCACCATTGAGCCGCTGTTCGACGCCCGTGCCTTCGAAGACAGCCTGATCGCCATCGCCCGCGCCGCCGGCTCGACCCGGTTCGAGCACGAGGTTGTCACCCCGGCCGCCCCCGCCGTCGCCGCCGCCCCGGCGCTGACGGGCGCGGCAGCCAAGGGCAAGGCCGCCAAGAGCCCGGCCGCCAAACCCGCCGCCTCCAAACCCACCGTCAAGCGGGAGCCGATGAACTTCCACGCCTATATCCAACAGGTGTGGAAGAAGCAGCTCTACGGCAAATACCAGCTTGCCGGCAGTTGGGAAGATTTCTGGACCGGCGCCCTGCGCCAAGGTTATTTTGATCCCCTGGCGCCGCAGCGCGCCAACCCCGGCGCGGCGCGCAGCTACCGCCTGGCGGCCCTCACCGCCGCCGCGCAGGCCGCGGCCACCGCCGCCCCGCGCCCCAGCGGCGAGGAGTTCGCCTTCAGCCTGGTGGCCAGTCCCATGATGGGCGACGGCCGCTGCGCCAACAATGGCTTCTTGCTGGAGATCCCCGACCCGGTCGCCAAGATTTGCTGGGATAACTTCGTCGCCATCTCCCCGGCCGCCGCCCAGCGCCTGGGCCTGACCCACGGCGACGTGGTCGAGTTCGAAGCCAACGGCGTCCGCCTCCGCGCCCCGCTGCACCTGCAGCCGGGCGTCCATCCCCAGGCCGCGACGCTAGCCGTCGGCTGGGGCCGGACCTCAGTGGGCATGATTGGCAACAACGTCGGCGTCAACGCCTTCCCCCTGGGCGCCGTGCAGGGAGAGCAGATCGTTTCCTCCGGCGCCCTGATGCGCCTGCGCAAGGTGGCGAGTGGCTACAACATGGCCGCGCCGCAGGGCAGCAATTATCTGGAGGGCCGCGACGTCGCGCTCGCGACCACGCTGCGGCAGCTCCGCTCCAACCCTCGCGCCGGCAACGTGCCGGCGCCGCCGGATGAAAGCATTTGGCACAACGGCGGCCCCTCCGACCACACCTATAGTGGGCATCACTGGGGCATGTCCATTGACCTGAACGCCTGCATCGGCTGCAACGCCTGCATGGCCGCCTGCCACGCGGAAAACAATGTCCCCATCGTGGGCAAGGAACAGGTGCAGGTGGGCCGGGAGATGGATTGGATCCGCATTGACCGCTACTATACCGGCGGGTTTGAGAACCCGGAGATCATTCTCGAACCCATGCTCTGCCAGCAGTGCGCCAACGCCAGTTGCGAGAGCGTCTGCCCGGTCATCGCCACCATCACCAACGGGGAAGGCATCAACGTCCAGATCTATAACCGCTGCGTCGGCACGCGCTTCTGCTCCAACAACTGCCCCTACAAGGTTCGCCGCTTCAACTTTTACGCCTATGGCGAGATCCAGTACGACCGCGGCGCCCCGCTGGAACTCGCTCTGAACCCCGACGTCACCCTGCGCAGCCGCGGCGTGATGGAGAAGTGCAACTTCTGTCTGCAGCGCATCAACGCCGCCCACATCAAGTCCCAACAATTGGGCGTACCCATTCCCGACGGCGGTTTCCAGACCGCCTGCCAGCAGACCTGCCCCTCCGAGGCCATCTACTTTGGCGACATGAACGATCCCAACTCCCAAATGATGCAGGCACGCGGCCCCCGCGGCTTCAAGGTCCTGGCCGGCGTCAACAACCTGCCCACCATTGACTACCAGTTGAAAGTCCACAACATCCCCGCTCGGAAGTCCGCGGAGGACCAGGCATGAGCACGCAACCGGCCGTCGCCCCGGCTCGTCCCATACCGGCCCCGCTGGAGGAGCCGCCGCTTTATCACGAGGAGTTGACCCTCACCAAGGTCACCGAGGACATCCTCGCTCCGGTCTTTGCCCGCCCCACCAAAGCCTGGTGGACCTGCTTCCTGATCGCCGTTGGCTGCTTTTCTCTCGGCGCCGCCGCGATTGGCTACCAGCTGGTCGTGGGCATGGGCATCATCGGCATCCAATGGCCGGCGATGTGGGGCACCTACATCGCCAACTTCGTCTTCTGGATCGGCATCGGCCACGCCGGCACGCTGATTTCCGCCATTCTGTTCCTTTTCCGCCAGCGCTGGCGCACCGCCATCAACCGCTCGGCGGAGGCCATGACCATCTTCGCCGTGGCCGTGGCCGGCATGTTCCCCTTGCTCCACCTCGGCCGCACGGTGCTGGCCTACTGGCTATTTCCCTATCCCAACCAGCGCCACCTGTGGGTCAACTTCCGCTCCCCGCTGATCTGGGACGTTTTCGCGGTCTCCACCTACGCCACCATCTCGGTCTTGTTCTGGTACCAGGGCATGATCCCCGACCTGGCCACGGTGCGCGACCGGATCGCCAAGAGCGGCGCCTGGAAGAAGTTTTACGGCATCATCTCGCTGGGTTGGAAGGGCCACGCCAAGGATTGGCACCATTACGAAGTGGCCTACGCCATGCTGGCGGCCATCGCCACGCCGCTGGTGCTGTCGGTGCACAGCAACGTGTCCACCGATTTCGCCACGGCCACGGCGCCGGGCTGGCACTCGACGATCTTCCCGCCCTACTTCGTCGCCGGCGCCATCTTCAGCGGCTTCGCCATGGTGGTCACGCTGACGGTGATCGTGCGTTATGTGTTCAACCTGGAGGACTACCTGACCATTGACCACATGGAGATGATGAACAAAATCATCCTCGTCACCTCCATGTTCGTCGGCTACTCCTACTTCGCCGAACTCTTCACCGCCTGGTACACCAACAACGTCTACGAGCAGTACCGCTTCTACGGCTGCCGCTTCGACCCCCACTTCTGGCTTTTGTTCCACGGGCCCAATGCCATCCCCGCCTACTTCATGTGGGGTTGCAACGTGTTCATCCCCGCTTGCTTCTGGTCCCGCAAGATTCGCCGCAGCATCCCGGTGATGTTCCTCCTGACGCTGTTCATCAACGTCGGCATGTGGTTCGAGCGCTACACCATCATCGTGAACTCTCAGATGCGGCAGTACCTGCCCTCGAGCTGGGGGGCCTTCCGCCCGACGCGGTTCGATTACGCCGTCCTGCTCGGTTCGTTCGGCATGTTCTTCACCTTGTTCCTGCTGTTCTGCCGCTTTGTGCCGGTGGTGGCGGTGGCGGAGATCAAGCAGGCGCTGCGGCGCCAAGTCGGCGAGCCGCCCGCGCCCAAGCCCGAGATGGAGGAAGTCAATGCCTAAGGCGACAACGCCCCCCCAGCCCGTGGTGCTCGGCACCTATAACGACCCGCATCATCTGGTGCATGCCGCCGAGACGGCCCGCGAGCGGGGCTTCCGCGGCTTGGACGCCATCGTTCCCTATCCCGTCCACGGCCTGTCGGAGGCGCTCAACTACAAGCCCAGCTGGATGCCCCGTGTCACCAAAGGCTTCTTCTTCGCCGGAGCGGCGGCCGGATTCACCTTCGAGTGCTGGAGCATGGCGGTCGCCTGGCCCATCAACATTGCCGGCAAGCCCTTCATCTCCGTGCCCGCCTACATGCCCGTCACCTTCGAGTGCGGCATTCTGTGCGCCGGCATCGCCACCTTCGCCGCCGTGCTCATCGCAGCCGGACTTCGGCCCCGGCCCAACTTCGTGCCCATTGATCCCCGCTTCACCAACGACCGGTTCGCCCTGCTGATTCCGTACGGCGCGGAGGGCTCCGCTTCCGCCCAAGTGTTCCTGGCCGGCACCGGCGCCATGGAGGTGTACGAAATTGCGTCCTAATCCCCACCGCCGCCGGTTCGGGACCGCCGCCCTGGGTTTGCTGGCGGCTGCCGGCTTGGGCCTAATGGCCGCCGGCTGCCAGGCCTGGCCCTCCGGGCCGGGCGTCAAATCCAAGCCGCAGCTCCAGTACCGTGTCAACGTCTTGCCGGAGATGTACGAAGGGCCGCCGGTGCAGCCGCAGTCGGTGGACCCCCTGGACCACGATGCCCCGGAGATGCGTCCCGTGCCGCCGGGCACCGTGCCCCACCATTGGGTTAGCTATCCGGTCGGCGATGACCTGGCGCACCAGGACGCCATGGTCAATCCCCTGCCCATGACCCTGCCGGTGCTCCAGGCCGGGCGCTACTGGTTCAACACCTACTGCATCGTCTGCCACGGGCCGCGCGCCAATGGTTACGGCTATATCGTGCCTCACATGACCCAGCCGCCCGCGCTGTTCGAGCCGCAGATCGTGAAGTTTAGCGACGGCAAGATCTTCACCATCATCACCGACGGCTTCGGCCAGATGCCCTCTTACGCCACTGAGCTCGATCCGGCGCAGCGCTGGGCCATCGTCCACTATGTACGGGTGCTGCAGTTCGCCGCCCACCCGACGCCGCAAGCCTTGGCTACCGCCGAGCGCCAGGGCATGAACTTCTCCGGGGATTACCCCGCCGCCGAAGGCCCCCACGGCCCCATTCCGGGCCAGGATGCCGTGGCCAACCACTCCGCGATCCGGCACTCCGGCAGCCAGCCATCCGGGAGCCAGCAATAATGAGCGCCTCTACCATTCCCGCGCACGGCAAGGAGATGGATCCGCGCAGCGACGGCACCCACTTCCCGATGGGCCATCTGGATATCGCCACCGTGGCCGATCCCGGACCCGCGCCCATCTCCCAGGGCTTCCGCCAGACGCTCTGGGTGGCGCTGGCCATTGGCGTTGTCCTATTCCTGCTGGGCACCAAGTTCGATCCCGGCCGCGTCTGGCGGGGCGTGCTGGTGAATTATCTGTTTTTCCTGATTCTCGGCCTCGGCGGCCTGTTTTTGGTGGCTTTGGAATACGTCGCCAGCACCACCTGGTCGGTGGTCTTCCGCCGCCTGGCCGAGTCGGCGGCCAGCTATCTGCCCTGGGCCCTGCTGCTCAGCCCGCTGCTGATGTTGGCCGCACCCCATCTGTATCCCTGGGCCCAGCACGGCTTCCATTTCAAGCGGGTCGCAAAGCAGAGCTATTACCGCCTCGGCTACTTCGATTTCCGCACCGGCTTGTTCGTCGCCATTTGGGCTGCCTTCGGCACTTTCTTCATCGGCCGCTCGCTGAAGCAGGACAAAGAAGGCGGGCAGGGCAACCTGCGCGTGCCCAAGGGTTGGGGCAAACTCTCCAGCAAGAATGGCCGCATGGCGGCGTTCTATATCCCCGTCTTCGCCATCACCTTCACGCTAGCCTCGGCCGACTGGGTGATGTCGCTGCAGACCGGCTGGTCGTCCAGCATGTTTGGCGTCTACGCGTTCGCCGGCATGTTCGAGGCCGCCTTCGCCCTCATGGTCATCGTGGCGGTCATGATGCGCCGCCGCCGCTGGCTGGGCGAGATCGTCACCGACCATCACTATGTGGACCTGACGCGCATGATGCACGCGTTCTGCATCTTCATGGTCTACATCGGCTTCGAGCAGTACTTCATCATCTGGTACTCCAACCAGACCGATGAGACGGCCTTCTTCCACCGCCGCCTGATGGGCGGCTGGTCCTGGCTCTTTCTGTTTCTGGTGCTGGCCAAGTGGGCCGTGCCGTTCGTGGTGCTAATGGTCCAGAAGCTCCGCACCAAGGAGGGGGTGATCCTCACCATGGCGTGGCTGGTGTTGATCGCCGAATACTGCGACGTCTACTGGCTGGTGATGCCCGCCCATTACGCCCATTTCGTTTTGCCCTCGTGGTCCGATCTGGGCGCGTTCCTGCTGTTCTTTGCGGTGTTTAGCCTGAGCATGTGCCGCCTCTTGCGGAAGCATTCGACGGTGCCCATCGGCGACCCGAAGCTGGTGAACTCCGTTGCCGGGAGATACCTGTAATGAGCACCGGAAACCCCAACCCGGGACAACCGCCCAACCCGGGAAAGCCGGACGAAACCCCGCACGCCTTCGAGCATGACGCCCCGCGCCCGCCGCGCCCCGCTCCCGGCCCGAAGAGCAGACAAGTGCGGCAAATCGTGGCCCTGGGCATTGTCGTCGTGGTGCTGCTGCTGATCATTTATGCCGCCGCCGGCGGCGAGTTCCGCAACGCGGAGTGGGTCAGCCGGTTTAACTTCTTCGGCGTGCCCAACGTGCGACAAAAGCACCAGAGCATGGTGGACCTGCGCACGCTGCTCAAGCCCACGCCGCAGATGCTGGCCGCGGGCAAGCAGGTCTTTTCCATCAACTGCGTGCCCTGCCACGGCGCCGATGGCTTGGGCAACGGCCCCCGCTCGGCCGGCCTGAGCCCGGCGCCGCGCGACTTCCACGACCCCACCTCCAAGTTCACCAATGGCACTTCGATCATCACGCTCTATCACACCGTCAGCGATGGCGTGAGCGGCACTTCGATGCCCGCCTGGGCGGGCGTGCTGACCCCCACCCAGCGCATGGACGCGGCGCATTATGTGCAGCATTGGATTCCCAATCCCCAGGTGGACACGCCGGCCCAGATTGCCGGCCTGCCCCAACCCAGCGCGGCCGCCGCGCCGGTGGGCCCGACGCCTCTGCCCAAGCTCAAGGCGGTCTCGTCCGGCCCCCGTATCCCCATTGACCTGGCCATGAAATTGAAGGCCCAGCCGGTTCCCAGCGATCCACCCATGGCCCCGGTGGCCGACAACGCCGAGGGCGCCGCCATCTATCACGCCGATTGCGCCGGTTGCCACCGCGCTGGCGGACAAGGTGGCAAGCCGCTGTGGATGCTTTCCTTCCAGCCGTACGTGGAGGAGACCGCGCAGGCGTTCAACCGCCCGTTGATGCCCGCCTGGGCGCACAGCGAGCCCGCCTTCGCGGCTCTGGTCGCCCATGGCCTGCCCGGCCGCATGATGCCCGGGTACGGCGCGCTCACGCAGGCGCAGATGTCCGCCCTCTATACCCATGTCGAGCATCTCGCGGGCGAACTCAGCGCCCACCCGCCCGCTCCCGCCGCTCCCGCGCCGGACGTGAAGAAGAGAGGTTAAGAAGAGAAGTTAAGAAGAAGTGATGAAGTCAGCCATGAATCCATTCCCCATCTCCGGCACTCCCAAGCCCTCGACCACCCCGCGGCGTCCCGTCAACCACCTTTCCTGGCGCTCCCGCCTCCGCGCCCTTTGCGGCTGGCCGGGCGCGCTGCTCCTCGCCGCCTTCGCCGCGCTGCCCGCTTGGGCGCAGAATCCGGGCGCCAACGTCACCAACGCCTTCGGTAGCCCCGCCAGCAACATCGCCCATGCCATCCGTCATATCAGCTGGACGGCGTTCTGGATCATCATTCCATTCATCGTCCTTGCGGAGGTATTGCTGGTCGTGGTGATCTTCAAGTTTCGCCGCCGGCCCGGTGACAACCGCCGACCCGCTAAGTTCTACGAGAACGCGCCGTTGGAGATTACCTGGACCGTCCTGCCGCTGATCGCCGTCGGCGTGGTCGCACTGATGGGCTTCCATACCTTGAAGTTCATTGACTACGGTCCCGCGCCCGACATGAACGTCATGGTGGTGGGTCACCGCTTCTTCTGGGAGTACCGCTATCCCCAGTACGGCATTGATTTTTCCAATCAGGCACTGGTGGTCCCCGCCGGCCGCAACATTGACCTGAACGTCACCAGCGTGGACGTGATCCACGGCTTCTACGTCCCCGCTCTCGGTCTCCAGATGGACGCCGTCCCCGGACGCATCTCCCATCTTTGGTTCCGGGCCAAGCCGGGCACCTACCAAGGCCAGTGTGCCCAGTTGTGCGGGCCGCTGCACGGGGAGATGTTCCTCACCGTCAAGGCGCTGCCGCCCGCGCAGTTCGTGCAATGGCTTAACCAGCACGCGGCCCAAAACGCCCCCGGCCATCCCCCCGTCGCGCCGCCCGGGGTGAAAAGCGCCGCGCGCCTGGGTCCGCTGCCGTCGGCCGCAACTCCGCCCGCTGGGCATGCGGCCGCAAAGGAGTCCCTATGAGCACCGCCGAAGCCGCCGTCGCTCCCGCGCCATCCCCTGCACCCAAGGCCTATGGCGGCCTGATGGACTGGCTGACGACGACGGATCACAAAAAGATCGGGTTGATGTACCTGATCTTCGCCTTCATCAACGCCTGGGCCGGGGGCCTGTTCGCGGGCATGGTTCGCCTGCGGCTGTTTGATCCCAACTGGAACGTCATCACGCCGCAGTTCTATAACCAGATGTTGACCATGCACGCCACGGTGATGATCTTCATGGTCATCATGCCGGCGTTCGTGGGCCTGGGCAATTACTTCGTGCCCCTGATGATCGGCGCCCGGGACATGGCGTTTCCCAAGCTGAACGCCTTTTCCTTCTGGATGATGATCCCGCCGGCGCTGATGATGTACTCCAGCTTCTTCACCGTCCACGGCTCCGCCCGCGGCGGCTGGTGGAGCTATCCGCCGCTCTCCGGCCCGCAGTTCTCCCCCGGCGCCGGCCAGAGCCTCTGGTGCCTGGCCATCATTCTCCTCGGCATCGCCTCGATCATGGGCGCCGTCAACTTCCTGGTCACCATCGCCGACATGCGCACGCCGGGCATGGGTTGGATGGACCTGCCGCTGTTTGTCTGGAGCAATATCATCACCTCCTGGCTGTTGTTGTTGGCCGTCCCCATTCTGAGCGGCGTCATGGTCATGCTGCTCAGCGATCGATTGTTTGGCACCGGCTTCTTCGCCCCCGGCATGGGCGGCGACCCGTTGCTGTACCAGCATCTGTTCTGGTTCTTCGGCCACCCCGAGGTTTACATCATGATCCTGCCCGCTTTCGGGATCATGTCCCACGTGGTGCCGGCGTTTTCGCACAAGCGGGTCTTCGGCTACACCGGCATGGTGATCGCGCTGGCTTCGATTGGCGTGCTGGGCTTCATGGTCTGGGCCCACCACATGTTCACCAGCGGCATCTCCCCGCAGGCGCAGATCTTCTTCTCCACCACCAGCCTGCTGATCGGCGTGCCCACCGGTGTCAAGATCTACTCCTGGCTGGCCAGCGCCTGGGGCGGCGTCATTGACTTCACCCCGGCGATGAAGTTCGCCTTCGGTTTCATCGGCCTGTTCATCATCGGCGGCCTGAGCGGCGTCATGCTGGCGGTGGTGCCCTTCGACATCGCGGTGCACAACAGCTACTTCGTCGTGGCCCACCTGCACTTCGTCCTCTTCGGCGGATCGGTGATGGGGCTCATGGCCGGCGTCTATTACTGGTTCCCCAAGATGACGGGCAAGATGATCAACGAGACGCTCGCCAACTGGCATTTCTGGCTGTTCTTCATCGGCTTCATCTGGGTCTTCATGCCCATGCACTGGCTGGGCATCGAGGGCATGCCCCGCCGCGTGGCCTTCTATCGGCCGGAGTTCAAGGGGCTCAACCAGTTCATTTCCTTGGGCTTCCTGCTGCTGCTGGCGGGCGGCATCATCTTCACCTATAACGTCATTCATTCCATCCGCAAGGGCGAGCGCACCACTGATCCGGATCCCTGGCAAATCAACGAGGTTCAGCAGTCGCTGGTTTGGAAGACGGCCACGCCGCCGGCGCCCTGGAACTTCGATGAGGTTCCGGAATTTCAGCATCACGCCTCCGCGGTCGAGTGAGCGGTGTAGGAAGCGGTCAAGTCTTATGAGCAGCGATTCATCCAATCCCGTCCCAGCCGGGCCCAACGCCGGCTCCGCCTCCAAGGGCGCGCCGCCCGACCCTAGGCGCGGTCAAAAGCCGGTTCGCAGTGCGCGCCTTTTGTGGTTCCTGCTGCCGATCATCCCCTTGATGTTCGGCTTCGCCTTTCTCAACATCCCACTCTTCAAGGCCTTCTGCGAGCACGAGGGCATCGGCCTGGACCCCAACCACGCGGCCGTAGCCGGGGTGCATAGCCAGCGCCAGGTCACCGTCCTGTTCACTGGCGTGGTCTCGGCGGGGCTGCCGGTCGTCTTCGCCCCCGGCCACTCCATGCAGGCGGTGCGGGTGGGCCAGCGGGAGGAGAATTTCTATACCTTCTACAACCCCACCAACCATGTGGTGAAGTTCCGCGCCATCCACGCCATCGTGCCGGAATCGGCCTCCGAGCGCGTGGCCATCATGCAATGTTTCTGCTTCACCGACCAGACCCTGCAGGCGCACCAGCACCGTACCCTACCGGTCATCTATCAGGTCAACCCGGGGCTGCGCGCCGGCGTCAGTGAAATCAACTGGAATTACACCTTGTTCCCCAAGCACGTGCCCGGCTCCTAGCCGCAATGGAGACGCCGATGGACAAGACGACCCTCATCCCGACGATGAACGGCGGCGCCCACGCCGGCCGCCGCCTGCCCGCCTCCCCCTATGACCCCGTCCTCCGGCGCCGCAACCGCCGCCTCGGCTGGATCCTGGCGGTGGTGGCCTTTTGCTGCCTGTGCTCGTCCTACTACTTCGTCCGCCGGGGCTGGATTCGGCCGGGCCCGGTGACCTGGCAGTTCCCCTGGAGCCAGCACGCCTGGAAGAGCAATTTTTAAGCGCTCGCCTCCGGCCCCTCGAACGCAATGACTATGGACCCTCTTTCCGCCCACGCCTCCGCCAGTCCGGCCGCCGCCGCGGCGGCGCCGGACCACCCCGACCACGCCCATTTGGCGGAGCATGCGCCCCAGCCCAACGGCTGGCCCATCCTGCTCGCCTTCGGCATCGGGTTGTTCTGCACCAGCTTCTTTTTGCTGGCCAGCGGCTATCACGTGATGCCGCTGTTTTATCTTTGCGCCGTCATCTGCGTGCTGATCCCCGCCCTGGGCTGGGCCACTACCATCGCCGCCGAACGCCGTCGCCAGGATCCGGTCTACACCTACAAGATCCTGCGCCGCGGCTTTTTCTATTTCCTGCTTTCGGAAGGCTCCATCTTCGGCTCCTTCTTCGCCCACAACCTGTATCTGCGCTACGCGCACGCACCGGTCTGGCCTCCGGTGGGCGCGCCCTACCTGGATCCCCACTACGCGGCCATCGGCACCATGCTGCTGGTCTGCTCCAGCTTCACCTACCACTGGTGCCACAAGGCGTTCCTCAGCGGCAAGAAAAGCGCCTCCAAGAATTGGCTCATCGCCACGATCGCCCTGGGCTTGGTCTTCCTTGGCATCCAGGGTTACGACTGGGGCACGCTGAAGGCGTTTGATAAGTTCACCTACGCTCACGGCGCCTTCGGCAGCGAGTTCTACTGGATGACCGGCTTCCACGGCCTGCACGTCTGCGTCGGCTTGTTGTTCCTGTCGCTGGTTTACTACCGCATGGAGTCGAACCAGATTGACCAGACCTACAACTTTTCCCTGACGGCGGCGGAGTACTACTGGCACTTCGTGGACATCATCTGGGTGCTGCTGTTCTTCGTCATCTACCTGCTGTAGTGGCCGTGGAAGCAGCTTCAGCCGGTGCGGAGCCGGCCATGAGCCCGGCGCACCCCCGCTCTGCGCTCCGCCGCTAGCCGCGCCGGATCGTCGCCAGCCACGCCGGCCCGTCGTGCTGGTGGTCCCTGGTCTCGATCCGCTCCGGCTCAATCGCACGGATATTCCAGCCGCTGCCGGGCCCGAACGCTGCCCGCAGCTCTTCCTGGCTGACCGGGTGCGGCCCTAGGTCGGCGCCCGAGTCGCTAAAGCACAGCACATACAGCGTTCCCGCGTGCCGGGTCACCGGCGCCAGGCTGGCCGCGTATTTCCGCCGCTCGGCGCCGCGGAAGGTGTGGAATAGGCCGCAATCCAGCACCGTCGCGAACACACGGCCCAATCGGCTCAACTCGAGCGCGTCGGCCGCGGCGAACTCGGCCTCAATTCCCCGGGCGCGGGCCTTCTTCCGGGCGATTGTTAGCGCCGTTTCGGCGACATCCACGCCCAGCACCGGCAATCCCCGAGTGGCGGCGATATGAAGCGCATTTTCGCCCGTTCCGCATCCGGCATCGAGCACCGGTCCAACCCATCTTCCTGCGGACACCAAACGTAGCACCGCCGGCTGTGGGCGGCCAATATCCCAGGGCGGGGAGCCATCCAGATACGAGGCATCCCACGACCGTCCGGACCGCCGTTCGTGGCTGGTGGGCCGCCGGCCCTGCAACGGATCGTCTCCGGGGTTGGCGGGCTGCGGCGGCCGCGTCCCCTGGCGTTTCGCACGCGGCTGGTGGCTATCAGGGTTTGGGCAGCTCATCGAACTTCTTTTTCGCATCGTCGCTGGCGGCGCCGCAGGCTCCAGCTTTAGAGCTTGAACAGATCGTCGAACTTCTTCTTGGCGTCGCTGCTGGCGCCGGCCCCCTGGGGAGCCGCCCGGCCCACCACCGTGACCGGCGAGAAGTAGTCGCAGTGGTTGTTGCGGTCCTTGTACTCCACCTTCTCGGCCTGAGTCTCTTGGCATTGGTTGTGCACGGTGGGGTCGAAGTGGCGGCAGTTGCGGCAAACGTGCAAGTCGGCGTCGCAACCGGGACAGGCGTCCCGGTTGGTGATCTTCTCGCCGCTGAGCAGCGGAATATCGCGGCCGCATCGCCAGCAGGTCATACCTCCACGATACGGCTTCTTGGCCGGCGGGTGGGGCAGGCGGCTCGCCTGCCGCGGCCGAGACGGCGGCCCGGGCTTTACTGCACCAAGGGAGCTTGGCCGTTGGCCTCGCCATCCTCGGCGGGGATGACGCAGGCGGCGGCGATTTTGTCGCCTTCGTCCAGCCGCAGCAGGCGGACGCCCTGGGTGGCCCGCCCGGCCTCGCGGATCTCACCGGTGCCGACGCGGATGATCTTGCCCTGCTGGCTGATGACCACGATCTCGGTGTCCTCGCCCACCGCCATCACCGCCGCCACCTTGCCGTTGCGCTCGCTGGTGCGGATGTTGATGACGCCGCTGCCGCCGCGCGATTGCCGGCGGTATTCACTCAACGCCGTGCGCTTGCCGTAGCCGTTCTCGGTCACGCTCAGGATCAGTTGCTTGGCGTCCCGGGCGGTCTCCATGCCGACGATGAAGTCGCCGGGGTCGAGCGCCATGCCGCGCACCCCGCGGGCCTGCCGGCCCATGGGCCGCACATCGTCCTCGGAGAAGCGGATGCCTTTGCCGTCATGCGCGGCGAGGAAGATCTGCTGCCCGCCATCCGACAGCACCGCGTTCACCAGCTCGTCGCCATCGCCGACGCCCATGGCCCAAATGCCGGCGCTGCGGGGGTTGGAGAACTCCTTGACCGCCGTCTTCTTAATCGTCCCCTGGCGGCTGACCATGACGATAAACTCCGTTTCGCTATTCAGGTCCTTGATCGGAAGGACGGCCTTGACTTCCTCACCTTCCTGCAGCGCCACTAGGTTGTGCACCGCCTTGCCCTTGGCGTTGGCGGCGGCGTCGGGAATCTCATAGACCTTCAGCCAATAGACGCGTCCCTTGTTGGTGAAAACCAGGATGTAGCTGTGCGTCGAGGTGACGAAGAGGCGCTCGACGAAATCCTCGCCGCGCGTGCCGGCGCCGATCCGCCCGCTGCCCCCGCGGCGCTGATGGCGATAGGTGGAGATCGCCGTCCGCTTCAAATAGCCGGAGTGGGTGACGGTGATGGCGACGGTCTCCTCCTGGATCAGGTCCTCAAGGCGAATCTCGCCGGCCTCATCCTCGATGGCAGTGCGGCGCGGATCTTTTTCGCCGCCGTATTCCTTGCGCACTTCCTTCAGCTCGTCCGCGATGACGCCGAGCAGCTTTTTCTCGCTGGCCAGGATGGACTCGAGCTCGGCGATGCGCGTGCGGATCTCCTCCAGCTCATCCAGAATCTTTTGCCGCTCCATGCTGGTCAGGCGATGGAGTTGGAGGTCCAGGATGGCCTGCGCCTGCTTCTCGCTGAGCCGGAAGCGGGCCACCAATCCTTCCCGCGCCTCCCGAGGCGACGCCGACGCTCGGATCAGCTTGATGACCGCGTCCAGGTTGTCCAGGGCGATCCTGTAGCCCTCCAAGACGTGCTCGCGCTCGCGCGCCTTGGCCAGCTCAAAGGCGGTCCGGCGGCGGACCACGTCCACGCGGTGATCCAGGAAATGGCGAATGGCCTCGGCCAGGCCCATCTCCCGCGGCTGGCCGTTGACCACGGCCAGCAGGATCATGCCGAAGCTGGTTTGCAGGTTGGTGTGCTTATAGAGCTGGTTGAGGATGATCTCAGCCTGCTCGCCGCGCTTCAGCTCCAGCACGATGCGCATGCCATCGCGGTCGCTCTCATCGCGAATGTCGCTGATGCCCTCGACCTTTTTCTCCTGCACCAGTTCGGCGATGCGCTCGATCAGCCGCGCCTTGTTGACCTGGAAGGGAATCTCGGTGACGACGATGGCGCGGCGCTCCTTGGCGAGCGTCTCGGTGGCCGCCTTGGCGCGGACCAGGAAGGCGCCGCGGCCGCGGCGATAGGCTTCGGCGATGCCGCCACGGCCGTGGATGATGCCGCCGGTGGGAAAGTCGGGGCCTTGGACGTGCTTGAGCAGATCGGCGAGCTGGGCCTTGGGGTTGTGGAGCAGCTCGAGCGAGGCATCCAGAATCTCCGTCAAATTGTGCGGCGGGATCTTGGTGGCCATACCGACGGCGATGCCGTCGCCGCCGTTGACCAGGAGATTGGGAAATCGGGTGGGCAGGACGAGCGGCTCCATAGTGGACTCGTCGAAGTTGGGTGTGAAGTCCACCGTGTCCTTGTCAATGTCGGCCAGCATCTCCTCGGCGATGCGCGCCAAGCGGGCTTCAGTGTAGCGATACGCGGCGGGTGGATCGCCGTCCACCGAGCCGAAGTTGCCCTGGCCGTCAATGAGTGGATACCGGAAAGTGAAGTCCTGGGCCATGCGGACCAGAGCGTCATAGACGGCGACGTCACCGTGGGGATGATATTTCTTCAGCACCTCGCCAACCACGCCGGCGCACTTGGAATATTTCTTGTTCGACAGCAGTCCCTCGCGAAACATCGCGTACAGGATGCGCCGGTGCACTGGCTTCAGGCCGTCGCGGATGTCCGGGAGCGCACGGCCAATGATGACCGACATGGCGTAGTCCAAATAGGACCGCCGCATCTCCTCCTCGATGTTGATCGGGAGCAGATTCTTGTTCGCGTTGCCGCCGTCCTGGCCATCGCTCGCGAGCGGCAATTGGGGGTTGCTGGGATCGTCCGGCATTTGATGTAAATCCAATTATATCAAATATTTAGAGTCAAGGAACACGGCGTGGAGACGGGGGCTGGCGGGCGCTGCGGAAGGCGTCTCTCGGCGGCCAGAGTCCCCCGCGCTTTTCCCGCGCGCCGAGGCGGAAAAGCCGCCGCACCTGACCGGCTAAAAAGCCGGCCCCACGCCACGGGCGGGCCGGCGGGAACCCGCCTGCCCGCTGCGGCAGGCGACGCCCGAGTGTGTCCGAACCATCCGCGCTGGTATATAGTGTCCCGGAGGTTCACTGCCATGCGCAAAGCCGCTCCCGCTTCTGTCGCCCTCGTTGGCCTTTTTCTGGCCGTCGCGCTGGCCGCCGCCCCGCCGCGCAAGCCGCTCAGTCCGCCAGGCACGGCCACGCTGCGCCTCGCCGGCGCCAGCCTGACCCTCACCTATCACCGCCCCTATATCCGCAACCCGAAGGCACCGCATCATCCGCGGCTGATTTTCGGCGCCGGCTCCGCGTATCTGGTGCCCTTTGGCCAGGTCTGGCGATTGGGGGCGAACCAGGCCACGACGCTGACCACCACCGCGCCCATTGTCTTGGCCGGGCAGCACCTCGCCGCCGGCACCTACACGCTATTTGCCATCCCCAATGCCCGCGATTGGACGCTGATCATCAGCAAGAAAACGGGCGAGTGGGGCATTCCGTATCCGGGCCAGCAATACGATTTGGCCCGCGAGACGATTGGCGTCCACCACGCGCGCGCGCGAGTGGATCCGTTCACGATTTCCTTCCATCGCACCGGTCCGCACACCGCGCAGCTGCGCTTCGCCTGGGATCACACGATGGCCGCCGCTTCCGTGCGCGTGCCCTAGGCACCGGGTGGACGGGGCCCGGCGGGGCTGCGGACGGAAGTAACTCGTCGCATGGCCGGTCGTTTGTTTTCAGCGGGTTGCATGCGGAAATGCGACATTTTTCCGCTTGCCTGAATCCGCGCTCCGGACGGGCCGGAGATGGGGCGGATCGCTTGCGACAGGCTCGGGACGCACACTCCGTTCCACTTGCGTCAGATGCTGAGCTGTCCGGCCGGGTTGTACGAAAGCCCCAGAGCGAAGCGATGCGCCAGCGGCCACCAGGGCGGCGCTTGCCAAGGACCGGGACGCCGGATCAGAGCCGGCGCCACACCGGCCGAAGCCGGTTCCACGCACACTCGTCCGCGCAGCGGGGGATGCCGCAGCGGCCGCCGGCAAACGGAGCCGGGGCCCGTGGGCTGCGCTCAATACCGTCCGGGGTTAAGGAATTCGTTCAAGTGGACCGACTTCCACTTCCCCTGAATCATTTCCGCGCGGATTTGTACCGGCGTCTGGCCCTTCTTCGTTTGCAAATAGACGAAGATGCCTTCCATTAGGCAGGTCTCGCAGATGGAAGCGTGCGTGCCGGCAAAGCAGTCGTACAGGCTGGTGTGGCCGAGCGTCTTATTGCAGCCGCAAAAGCAGGGCTCCTGGTACAAGACGTTCTTGATTTTGGCCGCCATCTCGTAGGCGGTCTGCACCCGCGGGTCGTTGAAGTCGCTAGCGGGCAGCGTTGGGGGCAGAGGGGTGATGGGCGGCTTGGCGTGGAAGGGGGGAACGGCAGGGTCGCGCACCACGGGCGGTTCGGGCCCGCTGATGTGGGGCGGTAGTTGGCTGGCGTGAGTGACAGTGATAGGGTGAGTGGCTTTCAGCGTCGTCGGCTGTTGCGCCGGTGCGCTGATCGCTAGCGTTATCGCCAGTCCGGCCGCCACCGCGCAGCAGGGGCCGGACTTCTGTAGGAGTGTCACGCCTCGCCTCCTTTTCGTTTTGCGTTGCGGTTTGTCCGGAGAGGTCCTTGGACGCGCATGGCGCTGGGGTTAGTAGTGGAAGTGGTAGCGGAGTTGGACGTAGATCTGGCGCGGATACTCCCAATGCGTGCCGCCGAAGGTGTTGCTGTTGTCGAGCAGGAACAACGAGTTGGCCACGTTGGTGATGTTCAAGCTGGCCGATAGGCTTTCGGTGAACTGTTTTCCGACGGAAAGGCCCACCGTGTCGTGCGGCGGCAGGTGACCCGGGGGCCCATCACCATTAACAAAGCCGGAGCCGTAGCTGTCCACAAATGAAGCCCAGGCCTGCCAGGGCAGATCGGTGGTCAGCACCGCGTTCACGGTGTTGCGCTGGTCGTGGTCCAGGTAAAAGTACGACGTCGGGGCGAACTCCAATAATCCGCCGGTGACCGGTCCGAGGCCGCGGGCGATCTGGTTGGACCAGGCGACGCTCAACTCGGCGCGGTTGAACAAACGCGGCGACCGCAGCGTGACCTCATTGCCTTGGATGTTGGCGGCGGCGTCGGTCAAGGGCAAGAAGATGTCCGAGCTGCCGATCTCGTCATGGTCCAGGAAGTTGGTGGCGGCGGTGCGGAAGTGGTCGAAGTTGAGGTACCAGCTACGAAGGGGAATGGTCAGGCCCGCGTCCCACTGCTGGTCCCGCTCGCCGTCCAGCGGCACGAAGTGGTAGCCCTGCTGGACGGCGAATTGCAGCAATGGGCCGGAGACGGTGTCCAGCGGCGGCACCTGATAATAATCCGAGTAGTAGCCGTGCGCGATCCAGTGCACATAGGGTAATTCCACCGCCGCGCCGACCCGGGGGTCGGTGGCCGTTTCCTGCACCAAGCCGCTGTAGCGGGTGAAGTGGACCCCGCCGTTCAGGTGCAGCCAGGAGACGGGGTGGTAGGCGTCCTCGACAAAACCCGACTCGGAGTTGGCCGACGGCGCGAAGGACTGCACGTTCTGCTGCGTTCCGGGGTTGGGCCGGAGGTTGAAATAGGTGTCGTCGTGCTCGCCCCAGAGATAAAACCCGGTGGTCAGCGTGTCGTTGTTGAGCGGGATGGTCAGGCTGGTGAGGTCGCCATAGTAGTTGGAACGGCGATTGTCGTCCAAAATGTACGGCGTGTCGGCCGGTCCGCCCTCATAATCGCCGCGGTTGAAATGGTAGAACGGCGCGGATGTGAGGGTGACGCCATTGGCCGCGGTATGCGTCCAGGTCATGCCCACTAGGTTGTCGCGTTCGACGTCCAGGTCGGCGATGCCGGCGCCTTGCTGCGCCTGGGTGTTGGGGATCTGATAGTTATTGCCTTGGAGCTGGGCGACGAAGCGGAACTGATTTTCCGGCGACGCGTTCACCAGGAGGGACATCATGGCGCCCAAGCCGGCAGTGGTGTCGTGGAGGGGGTTGGCGATGGGAGGATAAAGGCCGAGTTGGGAAAAATCGCCGTCCACGCTGCCGTAATAGGCGACACGATCGTTGTGCCCGCCGAAGCTCAACAGGTCATTGGTTTGGCCGTAGTTGCCATAGGTGGCGATCAACTGCGCCGTGTTGTTCATGTCGAAGCCGGAGGGGGTAATGGCGTTGAAAAAGCCATAGGCGTGGTTGTCGTACTCCGCCGAGTAGCCGCCGGTTTGCACCTGCAACTCAGCGAGGTTGGCCGGATCGACCGAGGGGCCGACGGTACTGGCGATGTTGGTGTTGAGGTCGGGAATGCCGTCCACGAACCAGGACTCCTGGTGACCGCCGCGGACATGCAACATGTCATGCACCACATAGGCGCCGGGCACGAAATCGGTGATCATGGCCATGCTGTTGACCTGAAGCGCGCCAGGGGCCCGTGCGATCTGCTTGGCCGAGACCATGGTCTGGGTGGTCGAGGTCTGGGTGTTCAGGGTTTCGGCGTGCTCCATCACAGTCACCCGCTGCCGCGCTGCTTGGATGGGCAGCAGGATGTGCACCACCGGGGTTTCCCCGCCGGCCGGCGCCTGCACCTGTTTCGATTGCTGCTGAAAGCCGCGCCTGGTCGCCGTGATCGTATAGGTTCCGGCGGGGACCGCCGCGAAGCTGAACTCGCCGTTGGCATTGGTTTTCGTCGCGCGCGCGGCTTGGGCGGGGTGGGCCGCGGACCGCAGCGTCACCTGCGCGGCCGGGATGGGGCGGTGATCGGGATCATGGACGATGCCGCGAACGGTGGCGGGCTGCTGCGCCAGAGCCGGCAGGGAAAACGCGAGGGCCAAGGCCCCGACGAGCACGAAAGGCTTCACCAAGCTAACCCCCTCATTGAGCGCCACGCGGCGTTGGAAACCGGCGCGCGGGCTAAGCCGCTATGCGGACGGATACGGCGCGCCGCCCCCCAGCGGCGGCGCGGTTGGGCAGGCGCGGAGGCCTGCCCCCTTGGGCCAGGGTTAGCCGAGCGGGGGATGGTAGACGGGACGGGAATGCGCGGGGAGCGGGGCGGACGTGGCTTCGGCGCGCCAGGCGCCGATGGGAACGGGAGGATGAAGGCGGGCGGTGAGGCTGCTGGGAAACACCGGCAGAGCGGGAGCGGGAAGAATCAATTGCACCGCCGAGTGCATTTGGCAAGTGGGACGACGAGCGCACTGGGTCATCGCCGGGCCGGACGGTGCCGCCATGCCGGCCATCGCCGTCATCGCACACTGCCGACTGCCCCAGCAGCAGATGGGGATGCCGCCGGTGCTGCCCACCCAACTCACGAAAGGCACCACCGCCAGCAGCAGCAGGACGAGTAGCTGTCGGGATCGGGTTGGGCGGGCGAGAACCAAGCTAATTCGATGCGCGGGCGGGGAGCGGGCTACAAAATCTGCCTACCCTCCAGTCTATCCCCCGGCGGCTGGAACCAGCGCCCCTGCGGAAGCAGCGCAGTTGAATGGACGGGGCGCAACTGCAGGCTTCGTGCCGGTCGCTGCTGCCACGGGCACGCGGTCACCAGCGGAGAACTGGTTGTGGAGCCGCGCGTTCGGGGGCGGCGGGCACGCTGGAGTGGGGCGGCCGGCAGCGGAGGCCCGCTGGTGCTCAGTGCGTCCCCAAGTTGCCGCGGGAGTGCAGAGCGGCGAAGGGATGGCTGTAGCCGGTCATTTCCAGGTAACCGACGCCGCGTATCGGCCGCCCGCGCCAGCGGCCAGAGACGCGGACGGCGCCTTCCCAGTAATCCACCGCCATGGGGGCGCGGGCGCGGAGTTCTTGATCGTCGAGCGCGGCGGTGACGGTGAGCCGCAGATGGCGGCTGGGGATGCGCAGGCGCCAGACGACGGGATAGCGGCCGCCGGTGGCGGGGCTGCGCCAGATGCGGAGCGGGAGCATCTCAAATTGGCGCGCAAGGAGCGACGCATCGCCGTGCCGCGTGCGGAGCGTTCCGGCCGAGTAGGGGTCCACCTTTCCGTCCCGGTCGCGGAGTTGAAACAGCAACAGGTCGCGGGGAGCGGGTGGGGTCGGCGAGGGCGCCTGCGCCGGCTGGGTACGGCGGCGGTCAGGCGAGGACCCCCGGCCCACAGGGTCGAACTGCAGGCCCATCCAATCCCAGCCGATCTGGCTGGGGGCGAGCTGGTCGGTGGCGAACTCGTGATCCATCCAGACGGCGCCGCGGACGGAGAAACGGCGCCCGGCGGCGGTGATGGTCCCGGCTGCGGGAAGGCGGGGAAGGGAATAGTACTCCGAAGCTTCACTGGGCGCCGGACCTTTGCGGGAATAGCCGTCCGGCCCGTTAAACATCCGCCTGGGAGGACGGCCCGGGTGCAGCACCAGATGCACGGCAAAGCCGCCCCAACGGGCCGCAAGCAGCCGCGGGCCGCGCGGGCCAAAACGGGCGCGCCAGTTTACGTTCCAGATTCGCAGCGGCGAGCCGCCGACGCCGGCTTGGCCCCAAAGTCCGCGGCGGGCGCGGACGTGAAAAAAGAAGCGGCCGGCGGTGAGGTCGCTGACGGCAAAGTGCGCAAAGTATATGTCCTGGCGAAGGGTGGCGCCGGGGAAAGGCGAAATGCGGAAAAAGGTGAGCTCGAAGCCGAAGCGGTGGCCGTGCGAACCGCGGAGGTTGCCGGTGAAATACCACCATTCATTGGCGAAGGCGGGATGGGCGCCGGCGTCGCGAGGAAAGCGCCAGGCGTAGCCGGGGCGGGCCGTGGCGAAGCGCGGCGGGCGGCGAGGCGCCCGAGGGCCAAACAGGGGCAGGGCCAGTGCCGCGGCGAGGGCGATCCACAGGCGCACCTTTTCAGGCTCTCATGGGAGAGAGGCGTTCCCGCCGCACGCGACAGCCTGGAAAGGCGGTCCCACGTGCCCTTCCAGCTTGCCGGGGAATGCGGGCGGGCAGGGGCGGCGGCGGGAACGGGAATGCAGGCGGCGAGGGCCAGCACCCGCCAGGGCGACGGGCGGGAGAAACGCGAGAGCAAAAGTGGCTTTGCCGGAGGGGAACGAAGAGACGTGGGGCCGTGGGACGGTGTGGGAGCTTGGGAGGGCGCGGGGAGGGCTTGTACCATAGCGGTGGGCGGAGGATATGGATGAGATCGAGGCGGTTCACACCGCGGCGCGCCGGTTTTGCCTCGGGGAGATCTGGAGGTGGGGGGATCGTTATTCGGCGCTAAAGGAGGCTGGGGGCGAGCGAGTGGCGACCGCGGGGAAGATCAGCTGGGCCTACTCGGACGCGGCCTACCAGATATTCCCGCGCAAGCTGCTGGCGCAGGCGCTGCTGGACGAGGTCGAACGGATTGTCCCCGCGCTGGCCGGTTCCGGGAAAAGGCTGTGCGCGCGGCTGACGGCGTCGGCGGAGGCGGCCCGCGCGGCGACGCAGGCGACACTCCGGGACCCGCGCGCGGCCGCCCCCATATCCGCCGAGGCCGAGGAGTTCCAACGCTGGGTAGCCTCGTCGGGCACGCTCTGTTGGCAAGAGGTCAGGCCGCTCGCGTTTCACCGGACGCTCGATGCCACCGAGGGGCGGGCCGCGTGGGAGCGCGCTGCCGTCCGGTGGGGTCTGCGGGGAAACTGCTGGTTCCCGCTAACGGAGGGCGAGCAGCCAGCTGACGTGCTCGTGTTCCACCGCGAGCTATTTGGGGCGCGCGCGGGGGCGAAGTTGCTGGTTGAGGCGCTTGCCGAGCGGGGCATCCAACAGGTGCTTCATCTCCACGCTTGGGGTCCCGCCAACGATTACGAGACCGCTTTGTCGCTGCTGGCCATGGCGCTCGGTGTCGCCATGGAGGAATATTTCACGGCGGGCGAGGCTGACTGGCTGGTTTACGCTTCCCATGAATCCTCTGTGGCCATTGGGGGGGAATGGCTGGCGGCGCGGTTCAAGGAGGCGTGGCCCGACTGGCGCGGGAAAACCTACCTGGGTCCGTTTTCGACGAGCGATTCACGGGGCTGCTGGCGGTAGGGGCGGTCCAGCCGATGGCGGGACCGGAATGGCCCGCGCGAAGGGCAATGGGATGAGCAACGTCCCGTGCGGACCGCGAGGGGCCCCGGTTTGGCCGCTCGGACCGGAGCACGTGGGCCGGCGTCGTGCCGCGGCTCGAGCGCGACAGGCTGACGCCTCTCCCACGCCACGCGCCCGGAGGGCGGCTGCCCCGGCTGCAACCGACGGGCGGGGCACGGCTGGCTCGCGGCGACTCGGAACGGCCGTGAAAAGGCCGTCCCATGGCGGTCAGCGTTGCAGCAGGGCGTCCTGCTCGGTGGGCTCGCAAACCCGGGCAAGATCGGCAAGCGCGGGATGGCGGCGGGCGGCGGCTTGCCACATCTCCCAAGCAACGCGGCGATAGGCGATGTGGCCGCCGGGGGCGGTGCGGAGTTCGGCGATGTAGATCAACTCGGCCAAATCCATCTTGAAAAGGCAACGGTGGCGGTAACCGAGAGGCAACAGATAATGGCCGGGCTCGCCGAGGGGAGCGGCGGCATCGCGGGCCGCCCGCATGGCGCGGTGGAAGTCGGGCTCCCAGCCGGCGGTGGCAAAGACGTTTGGGGTTTCATAGCCGTGGCCGAAGGTGAAGTCCTGGGGGATTTGCGTGCAGCGGCGATGGCGGTGCAGGTCGCGGAAGCCGCCGATGTCCATGCAGAGATCGAAGGCCAGTGCAGCGCCGGCTTGGAAGGGACGGGCCATTTCGTCGTGCGGGCCGCGAGCGCGGGTCGCCAGCGAGAGGATTTCTTGGCGGCGGGCCGCGGGAAGGGCGGCCACGGCGTCGGCGACTTGGCGATAGGGATGGTGGCAGGCGGAGTAGAGCAGGGTGGCGGGCAGTTCGATTTCCAAGGGCAGGGCCGGGGCCAGCTCCACGCGGGGAGCGGCGGCGATTGGGGTCTCGCCAAGCAGCTCCGCGGCGGCGGCGGCCAACGCGCGGCGGGTTTCCATCTGATAGGGATTGGGATCGGTGTATTTGACCAGCGTGGGGGCGACGCGGACGCCGGTGGCGGCGCCGGTCTGGGGCGCGCGCGGATCGAACGCGGGTTCGCTGGCGGCGCGCTTGAGGGCGGCGCCGATGGCGCGAACCTCGGCGCGAGGGGAGGACAGGAGGCGAACGATCTGCTGTTCCAAGACCCGCGCGCTGACGATTTGGCCGAGGCTGGTTTGCGTGCCTAGGGGGAGCAGATAACGGGCGGCATCGAAGGCGCGCGCGCGCAGGGTGCGGTCATAGGTCTCGGGCTTCATCGCCTCCGGGCGCGGGACGGTGCGGCGGTAATGTTCGCGGACGGCGACGGCAGCGGCCTCATAGCCGTCAAACAGCGCGGCCATGGCGGCGGTGAAGCCGTCGCCCTGGGCGGAGTCGAGCTCGGGCGGCGTGATCCAATCGCCGTGGCGGAAAGCCTGGTAGCGGGTGGAGCGCTCCTGGCCGTCCCACTTGCTCTCATCCGCCACATCAATGGCGGCGAGGATCGAGAGCCGCTCAATGGCCAAGGCGACATGGGCGAGGTCGGCGATGGAGCGGTGGCCATATTGGAAGTAAAAGGTATTGAGGAACTTTTCGGCTTGTTGGCCGCTGATCTCGCGCAGCGCCTCGCGCAGGGGCAGGGCGGAGCGGCTGTATTTGGCCAACGCGTACGCGGTGACCTCCGGCTCGGGGCCGAAGACGGCGTAGACGTCGGCGGCGTGGGTGGCGGGACCGCCATTGGCATCGGGCATTTTCAAAGTTTAGGCGATCCGCCCGGGCGGCTCGACCGCCCAGTGGCGGATGCGGCGAAGCAGCTTGGTCGCAGGCAGACAGGCGGGACGCCTGTCCTACGCTCAGACAGGCGAGGATGCCGGTCCCGCGGGCCCCGCCCGTAGGGCAGCCGTCTCGGCTGCCGGGCAGGGAAATAGCTTCGTCGGAGGCAGACAGGCGGGACGCCTGTCCCACGTTCAGCCGGGCGGGACGCCGGTCCCGCGGGCGCCGCCCGTAGGGCAGCCGCCTCGGCTGCCAGGCAGGGAAGCAGCTTGGTCGGAGGCAGACAGGCGGGACGCCTGTCCCACGTTCAGCTGGGCGAGGATGCCTGTCTCGCGGGCCGCGCCCGTAGGGCAGCCGTCTCGGCTGCCGGGCAGGGAAATAGATTCGTCGGAGGCAGACAGGCGGGACGCCTGTCCCACGTTCAGGCAGGCGAGGACGCCTGTCCCACGGGCCCTGCCGTAGGGCAGCCGTCTCGGCTGCCAGGCAGGGAAGCAGCTTGGTCGGAGGCAGACGGGCGGGACGCCCGTCCCACGTTCAGACAGGCGGGACGCCTGTCCCACGTTCAGACAGGCGAGGACGCCGGTCCCGCGGGCGCCGCCCGTAGGGCAGCCGTCTCGGCTGCCAGGCAGGGAAGCAGCTTGGTCGGAGGCAGACAGGCGAGGACGCCTGTCCTACGCTCAGCCGGGCGGGAGGCCCGTCCCACGTTCAGTCAGGCGAGGACGCCCTGGCAACCAGGCCGGCGGCAACGGGATTGCGCTCGACGTTGCCGCGATAAGCTGGATCATGCCTGCTTCGCCGGCACGACAAGCGGCCGATGCGTGGCTGGCCGCGGTGGAGGAACGGTCCGCCTATCTCAGCGAATTGCTGCGCGGGCCGCGGGCGCGCCAGCTTTCGCCGCCGGACCGGCGCTTGGCGCAGGAGATCGCCTTCGGGGTGTTGCGCCATCGGGGGGAGTTGGACTACCGGATTGGGCGGGCGGCGCGGCGGCCGGTGGAGAAGATCGCTCCGGCGGCCTTGCGGGCGCTGCGCATCGGGATGTATCAACTGCATTTTTTGAGCCGCGTGCCGGAGGTGGCGGCGGTGCATGAGAGCGTGGAGTTGGCCAAGGCGGCCGGGACCAAGACGGCGGGTTTTGTGAACGCGGTGCTGCGGAATGATCTGCGGGAACAGCCACGGCCGGCGTTGGCAGCGCTGCTGGCGCGGGAAGATGATCCGATGACGCGGCGGGCGATTGAGACCTCGCACCCGGCGTGGTTACTGGCGCGGTGGGAGGCCCGCTGGGGCTCGGAGGCGCTGCGGCGCGTCTGCGCGTTTGACAATCGAGCGCCTGCGGCGGCGCTCCGGCTGCGCCCGGGGTTGCCCGTGGCGGCGGCGACGCACGCCTTGGCCAGCGAGGGCATTGTGACCGTGCCGGGGGAGTTGCTGCCCCAGGCGCTGCGCGTGACCCAGGGCGATGCCGCCCACTCCGCCCTGGCCGCCGCCGGGGACATCGCCATTCAGGATGAGGCCTCGCAGTTGCTGCCGCTGCTGCTGGAGCCGGCCGGGAGGTCCGCGATCCTGGATTGTTGCGCCGCGCCGGGAGGAAAGACGGCGATTCTGAGGGCGGAAGCGCCGTGGGCGCGGCTGGTCGCCGTCGAGCTGCATCCGCACCGGGCACGCGCGCTGCGGCGGCGCTTGGGGCCGGAGGCGATAGTGGTCGTGGCGGATGCCACACGGCCGCTGCCGCTGGAGCAACGGTTTGACGCCGTGCTGGTGGATGCGCCCTGCACTGGAACCGGCACGCTGCAACGGCATCCGGAGATCCGGTGGCGGCTGCGGCCGGAGGATCCGGCGCGGCTGGGCCGGTACCAGGCGGCCATTCTCGATTGCGCCATCGCCGCCTTGGCGCCGGGCGGGGTGCTGCTGTACGCGGTCTGCTCGCTGGAGCGGGAGGAAGGCGAGGATGTGGTCCAGGCGGCTCTGGCGCGGCATCGCGAACTGCGATTGGCGCCGCTGGGGCCGGCGCTGGAGCGGCTGACCGCGGCGGGGCGGCTGCGCGCACAGGCGGCAGAGCTGGCGACGGCGGAGGGATACTTCCGCATTTTGCCCGGGGAGTTCCAGACCGAAGGCTTTTTCGCTGCGCGGCTGTCGTGGGCTTAAGGCCTAGCCGGGACGCTGACCCCGCTGCCGCGGCAGGGCGCGACGCGCACCCCACTTGAACGAAGGGCCAGCGTTACCGGCAGGCGGGGTTGTGGGCGGCGGAAAGGGCGAAGAAATTGGAGCTGAGGGGCGGCAATGAAACGTTGCCGGCGCGCACCGGCTTGCCGCCAAGATCGGGCATGGCGTTGTCCGGGCCTAGCCGCAGCGTCTGGCGGTTGAGCGCGACGTAGCGGGATTCCAGGCTGGGCGCGGTCAGCGTGTAGCGCTCGGCGGCGAGCGGCAAGCGAAGGGTGGCGGCCTGACGACCGGCGTTCAACGCCAGCAGGGCGACGCCGCCGGAGTGGCCGCGGAGGCATTGGGCGTAGATGTAGGTGTTGGGCGCGGAAGCGGCGCGGGGATCGAGGACGGTAGCCCCCATCAGCCGGCTCCATAGGAGCGCGGCCCAATAATCCGGGCGGGGCCGGAAAGTGCCTTCAGCGAGCAAGCCGTAGGTGCTGCCCACCAGCGTGTTGTGCATGATCACCTGGACGCCGTGGCGGGCCAGGCTGCCGTGCTGGATCAGGTAGCGGAACGTGTCCAGGTAACGCGCGGCCCAGGGATTGCCGCCGCAGGCGGCGTCGGCGGTCTCCGTGATCCAGAGCGGCTTGCCCGGCTCGAAGCGGCTGCGGATGCCGGCGTAGAAAGCGTTGATATTTTCCGGGCGTGAGAACCATTGCGGCGACAGCGCCTGGGCGGCGGTGACCTGCATCGAGGGTCCGATCGCCGCGCAGCGCTGGGACAATGCGGCGTAGAGGTGATAGCTGAAAACCGGGAAGACGGGTCCGGTGGCTCGCATCAGCGCGGCGGTGGTCAGCATCTGGACCGGGCCCCCGGCCATGGCATAGGGTCCCTCGCCCGTCGTTCCTGGGCCGACCAGCAGCATATGCGGCGCATCGCTGTGAAGGAAGCGGCGGAAGATGCGGACGTCGCTGCCGAAATCCGCCGCGTCGTAGCCCTTGGGCGCCCCGCCGAAGCCGGCGATATTGGGCTCATTCATAAACTCCGCCGCCGCAATACGGCCGCCGGCGGCACGGGTGAAGGCTAGCCAACGGCGCGCCTGGGCGGCGGTCCAGACGCCGCGGGCGTCGCGGGTGCCGGGGCTGATGGCGAACGAGGTGACGATGCGCGCGCCGGTGGCGCGGGCGTAGCGGATGACCCCGCGCCATTCCGCCCGGGTCAAGACGGTGGTAAAACCCGCCGGCGGCTGCTTCGGCGCCGGGCCATTGCCGTCAAAGAAATAGACGGAATTGGCCGAGGTGCCGCTGACGCGCAGATACCTGGGGCCGAGGGCCGTGGCTAGGCGGCGGAGGCGGGGGTTGGCGAGGTTGATGGGAGCGATCTGCATAACCGCTTGGGCGAACAACGCCGCTAGGTTCGAAGACTGGGGTCTTCGGCTGGCGGTGGGATGGCGCGGGTAGGGCTTCCAATAATGACCGCCGGTGACCTCGACCATTTCAATGTTGAAGGACTGGAAACGGGGGCTTACCCGGCCTAGGCGGGCCATCGCGGCGGGGTCCAGGCGGATCGGTCCGGCTGAGGACGGCGCAGCGGCGGGGAGCGCCAGCGGCGCCGCGGCGAGAGCGGCGGTGGCGAGGGCGGCGAAGAGCAGAAAGTGCCGCGTTCGGGGCAGAGTGTCTGCGGGGGGTCGGACCATGTTCGTTTCGCCTTCCGGGAAGGGTGTGGCCAGTGTAGGCATTGGCCGGACACGGGTCAATGGCGCGCGGGCGGCGCGGCGGGCGGGGAGGGGCCCGCGGCCGCGGGCGGCGAGGCTAGCCAGAGCAAAGCCCAGTTGGCGCCGAGGGGGGCTTCGACGGCCAGGCGGGCGGAGCGCCCGTGGCGCGCAGCGGCGTTCACCAGGGCGGGGATTCGGCGGCGAGCGGTGGCGACCAGGCCGGACGCCGGCCAGGGGGAGCGAAGGCCGAGCGGCAGGGGGCGGCGGTGCAGGTAGAAGGCGAGGCCATAGGTCATGGCCCGCGGAAGCCGGAACTGATAGAGATTTTGGCCGGCGCAACTGCCGGCGGCGAATGGCGCGGAGGCTTGGCCGGGATCGCGGATGGGCAGCGGGGCCACGGCGGCGGGGCCGCATCGGGTCCACATGGCGGTGGCTAGGGGGCGGGCGCTGGCGATGGCGTTGACCTGCGTAGCGAGGGGCCCGGTCAGCGACCAGGCGGCGGCGGCGAGGATGGCGCAGGTCAGCGCGACATAGGCGGTGAAGCGACGGCGCCAGACCAGGATGCACAGAACCACGACCGTGCCCACGCCGGCCATCCAGAGGGTGGGATTATGCAAGAAATAGCGGGCCGGCGGACGCCACGCGTTGGGCGTGAACAGCCAAGGGAAGGCGAGGATGCCGATGGGCACCGCACCGGTCAGCACGGCGCTGATCAGCCCCGGCCAGCGAGGCGTGGGCCGCGAGGCGGCGGCGAAGGCGACGAGGAGAATGGCGGCGGGGATGGCCGGCAGGATGTACCCAGGCAGCTTGGATTGCGACAGGCTGAAGAAGCCGACGACAACGATCAGCCAGAGCCATAGAAACCAGAGCAGGCCATCGGCCGGTGGTTCGGGCTGGGAAGCGCGGCCGTTTGCGGCGCGGCGGCCAAAGAGCTTAGCCAGGGGCAGCAAGCCCCAGCCGCTCCAGGGGAAAAGGGCGAGCAACAGAATGGGGAGATAGAACCAGGCCGGCTGAGGATGCTGATAGCGATTGCTGGCGAAGCGCTGGATGTTGTTCTGCCAGAAAAAGACCTTGAGAAAGGCCGGCGTGCGGATGGACACGGCCACATACCAGGGCAGCGTGACGATGCAAAACGCGAGGATAGCGCCGGGACTCAGCACCTGGCGGAGCCAATCCCTGCGGCGAAAGCGCGCCGCCATCAACACCAGCACCAGACCCTCGATCACGATTGCCACGGGGCCCTTGGCCAAGACCGCGAGGCCGAGAAAGGCAGCGGCGGCCCACAGCCACACGCGGTTTGCTGGGCCGCCGGGGCGGATTTGCGGGCGCAGCCACAGATAGAGGAAGAGCAGCGAGAAACTCATCAACGCCGCCAGGGGGAGATCGGTGGTGGCGGCGCGGGCGAAGCCGAACATGAAGATCGAGGTAAGGGCGAGGGCGGCGGTCCAGGTGGCGGCGGGCGCGCCGCGGCGGGCGGCGGCGAAAGCGATCAGGGCGGCGGCCAACAGCAGGCCGAGCAGGGCGTTGGCCAGGCGAGCGCCGGCGGCATTCAGGCCGCGCAGCCCCTCGCCCGCGGCGATGAGCCAGTATTCCAGCGCCGGTTTTTCTAGCCAGGGGCGGCCGAGCAGATGGGGGGTGATGAAATTTTTGGCGGCCAGCATCTCCGCGCCGATCTCGGCGTAGCGAGGTTCGTCGGGACCGACCAGGCCGAAAGCGCCCAGGCCATGCAAGAACATGACCCAACCCAAGACGACAAAGCCAGCGGCGGCGAGAACCGCCAGCAGCAGCGCGGCGCGCGGTCGGCGGCGGGGCCGGTGGGCTACAGGCGGCGCCAGGCGGGGTAAGCCTCCGGCTTGTGTTTCGGCCGGGCTTTGCCCGGCCGAAGCCCCGGCTTGCGGAGAAGGATTCTCAGCCTCCATAGCGTCAATAAATGGATGGCTCGCCGGCGGGGCGGGTCTTCCAGCGGCGATGGACCCAGAGCCATTGATCGGGATAGCGGCGGATCCAGCCTTCGAGCACGGCGGTGTAGGCGGCGGTGTTGGCGACCGTGTCGGCCTCGTCATCGCCGCTGCGCCGAGTTGGAATCTCGGAGCCAAAGTACAAGACGTAGCGGCGCCACGCTGGCTCCCAAACGGTGAAGCCGGGCACCACCGCGGCGCCGGTGCTCTGGGCAATGCGGGCCAGGCCGGTGGCGGTGCAGGCCAGCGTGCCGAAGAAGGGAACAAAGCAGCCCTGCGGCGGGGAGGAGTTTTGGTCCAGCAAAATGCCGACCGATTCGCGGTCCCGCATGGCGGTGACCAACTGGCGGGCGAAGCCGCGCTTGCCGATGGGCTGGTTGCCGTACAGACCGCGGTAGCGGTTGACCATGGCGTTGAGGTAGGGATTGTCCAGCGGGCGGATGACGAACTTCATGGGATAGCCGTTCAGGCTATGGGCGAAGCTGGAGAGTTCCCATGCGCCCAGATGCGCGGTCAGGATCAAAACGCCGCGGCCGCGGGCACGGGCGGCGAGAAAATGCTCCAGGCCGACGGTTTCCACCAGCGCGCCGATGGTGTCGCGGCGGGCGCGGGGAAACAGACAGAACTCGGCCAATTGGCGGCCGAGGTGATGGTACAAGCGGCGGAGCAGCCGCCGGCGCTCGGCGAGCGGCATCTCCGGGAAGGCGAGGCCGAGGTTGCGCTCGCCCACGCGAATCAGGCGGTGGTGGACGTAGTAGAACGCAGCGGCGACGCTATAGCCAATGGCCCGGGCGGCGGGGCGGGGCAGGGTGCCGAGGGCGGTTTTGGCCAGCCACACGGGGGCGTATTCCAGGCGGTGGCGCAGCGTGGGGGCGTCGCCGGCGTCCGGGCGCGGCGGCGCGGCAGCGGGCGCGGCGGCGGTGGGGGGGAAATCCGGCACAACTCTTAAGATTCTGACAGGAAGCACGGGCAGGGACGGGCGGGCAGCAGCCTACCGCGGAGATTCGGCGGCCGGCCGTTGCGGGGGGCGCGGGCGCGGCGGCCCGGTGGCCTACGGCTGAGGCGGCGCGGGGCGCTGCTCCAGGGCGTGGACTTGGGCTTGGAGCTTGCGGATTTGCCCCTCGAGCTGATCGAGGCGGGCCGCGGAGGCGGCAGCTTTGGGCGGCGCCTGCATTTGAGCCAGAATGCGGCGAGCCGCGCGGCGGCCGGTAGGGGTGGCGGCACCGGCGGCGCGGGCCTGGAGGAAGGGCTCGAATTGGGTCAGGCGGTAGGCGCCGATGAGCTGCTCGCCTTCGGAGACCACGAAGGGGAAGGGATCGTGCTCGGTTTCCCGCACCAAGCCGGCGAGTTGGGATTGCCAGGCGGGTTTTCCGCCGATCGCCGCCTTGAGCCGCGGCAGCAGGTCGAGGGCCACCAGGCGCTCCCGTTCGGGCTGGCCGTTTTTGGCGGCGGCCAAAAAGATGGGGGCGGCGGCGGGGTTGTGGGTTTCCGTCAGGCCGACCAGCGCGCCTTGCAGCACATGGATCTCGGGCTGGGACCGAACCGTGGCGGCCAGCACCGCAAAGGCGCCGGGCATGTGCAGTTGGCCGAGTGAGACGGCGGCAGCGGCTTCGGCGGCGTAGCTCTGGTCGCTGTGCAGCTCGTTCACCAGGGCCTGATACACCGTCTGCTGGCGCGGGAAGTGGCCCAAGGCGCCGGCCACGGCGGCGCGGACGTGGCTGTTCGTTTCCGCCGGCAGGGCAGCCAACAGGGCGGACTGTGCGGCGGGGCTGGCGACGTTGCCCAATGCCACGGCGGCGGCCTGGCGGGCGCCGTTGAAGGCGTCGTGAGTGAGCACCTGAGCGAGCGCGGCAACGACGGCATTGCCATAGGCGCCGCCCTGATTCCCGAGCTGCCGCACGGCCCAGAGGCGGGCCATGGGGGCGGGGTCACTTTCCGCCGCGGCGATCCAGGCATTGACTGGCTGGCGGAAGGACAGGGTTTTGTCAATGTGGTCGTTGGGGTCGAAGTCCACCCAGAGCGGGCGGAAGCCGAGGGGAATATTGAAGTCTTGGCTTTGGAGCCGATCCCAAACGATCACGCCGGCATGAGCGCCGTGGGCGCCGTAAAAGGCCAGTTGCACGGGCATCGCGAAGATCGGAACCAGGACGGAGGCTTTCTGCGTCTGCTGGATCTGGACCGACTCGACGTGGTTGGCGCCGTCGTAGCTGGCGTGCACGCGATATTGGGGATAGCCGGCACGGAAGACCCACTCATGGAAGAACCCATCCAAGTTCTGGCCGGTGGCTTGGCGGATGGCCTGCATCAGGTCATGGGTGCCGGCGTTCTGGGCGTGGTGGGCGAGCAGATAGGCATGCAGGGCTTGGAATAAAGGTTCCCGCGGCGAGGCGGACTGGGCGTCGAGCGGGGCGACGTGGCCGTTCAGATCCATCACCCAGCGCAGCATGTCCAGCACGGCGGCGCCTTTTTCATAGGTAGTGCCGTCGAACATTTGCATGGAATACAGATAGTGGTGATCCACGATGGGCCGCTCGTACTGGTAGCGGTCCTCCATGCGGCCCGCGTGCTGATCGCGGGACATCTCCAGCCGATAGGCATCATTGCCCGAGTGATGCTGGGTATACAGGCCCTCGAGGAACGTGGCGAAGCCTTCATTGAGCCAGATGTCGGCCCAGTCGCGAGTGGTCACCAGGTCGCCGAACCATTGATGGGCGAGCTCATGGCTGACCAATTCGGTGGAGGGATAATCCGCGTTGGCGCGGGCGGAGTGCAGCGTCCATTCGGTCTGCGTGGTGGCGCTGATGTTCTCCATGCCCCCTTCGGTGAAGTTGTGGACGGTGGTTTGGGCGTATTTGTTGTAGGGATAGCGGACACCGAAGAGGTGGCTGTCGAAGCCGATCATGTCGGGCGTGAGGCCGAAGGAGCGCAGGGCTTCGGCGCGCGAGACGTAGTTGGGAACGTAGTAGTCCACCGGGATGCCGTCCCAGCTTTGCTGAATCTCCTTCCAGGGGCCGACGGCGATGGCAATAAGGTAGGAGCTGTGCGGGACCGCCTCGACCCAGTCGTAGGTGGAGGTGGGCCCGTTGGGGCCGGCGCCGTGGGTGACGCTTTTCAGCACGCCGTTGGAGACGACGCTTTGGCCGGCCGGGACGGTGGTGATGGTTTCACTGGTGGCCTTGTCGTTGGGGTAGTCCCAGCAGGGGAACCAGTAACGGTTGAATTCGCTTTCGCCTTGCGACCAAACCTCGCGCGGCCAGTCCGGATAGGCGGGGTTGGGATTGACGAAGTACAGGCCGGTGCGGGGGAAGCCGTGGTACACGATGCGGACGCGCAGGGTGTCGGCGGAGGTGTAGGTGCGGTCGAGGGTGATCCAGAGCTTGGGGTCGCGCGGAGCGAAGTCGAGGGGAACGGGGTTGGCGCCGGCGCGGAGCAGCGAGACCGAGTCAATCGTCAGCTCGACGCTATTGAGGTAAAACTCGCGGAAGCCGGAGGCGAAAGGACGGAGGGTGACGACCTCATCGCCGAAGACCTCGCCCTTGGGCTGGTTGAAGCGCAGTTGGAGGCGATAGTTCTCGACGTGGTAGGTGCGCGAGGGGGCCCATTTCCAGACGTGCGGGTTGCCGAAGGGTTTGGGAGCGGGAGGCGCGGGCGGCTGCTGGGCGGCGGCGAAGGGAAGGGCCAGAGCGCAGGCGGCGAGCAGAGCCAGCCAGGAAGCGAGGGTTTTCCGGTGCATGCGATCCCCCGGGGATGGAATAGCAAAACACTGCATTGTGACATAGGCCGGGCGTCACGGTGGTTCGCGCTTCCGGCCCGCCGTGTCCCCGCCGGCAGCGGTGCCGTTTGAAATTCACAGGCTGCGCTGGGTTCCTGTCGGTGGCGGTGGACGTGGGCATGGCGGCCCGCAAACTCCGAATCGTTAAACGAACCCCGCCTGCGCTGGCGGTGTGCGAGAAGTGCAGCGGCGAGTTCGCCGGCTCCGATGCCGAGGTCGGGGCCGCATTCGACGTGCATAGCTGTGCCCGGCTGGACAGCGACCAGAACGCCCTGCGCGTGGTTCGTGAGGCGACGGGGAACGGCTAATACCCCTCACCCTTCAGCCGTTCCTGCATCGCCATAAACTGTTCATATCGGAGCAGGACGGCCAGCGGTTTGTCGTTGTCCTGAATCACCAGCGTCTTGTCCAGGTCGCGCAACTGCTCGATGTTCATGGCCCGCAGACGGGTCACGCCGACATGCTGCACACTCGGATCGAGGTATGGGATTGGAACCCGATTTGTCTTTGCCATAAACCTCCTACGCTGTCATTCCGAGAGCCGCGGCGATCAACTGGCGATCAATCCGCTGGATTGGATCCTCTTCTTGGGCCAGGCTGCACAGTTCCTCCAGCGCCCAGACGTGATCCGTCAGGCCCGCTTACCGGGGAGTGGCGGCGCTGCTCGGCATCGGTCGGAGCGCCGTAAATCCTCCTGGGTGCGGCGAAATCTATATCCGCACCAAAAGCGCCTTCCACGGCATCGAGATGGTTCCTGTGGCCGTCAGTCGTAGGCTGGACACCTCCGAGAAGGCGGCTGGCCACATCCTGCATGAAATCGTGCGCCCATCCTTCATCGCGACCTCCGACCGGCCACGAAACGCAGACCTTTGTATCCGCATCAATCGCGGCCCAGGTCCGCACGTTGCCCCATCCAGCGGCCTTCTGCTCTGGCGTCGCGTTCCTCATCCTTGCCCCGACAAACGACCGGCCCTTTCGTCGCGCTGGCGCCGCCGCGTGGGGAGATGGCGGACATACCGATCATGGAAGGCAGCGCGGACCTCGCCGGCATCCTCCAGAAGCCGTAGAACGGTATGCTTCCCGACGCCAGACATCCGGCGCGCCGAATTGATCGAGTTTCCCTCTACCAAGGCCCCGATCACCTGCGCCCTCCTTTCTTTGCTCAGCCGGCCCATGGCTGCCTCCACACTGCCTTTATAATAGCAGTATAAAGACTTATGTGAGGCGTTATTTAGCCGTTTTATGTGCTTTATATTCCCGCCGGGACCCCCTGGTCTCGACGTATACTCTTATGGCCAGCACGGCAAGAGTAAAGCAAATGCAGAGCGTCGGTCCGATCCGCTCTCTCTTTTGGTGATCCAGGATGATTTTCATAGCTTCGGGCATTTCGTCCTTGTCGAGATCGCTGGGACGCTGGGAGTGGGCGGTAAACGCTTCTGAAGCGCTGGTGACCCTTGCTTGTGTCGGCGAACTTATCGCGGATTTCGGGGAAAAGTGGCTCGGCGAAAAACGCAGGAAGCGTCTGGAGAGGCGTTCCACAATAGTCCTCGTAGCGGCTCTCTTTGCCTCGCTCATTTGCGTAGCTAGGACCAATGAGCTGTCGGGCAATGTCATAGGCTCGCTCGGCGAAATAGCAGGGGTCGCAGGAACCAAAGCGCAGGCGGCATTGGACGAGTCGTCTGCTGCTGAAATCAAGGCGGATGGGGTCATGGCGAAAGTCAACGCCGCTGAGATCGCTGCCGACGACGCACAGCGAAAGGCGTCGAGTGCAAATGCACTCGCGCACGGCGCAAGCATAGAAGCGGTGTCCGCGGAGAATGCCCTTGGGCGAGTAAAGGAAGATGTGGCTAGGGTCGAGGCAAAATATGCGCCCCGAACTCTCACGAAAACTGAAAGAAGCGTCCTCGTCCAATACTTGGCGATGGCTCCGGAGCGCCCCGGTACGCCTATTGAGGTCGATTCATTCATTGGGGCATCAGACGGAGTCTCGTATGCCACGGAAATCGTTGACGCTATCAACGAACCTGCAACGGGATGGAGGGCCCGATACGGGGCACAGAGCACGCTCGGCGGAAACCTCAAGGGGGTGGTGCTGATTGTCCACGATCTGAAATCTGCGCCGCGATGGGCTATATATTTGCAGCGGGCGTTGAAGGCGGCAGGCTTAGGCGGCGATGGTGCGCTGAACGATGAGCAAAAAGTTGGCACAGCGATGATTTTTATCGCCCCCAAAAACTGAGAGCGGCCCTCCGGTACACGGGCGAAGAGCAGCGGCGCAAACGTTAGCCCGTACAGTATTCCTGTGGAAATGAGTGGGCGCCACCCCCCCCGCCGCCGGCTCGGGCGCGGCTGGGGAAATGCGCTAAAATGACGCTGTGTGTGGGAGTCGGGCTGGCCGAAGGTCCGACAAGGGGGGCCGCAATGACGCGCCTCGGATGGGTTTTGTTGCTCTTTGCCGCGCTGGGCTGCGGCGCTTGGGGCCAGGCGACTGCCGCCGGGGGCGGAGCGGCACCCCTCCCGCCCGCCTCGCCGCCGCCCAGCACGACCGGGTCCGCCGGCCGCGTCGCTACGGCGGCGGCCAACGCACCTCCACCCCGGCCCCTGAGCCTGAGCGAGCGAGCCGATATCATGATGGCGCGGAAGGAGTACTACGCCGCGATGGATTTGCTGAAAGAGGCTCTGCTGCAGCATCCGCGCGACGGGAGCCTGGCAAACCGCATCGGCATTTCCTATCAATTGCTGGGCCAGCCGTCGTCGGCGGCGCATTATTACGAGCGGGCGATTCGCTCCAACCGGCATTTGGCGCAGCCGTACAACAACCTGGGCACGCTCTATTATGACGAGCGGAATTACGGCAAGGCGCTGAAGCTCTATCACCACGCGATTCATTTGAGCCACAAGAAGGTGGCGGCGTTTTACGTGAACGCGGGAACGGCGGAGTTCATGCGCAGGCACCTGAAGAATGCCCGGCGGGACTATATCGCGGCGTTGCGGCTGGACCCGCTGGCGCTGGATCCGACGCATCAGGGCGGCAACGCGGTGCAGGACAGCTCGGTGTCGGATCCGGCGCGGTTCCACTATTTTTTGGCGAAGCTTTATTGCGAGGTGGGCGATCTGGCCGACGCCATGCACCAGTTCCGGCAGTCGCTGGAGTTGCAGTATCGCCACATCGCGCGGGTGTGCCACGACCGGGCGT
>JBOGKW010000009.1:0-41801 GCA_050746205.1 Terriglobales bacterium | reverse complement strand
GGTTAGGAGGGCTTAAGATGACTCTCAATCCGCCTCCCCAATTCACTGGAGAGGCGCCGGTAGCGCCGGCTGAGAGAGGCCGGAGTTGGGTTGCGCGCCATGCTGGAAACTCGATTTCTGATTGCCCCCACGCGCCTGGAGACCGCCGAGCTGCGGGCGGTGCTGCCACGTCTGGGCGCGGACTGGAAGCCGGCGCTGTTAGAAGCCGAGCGGGCGTTTTTGCGTTGCGCCGGCGTGGAAGGCGCGGCGCCGGCGCCGGCGGGCCGCGCCGGCGGCGCCGTCAGCCGGCAGGAGCATCTGCGCGCCGCGATTGGGGCAGAGCTGTTCTTTCGCGATCGCGACATCTACTACCTGATCACCAAGCCGGAAGGCCGGGGCTTCTGGCGGCCGCCGGCGGCGGGCGGCGAGGGCGCCGAACCGGAGGTGGAGGCGGGCCTGATCACGCCCGCGGCCTCGGGCATGCAGGAGCGGCTGGAGCAGTTTGCCGAGGCGCTGCGCAGCGCCTGCGGCGCCGGCGAGACACGGTTTGCCTGGCGCAAGGATCTGCCGGCAACGCCGCGTTTGGCGGCGCTGGCGGCCGGCGCCGAGGCGGCGGGCGGCGGACGCGGATACACCCCGGCGCGGCTGGGGCTGGTGGAGCTGGAGTACGGACGCATGCTGGCGGCGCCGCTGCCGCGACGGATATTGCGCGATCTGCTGCGCGCCGGCTTCGCCCGGGAACGGGATCTGATGTCGCTGGCGCAGGCGGATCCGGAGTTGTTGCGCCGCGCCATTGAGGAGTTGCAGGAAGTGGGCCTGGTGGAGGTCGAGTTTCTGCTGGAGTGCAAGCAGGACCGGCACCCGCTGATCCGGGCCAAGAGCCGGCGCCAGTTGGAAAGCGCCGAAGTGGCGGGGCTGACCTGCCCGCTGTGCCGCAATGCCTTTGGCGCCGAGGCGGTCGTGTCGGTCTATTCGCCAACCGAGACGGCGCGCGCGATGGGCGGACAGAGCCAATGGCTGCGCATCTGGCTGACCGACCGGCTGCATCAGATGGGCGTGCCGCTGAGCTCGCTGCTGTGGCGGGAGACGGGCGCGCAGGAGAACGCCGAGCTGCTGGCGGAGTTTTTGGGCCAGCTGTGGATCTTCGCGCTCAAGGACGGGGCTTGGGGCGCCGACGACAGCTACGCGCTGAATTATCGTCGCGTGCGCAGCGGCGCCGACCGGGTGGTGGCGATCGCCACCGGCGGCGTGGCGGGAGAAGCCGAACGGCTGCTGCGCGAATCCCCCGAGGCGGCGGCGCCGGCGGCTTGCCTCAGCGGCCTGGAGACGGCGCCGGCGGCCCTGGAGCGGGAGGTGGCGGACGCCGCGGCCCAGTACGCGCGCCAGCGGCTTCGGCCGGTGGAGGAGATCACCAGCTTCGATTTGGGCGCCTTGCCGCTGTGGCGCCATGCCGGCGCGGGTGGCCCGGGCGGGGCGATCCCCTTCGCCAGGCCGCAGCGCGCCGCAACCGGCAACTAAGCCGAACCCGCGCGCCGCGCGGAGCGGCCACCCGGAAATTTTCGCGCCCGCGGCGGCTGCAACCACGCCCCCAGTGGGCGTGCGCGGAGCCGGCTTCCGCCTGCGCGCCCCGGGCTTTGCAGGCAGTAGGGCAGGCGCCTCGCCTGCCGACCCTGGGAGCGCGGGCCTCCGGCCCGCACCTCGCCGGCCCGCCCACCGCCGCCGCAACCTTCTCCGCGCGCCGCAGAGCCGGAGCAGCGTATTCAACGCGGTGAGGCGGTAGCACTCGACAAACCGCGCCCCCACTGGGCGCGCCCGGAGCCGGCTTCCGCCTGCGCGCCCCGGGCTTTACAGGCAGTGCGGCAGGCGCTTCGCCTGCCCACCCTGGGAGCGCGGGCCTCCGGCCCGCACCTCGCCAGCCCGCCCGCTGCTGCAATCTATTCCGCGCGCTGCAGAGCCGGAGCACCGTATTCAACGCGGTGGCACGGTAGCACTCGGTGCGCATCGCCAGCGACGTGCTGGCGCCAAACGCCTTACGCTGCCTAGCACTCGGCATCAATCCGCGCCCTCCGGTGTGAAATCGTCCGCAAAATTGACACGGTAGGGGTCTGGGGTTCGAGTCCCCACGTCCCTACCATTCCCATTCCGCTTCTCCACTTCCCGATCTTGCGCCGCCAAGCGGTGCGCTCGTGCTGGTTGCGCGCGCCCGCCGCCAGCGTCAGGGGCCGGTCCGATTTCCCCTGGGCCCCGGACGGCGATAAGATTGCGGCAGCGGACGGCCAATCACTTGGGTTCGCGCTGATTCCACTGCCGGGGGGCACCGTGGCCGCCTAGCTCGCTCGGCTCCCTCGCGAATGCGGCGGCGCTGGAGCGTGAAGGATTTTGGTCCGACTATTCGGGCGCGCTCGAGAGCTACTTCGGCAACCAAGCCTGCTTCGCGCATCCATGAGGAAAACACCATGATCGCGGCCCTTCTCCTCGCCTTCGCCCTGCTCCCCGGCGCCCAGCCGTGGCCCAAACCGCCGGGCACGATTGCGCGATCCTGCGGCGCCGCCGGCTGCGCCTTTCTGGCCGTGCAGAAGGGTCAGGTCCGCGGGATCCTGGCCTTCAACCCGGGCAGTGTCGACTCCGACCGGGACTTCGGCCGTTACCTGAGCGCGGCGCAGAATCTGGTGCCGAAGACCGAGGCCCCGATCCGGGCGCTGCAAACCGCGAACGGCTGGAAGGTGGTGATCAGCGCGGTGTCCGACCAGGACGCATTTACGTTTCGCGTGCGCTTCATTAACCGCCAGGGCCGGGTGATGAACAAATTCGACCTGCCCACCGTCCTGCATACCACGCGTGCTGGCGCGATTTTTGGGGGTACGGATCAGATTGTGCTGCTGTGCGCCGGCGATCCGCACCCGTACACCGACCTCTGGTGGGCATTTCTCTTGCCCAACCGCAGCTTCCACCGCGGATACCCGGCCCTCGTCGGCCAGGGCAACGGGCGGATTTATTGGGCTGGGGCTGGGACTCAGGGCGGGGCCGAGCCGGGCTTGATAGTCGAGCGCCAGCACCCAGTAGGCGGCGACGCCAACCGCGTGTTAACGATCACCGAGGACTGGAACTGGAACCCGGCCATCCCCTCCCTCGTCCTCGGCGCGCATTAAGCGCAGCGCGGTGGACCCCGGAACCCGCTTGGCCTAAGCCGATCCGATGCGACGCAGCGCCGAAACCGGCGATGTGGCCTACTCGCCCTACGGCATCGGCTACGCCGGGGCTTCCCTTGGCGGAGCCGGGGGCTCCTGGCCCGGCGCCTTCGCCGGCCTTTGGCAGGACGCGCCGGGCAACCTCGACAACTCCCCCCTCCGCCTACTGGCCCCAATGATGGAAGTTCCCCAGGAAATTCCGCTGGCAAGGCCCCGCTGGCCCTCGCCCGACACCGGGGCCCCCGGCGCGCAGCTGCGCGCGCTGGTGTGGGAGCCCGCCGGCCTTGCCGCCGTCAACCCCGCCGACCCCCAAACCTCCACCCCAAGGCGCTCCGCTGCGCCTTGGGGAGCCCCGGTTCGGAACGCCTACGCCTACGTCGCCAACCAGCCGCTGTCGTTTACCGATCCGCTGGGACCACTCGGAACCAATGGGCCGAACTGCGGCAATCCATGTAACGTCATCGCGTCGCCCTGGAACCGGCTCTCCCCGTCGTATTGGCGGTTCGCCTTCGGCGTCGAGGGCGCCGCCGAACTGGAGCAAACCGTCGGCGCCGGCGCCGCTAAGGCGGCCGCGGCGGTGGCGGGCGCGGTCAAATCCATCGTGGGCGGCCCGAACGTCCGCGCGGTCAACCAGTGCGCCGCCAAGACCCCTGGCGACTGGAGCATCGCCGGCCTGATCGACATGCAGAACAACCCGGTGGTCGGCGGCGTCGCCGGGAACAGCGTCGGGACGGTCAGCCAACTGATCTGGGGGCCCGCCCAGGGCACGGCCGCCGAGCAGGGCGCCGTGGGACTCACGGCAGGCAAGGCGTGGGAGCAGCTCGGCTCGCGCGTGGCGGTCACCACGACACAGACGACCAGCGCCGTCACCGAGGGCGGCGCCGTCACCGTCTGGACTGCGGTGACCAGCTCCCTAGGCCAGAACGCCCTCTTCCAGACCATCGGCAACGCCCTCGCCTTTCTCGGCTCGGCCACGAAGTGGGGCATTGACGGGGCGATCTACTCCGGTGCCGCACTGGGCTGCGAATATGTGGACGCGATCCAAGGAACGCAGGGGCTCCCATGAAGCCCAGGCGGCGATGGGTGAGCCCGCTCGATTGGATAGGCAACCGGATCTACGTGCCGGTGAAACCGCCGCGGTATTGTCCCAAACCGCCTGGCGCCGTCCGCGCGTGGTTCATGCGGGGGCCGGGACGGCGAGGCCAAAGCTACCGCGAGATGGTGCTGATCGCGGTGGCCACGTTCAGCGCGCTGGTCGGCGGCCTCTTCCTTATCCAGCTCTTGACGGGCCACCTGCCGGGCGGTGGGACACCAATAAGCGTCGAGAAGGGCGCCGCCGGGTTTGGTCTGTTCGTGGCGGCCCTTGGGCTCTCGCCGCGGCGGCGCGCCACCATTGTCGCGATCCCCGCGCTGCTGCTGGCGCTCTCGTTTTGGGCGGCGGTGCTGCACCCCTCCGAGCCGCGATTTTGGGATATCTGCGCGGGCTGCGTTCTGGCCATCGGGGTCCTCATTAAGCTCTGGGGATGGAACCTCGACCAATAACCGCGGGCCCGCACAGCAGCCCCGGTTAGCGGGCTCCGGCGGCGTTTACCGCTGCGGCGCCTCCTTCCGGCTCCGCTGCGGCCCGCGTTCAGGAGGCGCCGCCAGCCCGGACTTCAGCGCCCCCACGCCTCCCCTGGAAAAAGGGGCACAGCCATAAGCATCCCTGGGCCGGTGACTGGGGGCAGACCATGTCTCCGGATTGTCGCAATCAGTTGTGCCGCGACGACCTAACCCCGCCACCCATCACCGCATTTCAGGGGATTACGCCGTAGCAATTGGTAGCCACCGCCAGCGCGGCGCGGCCGGGGCGATCCCCTTTGCCCGGCCGCAGCGCGCCGCAACCGGCAACTAGGCCGAACCCGCGCGCCGCACTGACGCCGGGCATTCAGGCGCCCGCGGCGCGGCCGTCCCGGCTGCCAGCCACGAACCCCAAAGAGTGCCGTGAGCGGGGTCCCTCCGCCGCGCCGCGAACCGCGGCATAGGCGCCCAAGGACCCGTGCGCCTGGCTTGCGGCGCAGAAAGAACTCCGGGAAAATCTGGACGCCGTCACCCAAGCGCGTATTGGGACAGCGCACAAACACCTCGGGCGCCGCAACGTTAACAGGAGGAAGTTAAGCTGGGGGAGCGAGCCTGCCATGAATTGGTATGTTGCCTGTTTGCTTGCTAGCCGGCCTATGCCACACCGTGGAGGGAGGACGCCGGTCCAGCGGTGCTGGCGTCTGATCCTCGCGGAAGACCACGACGGTGCGTACGCCCAGGCCCGTCAGCTTGGCCATGAAACCACAGGCCCAAGTTTTCTAGGCGTCGCCGAGCTTCTCTTGATCTACGGTAATCCAGCCGACGGAGAGGAGATAATTTGGCAGGAGTCGGAGATGGGTGACGCGGAAATCCGTAGGGCCCCGCGCGCCAAGAGCGCCCTGCGGGCATTTCGGGGACCGGGGAGTAGCGCCGCGGGGTGGTACGTCGGCAGCGTGCTGCTCCGCGAGGTTCACGACGAGGGATCCCACGGGAAACGGGCGCTGGTGTGGACGAACTTCTACCTGATTCAGGCGCCCGATCCCGAGCGCGCCTACCTCAAGGCCCTGCAAATCGGAGGGGCCCACGAGGGGTCGCCGGGTTCGCACACCTGCGGCGAGGAAAAGGCACACTGGGAATTCGTCGGCCTCTCTAACCTCATCCCGGTCGCCCAGCCCCCGGGTCCCGGCTCTTTGCTTTGGTGCGAGAGAGCCTCCTGTCGGGGCGATCCGAGGCGGGAGCTGCCCGAAAGGTCTGCGCTAGGGGTGTTTGTGTGGGAGGAGGAAACGCAGGCGCGAGTGCGGTCCGGAGGATCCGCCCAGGATGGGCGACGGGGGACACCCTGACGTAGGCGAGCTCGGGGCGGCCATCGGCGGGTTCGCCGAGGAGCCTGCAAGCCCAGCTCTCGCGGCGCAGGAGGCCTGCCAATGACCAGGCCGACGGGCAGCTCGCGCAGGAGGGCGCGACGGTACGTCGGTGCCGCCGTGGTCGCGCGCGGGGGCCGCGGCACGCTGGCGATGGACTTGTTTGTCGCCTTCATGTTCGCTGGCATGATCACGCCCTCCTACGTGGCGATGCGCCTGTGGCAGCGCCTTTAGCTGGGCCGCCCCGGGACCTAGCCGCCGCGGGGCGGTGGGGCTCCGGCGCTCCGGGCGCCTCCAAGGTGCCGCGATTCGGCGGCCGGGGACAGCGCCTCTCGGTCGCCGCGAGCGAGAGGCGCGATTAGCTGACCTGCGCGGCGGCGCGGTCGGCGGCGTGCAACTCCTGCAGCACGTAAACGGAGGGCGCCGAGGCGGCTTGTAGCGCGGCAATCGCTTCAACGGCGGCCTGGGCGGCGGCGATGGTGGCGATGGTGGGCACGCGATAGGTGACGGCGGCGCGGCGAATGGCCTTTTCGTCGAAGAAGGGCTCCATCCCGACCGGCGTATTGATGATGAGGGCGAGATTGCCGCCTTTGATCAAATCCACCACGTTGGGCCGGCCTTCCTTGACTTTGTACACGGACTCGGCCGGCAGGCCGGCGGCGCGGAGGGCGGCGGCGGTGCCGCGGGTGGCGACCAGGGTGAAGCCGAGCTGGAGCAGCTGCCGCGCCATCTCGACGGCCTTGGGCTTATCGCGGTCGCGGACGCTGATGAAGGCGGCGCCACTGGTGGGCAGGCGCTGGCCGGCGGCCAGCTGCGCCTTGGCGAAGGCCTCGCCCAGGCCGGGCGCGACGCCCATGACCTCGCCGGTGGAGTGCATCTCCGGCCCCAGCACCGGATCGGCGCCGGGGAATTTGCTCCAGGGGAAGACCGGACTCTTGACGCAGAAGCGGTCGCCGAGGGGAAGCATATGGGCGGCGAGAATCTCGGGAGGGAAGAAGTCCCGCAGCCGGGGCGGGCGCGGCGCGGCGGCGCCGCCCAGGGCAAAAGGCGCGGCGGTGGGCTCCGGCTGCCGGGCGGCGCCGATGCTGCCCGTCATGAGCAGTGCGGCGATCTTGGCCAGCGGCACGCCGGTGGCCTTGCTGACGAAGGGCACGGTGCGGGAGGCTCGCGGGTTGACCTCCAGCACATAGACCTGGCCCTGCGCGTCCGATGCGGCCTCGCGGCGCTCGGGGCCGCGGGCGATGGCGTACTGCACGTTCATTAGGCCCAGCACGCCGATCTCGCGGCAGAGGCGGATGGTGTAGTCGCGCAGCACGCGGCGGTGCTCGGCACTCAGGCTGAAGGGCGGCAGCACGCAGGAGCTGTCGCCGGAGTGAATGCCGGCCTCCTCGATGTGCTCCATAATCCCGCCGATGACGACGTCCTGGCCGTCGGCGAGCGCGTCCACGTCCACCTCCACGGCGTCTTCCAGAAAGCGGTCAATCAGCACCGGGCGGGCCTGGGAATACTCGGTGGCCTCGCGCATGTAGCGCTGGAGTTCCTCGCGCTCATAGACGATGGCCATGGCGCGGCCGCCGAGCACATAGGAGGGGCGCACCAGAACGGGATAGCCGATGCGCTCGGCGACCGCCACCGCCTCGGCTACCGTGGTGGCGGTGCCGTTCTCCGGCTGGGGAATGCCCAGGCGGGCCAGCAGGGCGCCGAAGCGGCGGCGGTCTTCGGCCAGGTCAATGGCGTCGGGCGGGGTGCCGATAATGGGGAAGCCGGCCTGCTCCAGCGGCAAGGCCAGGTTGAGCGGCGTCTGGCCGCCGAATTGAACGATGACCCCGTCCACCCGTTCATGCTCTAGCACGCGGGAGACGTCCTCGAAGGTGAGCGGCTCGAAATAGAGGCGGTCGCTGGTGTCGTAGTCGGTGGAGACGGTCTCGGGGTTGCAGTTGATCATCACCGTCTCGAAGCCGCGGTCGCGCAGCGCGTAGGCGGCGTGGCAACAGCAGTAATCGAACTCGATGCCCTGGCCGATGCGGTTGGGGCCGCTGCCGAGAATGGCGATTTTGGGGCGGGAGGTGGTCTCCGCCTCATCCTCCTCCTCATAGCTGGAGTAGAGGTAGGGGGTGTGGGACACGAACTCGGCAGCGCAGGTGTCCACGCGCTTATAGACCGGCACCAGGCCGGCGGCCTGGCGGCGGGCGCGCAACTCGGACTCCTCCGCGCCGGTGAGCGCCGCCAACCGGGCGTCGCTGAGGCCGGCGCGCTTGGCCTGGCGCAGGCGGGCGGGATCGGCGGGGGCGGCGGCGAAGTCGCGCTCCAGGCCGGCGAGGTCCTGCAGTTGGCGCAGAAACCAGGGATCAATGTGGGTGGCGCGGTGCACCTCATCCACGCTCAGTCCCTGCACGAAGGCATGGCGGAGGTAGGTGAGGCGGTCGGGATGCGGGGTCACCAGGCGGGCCAGGGAAAGGCGGGCGTCCACCTCCAGCGCCCCGCGGCGGCGCCCGGTCTCCAGCGAGCGCACGCCCTTCAGCAGCGCCTCCTTGAAGGTGCGGCCGATGGCCATGACCTCGCCCACCGATTTCATCTGCGGCCCTAGCGTGGCCTCGGCGCCGGGAAACTTCTCGAACTGCCACTTGGGGATTTTGACCACCACGTAGTCCAGGGTGGGCTCGAAGCAGGCCGGAGTCTTGCGGGTGATGTCGTTGGTGATCTCGTCGAGGCGGTAGCCGACCGCCAAACGGGCGGCGATTTTGGCGATAGGAAAGCCGGTCGCCTTCGAAGCCAGCGCGGAGGAGCGCGACACCCGGGGGTTCATCTCGATGACGATCATGCGGCCGGTCTGGGGATCGAGGGCGAACTGGATGTTGGAGCCGCCGGTGTCCACGCCGATTTCGCGGATGATGGCTAGCGAGGCGTCGCGCATGCGCTGGTATTCCCGGTCCGTGAGGGTCTGGGCGGGGGCGACGGTGATGGAGTCGCCGGTGTGTACGCCCATGGGGTCGAAATTCTCGATTGAGCAGATGATGATGACGTTGTCGGCGCCGTCGCGCACCACCTCCAGCTCGAACTCCTTCCAGCCCAGCACGCTGGCCTCCACCAAGCACTCATGCACCGGCGAGAGGTCGAGCCCGCGGGAGAGGATGTCGGTGAACTCCTCGCGGTTATAGGCCATGCCACCGCCGGTGCCGCCCAGGGTGAAGGAGGGGCGGATGATCACCGGGAAGCCGCAGTCCTGGGCGAACTCCAGGCCGTCGCGCGGATGGTTGACCAGCCGGGAGCGGGCGGTTTCCAGCCCCAGCCGCTGCATGGCGTCCTTGAACAGCAGCCGGTCCTCGGCTTTTTTGATGGCCTGCAGATTGGCGCCGATCAGCTCGACGCCGTAGCGCTCCAGGTCGCCCGTGTCGGCCAGCTCGACGGCCAGGTTGAGGGCGGTCTGGCCGCCGACGGTGGGCAGCAGGGCCACGCCCGGGCCGGCCTCGCGGCGCAGAATCTCGGCGGCGTATTCGCGCGTCAGCGGCTCGATGTAGGTGCGGTGGGCCAGCTCCGGATCGGTCATGATCGTGGCCGGATTGGAGTTCAGCAGCACCACTTCGTAACCCTCGGCCTTCAAGGCTTTGCAGGCTTGGGCGCCGGAGTAGTCGAACTCGCAGGCTTGGCCGATGATGATGGGCCCGGAGCCGAGGATCACGATTTTTTTTAGGTCGTCGCGGCGCGGCATCGAGGTCAGCGGCCCGGCCCGGGAACCGGCGCAGCCGTGGTCCCGCGCATCAGGCGGACGAATTCATCGAACAGATAGTGGGAGTCGTGCGGGCCGGGCGCCGCCTCGGGGTGATATTGCACGCTGAACAGCGGCAGCGAGCGGTGGCGCAGGCCCTCCAGGGTCTGGTCGTTCAGATCCCAATGCGTGGGTTCGGCCTCGGCGGGCAGCGTGTCGGCGTCCACGGCGAAGTTGTGGTTGTGGGCGGTGATTTCGACCCGGCCGGTGGCCTCGCGCCGCACCGGATGATTGCCCCCGTGGTGGCCGAATTTAAGCTTATAGGTCTTGGCCCCCAAGGCCAGGCCGATCAGCTGATGGCCCAAGCAGATGCCGAAAATGGGTACGCGGCCGAGTAGTCGGCGAATGGCCTGCTGGGCATAGGTGCAGGGCTCGGGATCGCCGGGACCGTTGGACAAGAAGACGCCGTCCGGGTGCAGCGCCAGGACATCCTCGGCCGGCGTTGTGGCGGGCACGACGGTGACCTCACAGCCCTGGTCCACCAACTGGCGCAGGATGTTGCGTTTGATGCCGAAGTCATAGGCGACGACGCGCAGGCTCGGCGGCGCGGGCGTGGCTCCCGGCTGCGGCGCCGGCCCGCAGCGGTAGTTTTGGGCCGTGCTGACCTGGCCCGCCAAGTCACGGCCGTTCATAGCGGGAATCTGCCCGGCGCGGGCGACCAGGGCAGCCTCATCGGCGCCCTGCGCCGAGGCGAGAACGCCGCGCAGCGCGCCGCGGTCGCGCAAATGGCGCACCAGGGCTCGGGTGTCGAGCTCGGCGATGCCGGCGATGCCATGGCGGCGGAGATAGTCCTCCGCCAACTCCTCGCTGCGCCAGTTGCTGGCCACGGCGGAGAACTCGCGCACGATTAGGCCCTCGATGAAGGGGCGCGCGGCCTCATCGTCCTGGGCGTTGGCGCCGTAGTTGCCGATCTGCGGATTGGTCAGGCAGACCATCTGACCGGCGTAGGAGGGATCGGTGAAGATCTCCTGATAGCCGGTCATGGAGGTGTTGAACACCACCTCGCCGCTGGCGTTGGCGAGCGCGCCAAAGCCCTGCCCCCGGAATATGCGGCCATCTTCGAGGGCGAGGATCGCGTCCATGGGCGGGTATCGGCGGCCCGCTCGCGAGCAGACCCATACAAGTCTAGCAAAGCGCGGCGCTGGGCCGGGCCCGGAACGCCGCGCGCCGGATGGCTCAGGCGAGGCGATAAACGCCGCTCAGCCCCCGGATCCCGGACGGCCCCGCCGCTCCGCCCCAGGCCCTGCTCCAGATCGGCCTCATCGCGTGGGACAATGGCGCGGGCGAGGCGTGGACGCACCACGCTGGGTTCTTGGCGATTCCCGGCCGCGTTGTCTGGGACCCGCTGGCCGCGAGCCGGCTCCGCCGAGCTCCCGGCGGCGATACAGTGAAAGCGGAGGTGCGGCAATGAGGGTGCACAGGCAGACCGCGGGGTGGATGGCCGGGCTGGTCGCAGCGGTGATCGTGGCGGCAATGCCGGCTTGGGGCCAAGCCCTAGCCTGCGGCGGGCCCGGCGAGCCGCTCTGCCCACAGGCGCCGCAATATGGCGTGGCGCCGGCGATTCATTTGCCGCCGGGGATGGCCTATCGGCAAAAGAAGCAACAGGCGGAGTTGCGGCAACGGAAGCTGAAGCAGGCCAGCGCGAAATTGTTTGTCCTGGCGCAGCAACTCCGGATCGCCGTCGGCAAGACGAATGAGAACACGCTGTCGCTGGGCGTCATCCGCAAGGCGAAGCAGATCGAAAAACTGGCCAAGCAGATTCAGGACATCATGTCCAGCGGCCGCGATTAGGCCGGTTTGCGGCTCAGCCGCCCGATTCTGGACGCCCCGCCGCTCCACCCCGAAGCGCGCCGCTCTACCCCGCCGCTGGAGGGGCCTGCGGCTGGATTTCGACGGGGTCCCGGCATGCAACGGAGCATGCTCGGGTGGGGCGGCCAGAAACGCGCGCCCGCTCGCGCTCAGGGCGTCTGACAAGGCGGCGAGGAATTCGCGTGGCCTGTCCTTTGGGACGTGACACAGTTTTAGTGCCTAACGAGGTTCACTCGGACGGAGCCACAAGGACTTAGCTCGGCCGTGGAGAGCCCAAATGTCACTAATTGATTTCTGGCCATCCTCCGCCCTGGCCTCTCGTACGTCGCCTCCGATAGCGAGCCTGGCAGCAGCCGGGAACGGCCTAGCCAGCAGGGAGCCGATTGAGCGGAACGCGCTCGAGGGAAGCGTTCGAGCGATGCACGATTTCCGCCGCCGGGGGTTCGTCCACGCCGGGGCCGGGTTCGTTTTGCCAACTGCGGGGATCCTCGGGCCGGTTGTCCGCGGTGTGCACCCAAGCGCCGGACAAGGGCGGAGCGATTGTCATGGGCACCGGCCGGCGCAGCCGCTGATCGGGCGCGAGGGCCTGGCGCGGATAGATTACGGGAGCATCGGCGTACGGGCATCGCCGACCCAATCCGAACGGAAGGTCCATATTGGTTCAGATGCCGGGAATGGCTCCGCCGCCCGGTCCGGGCCCTAGCGACCGCGCGGTTTGCGGGCGAGTGGGGCGGCGGTGGCGGATTGGATGACCACGTGACGCTGGGGCCCAATGCCCTCGCTGGCCGTGTGGATACCCTGCGTCCCGCGCAGGGCCATGTGAATGACCCGCCGCTCGCGGCTGTTCATGGGACCAAACGCATAGGGCAGGCCGGTCTTGGCCACCCGCTGGGCCGCCAGCTCAGCCGCCTGGTGCAGTTCGTCAATCCGCAACATGCGGCGGTTCTGGCAGTCGAAGATGAGCCGCTCATGCTCGTCGCCGGCCAGGCGCAGCGCCTCGTGCGCCAAGTGTTCGAAGGCACGGAGCAACTCGCCACCGTTGGCCAATAACAGCTCGGAGTCCGGACCCTCGAGGTCCACCAGTAGATCGGGATTCTCGAACTCCCGGTTGGCTTCGGGATGCGCCACCAGGCGGTAGCTGAGGCGGAATCCGCCCTTCTGAATCAACAGGTCAAGAATTTCCCGCAGCCGGGGTTCGAGTTGTTCGATGGCATCCATGTCGTTCCGGGCCTAATGCCGCAGTTTACCCATATTGGCGGGCGCCAGGCGAGCCTTGACCGGCTTGCCGCCGGCGTCCAGCCGCGGCTCTTTGCCCTGCGGCTTGCCCGGAGTGAAGCCGAAGTGCTTGTTGATCATCAACTGCTGCCCGACGCTGATGAAGTTGCTGGCCAGATAGTACAGGTTCACTCCGGAAGGCAGGAAGAAGAAAATATAGCCCAAGCCCAAGGGCATGGCCCATTTCATCAGCTTCATCTGCTTGGGGTCGGCGCCCGGGGTCATGGGCATTAAGCTCATGGTCCAGAACTGCGAGATCACCAGGATGATGGGCAGGATGTAATAGGGGTCCATGGCCGAGAGGTCACGGATGTAGCCGATCCAAGGGGCGTGGCGCAGCTCGATGGCGACCTCCAGCACTTCGTAAAAGCCCCAGATCAGGATCACCGGCACCAGCATCGGCAGGCAGCCGCCCAGCGGATTGACGCCGTTTTCCTGATAGACCTTCATGATCTCCTGCTGCACGCCCTGTCTTCGTGGATCGCGCAGCGGGAACTTCTTCATCTTGTCGTTGAGCGCCTTGATCTTGGGGGCCAGGACGGCCATCTTGATCGAGGTTTTTTGGGCCTTCCAGCGGAACGGGAACATCGCCATGGTGATGACGAAGGTGATGAAGATAATCACCCAGCCGTAGTTGTGGATCCAATGCTGATAGGTCCACTGCATCCACAGGAAGATCGGGTGGGCGAGGATGCTGAAGATGCCGAAATCCACCAACTCGCCGAGGCGGGGAGCGATCGAATTGAGCAGGGAAATCTGCTTGGGGCCCACGAACAGCCGGAACTGGTTCACCGCGCCGGTGCTGAAGGCCATCCCCGCCACGTGCTGCTCCTTGCCGCCGGCGGCCTGAAAGGCGGTGTTGAAGGTGGTGACGGTCTGGGCCCCGGATTGGCGGGGCAAAAACGCGGCGGCAAAGTACAGGTCTTGCAGGCCGGCGAAGGCGAACTGGCGCGTGGTACGGCCGTCGTTGGGGACTTTGTGCGACGCGGTGGTGGAGACCTTGCCACCTTCCGGCGCCTGGAACACCTGCAGTTGGGAATAATGGTTGGAGACTGAGAGATCGCCAAAGTCCCCCGGCCAGGCGATGGCGGCGCCGGGCACCGGCTGGCCATTGCGGGTAAGGCGGGCGGTGACGCCCACCACATAGCCGGAGCCGAACTGGAGGCGCTTGGTGGCGGCAAGGCGGCCGTTGGACCAGGCGAAACGCACGACCGTTTCCCCGGGTTTGGGATGGGTCTCGGCGACGGTGTAGAGCGCGTGATCGAGGGTTTGGTTGAGCTGGGGGTCGGGCGTCCAGAACGCCAAGGGATCGCCGTGCTCGGCGCCGAACTTGGCATTGATCACGTTCAGCGGATGGCCATGATTGTCGGTGTATTTTCGCAGCACCCAGCTTTGCGCCACGGCGCCCCGGTTGCTGAAGGTCACGGCGAGGACGGCGGTGCGCACGCTGAGCGTTTTGGCGGCGGCGGCGGCCAGGGCATGCGCGGGCGCGGGGGCCGGAGGCAGATGGGTGGAGGGGATGGCAGGAGCCGCCGCCGCCGGGGGCTGCGCGGTTTGCGTCGCGTGCTTCGCTACGGGCGCGGGCGCGTGATGTTCCATAAACGGCAGGAACAACAGGAAAACCAGGGCGGAAAGCACCAGTGCCAAAATCAGCCGGTGCTCGAGATTGGGATCGGGATTGGTCAAAGCGTTGGCCGTCTGCGGGTTGCGGAACGGTGCAAATGTCTAGGCCGGGCGCGGCGCCGCCGCCCTAGCGCACGGGATCGTATCCACCGGCGTGAAATGGATGGCAACGGGCCAAGCGCCGCGCCGCGATCCAGAGACCGCGCGTCGCGCCATAGCGCCGCACCGCCTCGATGGCGTACTGGCTGCAGGTGGGCGAGTAGCGGCAGGCGGCTGGCAACCAGGGGGACACCACGGCTTGGTAGGCCCGCAACGCCCCGATGACCATCTTTGCCGCCACCGCCTTCACATCATCCCTCGTCTCTTATTTTGCCCTAGAGTCGAGGCCCGAACCTCGGGCCAGCCAACGCAGGCATTCCGTCCACTCCGCCTCCAGGCGGTCGAAGGGAACCCGGGCGGCCTCGACGCGCGGTTGCAGGACCAAATCCCAACCCGGCGGCAATGCCGCCCAATGTCCGCCGGCCAACGCCCGCAGGCGCCGTCGAATGCGATTGCGCAGCGGTGCGGCGCCCAAACGGCGCGGGGTAGTCAGACCCACGCGGGAGGAGGCGGCAGGAACCGGTTGGCGCAGGGCCAACAAAACCCAGTAGGCGCCGTTGCGGCGCCGGCCACGGCGACTGACGGCGCGAAACTCCGGCGAATGCTGCAAGCGACGGCTCGGAGGCCAGCGCGGATCGCGGCCCGGCTTGGCGGCGGCGGGGTTAATCCCGATAACCCGGGGTCACGGCCACCCGGCGGCGGCCCTTGGCGCGGCGCCGCGACAGCACCGCCTGCCCCCCCTTGGTGCGCATGCGGGAACGGAACCCATGAGTCTTGGCGCGGTGGCGGCGGTTGGGCTGAAAGGTGCGCTTCGGCATAATCGTTCGGGGGACCGCCCCCAAAAGGCCGGGCGCGGGAGGCGGGCGCGGAAACGCCGCGCTCGAACCCGATTATACTCGGAGCGCGCGGGCCGCGGCAAGCGCCGGCGAGGCGGAGCGCCCGGGCCGCGACGGGGGCTGCCATATTCCGGCGCGATTGTCACGCAGCCCGCTGGGATACAAATTGCCGGGCGCAAAATGGGAGTTGAAACAAATCCGGCGGATGGGGTAAAACAACAATCCTCCCCACAATTTTCCTCCGCGGCATCGAGGGCAAGGGACAACACGGCTCGCGGCCCGGGGGCGCCCCGGCAAGAACCACGGCAAGACATGGCGGATTCCGGCGAAAAGACGGCAATGGTCTGGGAAGCGATCCTAGGCGAGATGAAAAAGGAGGTGCCGGAGCGGAGCTTCCAGATTTGGCTGCGGCCGACGCGCCAGGACCGCTTCACGGATGGGACGCTGTACGTGGCCGTGCCCGGGGCGGACTTTCAGCGTGCCGGAGAGCGCTTCGGACCGCAGATCGAGCGGGCCATCCGCGGGCTGCACCTGGAGTCGGCGGTGCGCGAGGTGAAGTTCGTCGCCAGTGCGGGCGGGCCCGGCCCCGGCGTCCTGGCCGCCGCCCCGGCGGACACCCCGCAGCAGCAGCGGTTGGACTTCGAATCCGTCGCCCATTCGCTCAATCCGCGATACACCTTCGACAGCTTCGTCGTCGGCGGCGCCAATCAATTCGCTCATGCCGCCGCCAAAGCGGCGGCGACTCGGCCGGGCAAGGCTTACAATCCGTTGTTCTTGTACGGCGGGGTGGGCATGGGCAAGACCCACCTGATGCACGCGGTGGGCCACCAGGCGCGCAGCGGCGACCCTCGCCTGCGGGTCGAGTATGTGACCGCAGAGCGGTTCGTCAACGATATGATCGCGGCGCTAATGAACAACCAAATGCCCGCCTTTCGCGACCGCTACCGAGGCGTGGACGTGCTGCTGATTGACGACATCCAGTTCATCGCCAACAAGGAGCGGATGCAGGAGGAGTTCTTCCACACCTTCAACGCGCTGCATGGGGTGGAAAAGCAGATCGTCATCTCCAGCGACCGGCCGCCGCGGGAGCTGCCGCAGTTGGAGGAGCGGCTGCGGTCGCGGTTCGAGAGCGGATTGATCACCGATCTGCAGCCGCCGGATCTGGAAACCCGCATCGCCATCCTGAAGAAGAAGGCCGGCGCGGAGCGCGCCGCCCACCCGCAGACGCCGGAGCTGACGCCCGAGATCGCGGAGTTCATCGCCGGCAGGATCAAAAGCAATGTGCGCGAACTGGAAGGGGCGCTGGTCCGCCTGCTGGCGTATTGCTCGCTCAAGCATCTGCCCATGACCCCGGCGGTGGCGCAGGAGGCGCTGCGGCACCTGATTGACGAGCAGCGGCGCAAGGTGGACATTGAAGGCATCGCCAAACTGGTGGCGGAGCACTTCTCCTTGCGCGTGGCGGACCTGAAGGCGCGGAACAACTCCCAGCCGATTGTCTATCCGCGACAGATCGGCATGTACTTGGCCAAGAAATACACCGGCGCATCGCTGCCGGAGATCGCGCGCTTTTACGGCGGTAAGCACCACTCGACGGTGATCCATTCCGTCCGCAAGATTGAAGCGGCGCGCCAGCAGGACGCGGAGTTGGAGCGCTTGCTGGGCCTGTTTGGGGACAAGCTGAGCTGAGCGCCGAAGGTTCCGGCGGCGCGGCCCGCCGCGCCCTTGGCCGCGCCCGCGGTGGTTGGCACGGTGGCGGAACCTTCGGGGGCGGCCTCCACGACCTGAGTGCTCTTGTCGGGTGCCGCGGGAGCTGGAATTGACGCCAGCGGCGCGCGCGTGGCAAGGGGCGCCAACTTCGGCGGAGGGAATGGATTTTCTCTGCGGCTAGGGACGTGGCCCGCCCAGCGAAGCCGGAAGGATGACAATGTCCACCCGGCGGTTGCGGCGGCGGCCGGCGGCGGTGGCGTTGCTGGCGATCGGATGGTACTGGCCATAGCCGGCGGCGGAAAGGCGCTGCGGGGGGAAATGGAAACGGTGGACGAACAGTTCCACCAAGCCCACCGCGCGCGCCGTGGACAGCGCCCAATTGGAGTGGAAATGGGCGTTATGAATGGGCACGTTATCGGTGTGCCCCTCGAAGCGAATCGCGTTGCCGCGGGCGCTCAGGATCCGCGCGACGCGAGCCAGCGGCGGGATTGAGCCGGGGAGCAGGGTGGCGGAGCCACTGGCATAAAAGCCGGCCTCCTGCAAGCTGACCACCACGCCCTCGCGCTGCACCGCGACCCAGACCTCATGCGCGGCGATCTGCCCCTTCAAAGCGGAGCGGATCTGCACCGCCAGGGCTTGGAGTTCATGCTGCCGCGCTTGCACCGCGAGCTGGCGCCAGGCGGCGGGGGAGGGCGGCGTTGGTAGGGCCGGCAGGCCGGCGGCCGCCAGGGCCGGCGGGCCGGCCGTCGCCAGCGAGGCGGCGTGGCTGAGATCGGGTTCGGCCGAGGAAGGGCTGAAAATGGCCAGACGCTGAAAGCCGGCTTGGATGGCCGCGGCCATTTGCCGCGTGCGCGCGCTGTTTGCCTGGGAACTGGAGTACAGCACCACGAAAAAGGCGAACAGCAGGGTGACGAAGTCGCCGTAGCTCACCAGCCAGCGTTCGTGGTTGGGACCACCCCCATGGCCGCTCCCTTTGCGCGCTTGGCCGTGCCGCCTCATCCCGCCGCCTGACTGGGCTCGCCGGCCAGTTCTGGAGCCGCATCGCGGGCGCCAGCCGCCTCGGCCTGCGGCGCCTGCGTGCCACAAAAGGCGCGCAGCTTAGTTTCCAGCATCCGCGGGTTCATCCCCTCCAAGATTGAGATGGTTCCCTCCAGCACCATCTGCCGCGCCCGGTTCCGTTCCTCGGCATAGTGCTTCAGCTTGCCGGCGACGGGCAGATAGAACAGGTTCGCGGCGGCCACGCCGTAAATGGTGGCGACGAAGGCGACCGCAATCCCGCGGCCGACTTCGTTGATGTTGTTGAGGTGCTGCATGACCTCGATGAGCCCCAGAACGGCGCCCAAGATGCCGACGGTGGGGGAATAGCCGCCCGCGGCCTCAAAGACCTTGGGACACCGCTCGTCGTGCTCGGCCAGATGATCCATCTCCAGCTCCATGATGTTGCGCAGGTCCTGGGAGTCGGTGCCGTCAATGGCCAGCATGAGCGACTTCTTCAGGAAGGGATCCGCCACCGTGCCCAGGTCGGCGTCGAGTGAGACGATGCCTTGCTTGCGCGCCTTCTGCGCGAAGACGACGATTTGGGCGAGGCGGGCTTCCAGCTTTTCGCCGCGGGGAAAGAACACCCCAGGCAGGGCGCGGAAGGAGTCCAGGACGGTGGCCAGGGGAAACTGCAGCATCACTGCGCCCAAGGTGCCCCCGAAGACGATCATGGCGGCGGTGGGCTGTAATATCTGGGCGACCTTGCCGCCCTCCATGACCATGCCGCCGACGATACCGCCGGCCGCGACCACGATTCCCGCCCAGCTGCTCTTGTCCATTATTGGCGGACTCCGCAGGGTTGAGGCCCCGTCCGGCGCGGGGAAACGCGGGCCGCCGAGGGCCAGATTTCGCGGCGAAATGCGATGATGCGGGCGACGACCTCCTCGACGCTCTCCAGCACCAACAAGCGTTCTCCATTCATGAGCGTGACGGTGGTATCGGGCGCGCTCTCGACGAACTTGATCGCGTCGCTATTGACCACGAAGGTCTGCCGGTTGAAGCGGGTCAGGCGGATCATGGCGCCGAATTACGGGGCGGTGCTTTGCAGGGTTTGTTGCCAAGCCCGGAGCCGGGTTAGGCGGGGCTGCGCCTGGCGGAGCTGCTCGCGGCGCAGGGACAGTTCGGTTTGCCAGGCGGCAAGGCGGTCGCGCAAGCCGGTGAGCCGGTGGCAATACCGCTCGACCTCCCGTCCCAGCTCGGCATCGGCTGGGCTGGCGGCGCAGAGCGGAATCAGCGCATCCATGGCGGCCAGCTGCCGCCGGAGCTCGTGCCATGCGGCGGCCGTAGGCGCGGCTACCCAGGCGGCGACCGCCGCCTGCGCCGCGCGCAATCCGGCCAACAGCTCCGCGGACCCGGGTTGGACGACCGGAGGCATTACACCGACGTCCGCGCCGCTCCGGCCCGCAGACGCACGGGCGTCCGGGACACTGCGGCGGTGGTCGCGCCACCGGGAGGAAAGCCACGCGCCTCGTCGCGTTCCACCGAACGCCAGGCCTCCCGCACGCCGGCCAATTGGCTGGCGAGGTCCGCGAAGCAGGCGGGCGAATTTTTCAACCCGGCCTCGAAGATTTTGGCGCTGACGAGCGCGTAGAAGCGTTCCAGCGTGGCCGCCACCGCGCCGCCCCGCGCCAGGTCCAGCGACGACCGCAGGTGGGCGATGATGCCGAGCGCGCGATTGGCATGCTCCACGCGGCGGGCGATTTGCTGGCTTTCCGCCGCCTCCGCTGCCCGCCGCAAGCTGGTCACCGCGCCCTCATACAGCAGGCCGATTAGGCCCGTGGGTGTGGCGCTTTCCACCGCCATGCGCCGGTAGTGATCCCGTGCCGTTTCCCGCATTGGTAATTCCGCTCCTTTCCCGGCCACACGGCACGCCTAGCTGTTGCTGGAGCCATTGCTCGCCGTGCCGCTCGTCGTGCCGCCCAGCGAGCCGAGTTGGCTGTTGATTTGTTGCAGCGTGAGCGGCAGCGTCTGCAGCGTGGCGTTGACCTGGCTGTACTCCTCAGTCAACTGCTGTTGCTGGACGGCGAGCTGCGCGTTCATCTGGTTGATTTGAGTGGTCAGGTCCGATTGCTGGCTTTGCAGGTTGTTCAGCTCGACCGTCAGCGGTCCAGTCGAGGGATCGGTGAGCTGGTTGACCGTGGTGGTCAGATTGGCGCCAAAGGTGGAGGTCGCGCCCTGGAAGAAGTTCTGCACCGCGGCGAAATTCGAGTTGAGCGCGTTTTGCAGAGTCCCGTTGTTCACGGCTAGCGTGCCGTCGCTGTTGACCGTAATCCCCAGCGACGACAGGCTGGTGATGCCGTTGTTGCCGCCCATCGCGTAATTGGCGGCGTCGAGGAGCTGGCTCTGAACCTGGGTCAGGCCGGGATCGGCCTCCAGCGGCTGGGCGGTGACGGTGGGGTTGCCCGCCGCGTCGGTACCCGTGGTGACGGCGAATTGCTGGTTGATGTCGCCGATCACCGTGTTATACGCCGAAACGAAGCTGTTGATCGCCGTGGCGGCGGTTCCGGCGTCGGCGCCGACCTGCACGGAAACGGGCGCCGAGGAAGTGCCCGTCAGCGCAAGGGTCACACCGGGGATGGCGCCGGTGACGGTGTTGCTGGCTTCGCTGAGCGAGATGCCGTCCACGGTGAGCGCGGCGTTGGTCCCGGCCTGCGTCTGCGTGAACGCCAACCCGGTGGTGTTAGCGGAAACGGTCAGGTTGCCCGGCGCCCCGGTGCTGTCGCTCAACAGCGCCAGCCGGGCGCCGTTGGCGTCGGTAATGACGTTGGCGGTGACGCCCAGGCCGGCCTGATTGATGGTCGCCGCCAGTCCGTTCAGGGTGTCGTTCGCGCTGGTCACGTTGACCACCTGCGGCGTCCCCGTGCCGACCTGGAGGGTGAACGAGCCGGTGGCGAGGGTCGTGTCGCCGCTGGCCAGCTCGTTGGTGTCGTAGGAGGAGGTCGTGGCCAGGGCGGAGACGGCGACCTGGTGATTGCCCGCCGTGGCGGTGCCATCGGTGGAAGCGGCGAGCACTCCGCTGTCCGATGAGGTGACGGTCATGCCGTTCAGCCCGCCAGCCAGGCTTGTCAGATTTTGAGAGGCGGTTTGCAGCGAGGTCAGGTCGGCGTTGATGCTGGTCAGCGTGCTGGCCTCGGTGTTCAGTTGCGTTTGCTCGCCGACCAGGTTGGAGGCGGGAAGCTCAAGCTCCTGCATGGAGGCCTGCACCAGCGCTTGCACATCCAGGCTCATGCTTGAGCCATAGAGCAGACCTTGGGTGTCGACGGTGGGGAGGGTGACGGATCCCATAAGCGCAATGGATTAATGGATTAGGCGAAGTGGACGAAGCCAAACGACAAGAAAGATTCGCGGCAGGCGGTGCGCCTTGGGGCACCCCGCCCGCCGCGGCCACAAGAACTACGGAATGAGCTTCAGGACCAACTGCTGCGTCGAGTTGGCCTGGCTGAGCGCCGAGATGCCGGTTTCGGCCAGGATTTGCTGCTGCGACAGCTGACCCACCACCTGAGGAATGTTCGCCGCCATGATGCTGTTTTCGGCGGCGGTGACGTTCTGCACCTGGGTGTTCATGACGTTGGTGGCGTCCTGCAGGCGGTTGATCGAGGCGCCGATGGTGCCGCGGCTGGTGTCCACGGTGTTGATCGCCGAAGTGATCGCGGTCAGCGCGCTTTGCGCGTTGGCTTGGTTGGACAAGCTCACGGCGTTCAAGCCCAGGGTGCTGGAGCTGAGCGTGCCGGTGGTCACCGAGACGGTGTTGACGCCGCCGGTGGTGCCATCGCTCATGAAAATGGAGGTCGCCGAGGAGCCGAACACGGCATTGCCGTTGTAGGTGGTGCTGGAGCCGATGCTGTCCACCTCGGCCATCAGCTGAGTGAACTCGTTGTTCAGCGCCGTTTCCTGCGTCCCGCTTTCCGTGCCGTTGGAGGCCTCCGTGGCCAGCGTGACGGCGCTGTTCAGAATGTTGTTGACCTGCGACAGCGCGCCGTCGGCGATCTGCAGCAAACCGACACCCGTGCTGGCGTTCTGCACCGACTGGTTCAGCGCCAACTCATTGGCTTGCAGGCCGTTGGCGATGGACAAACCAGCTGGATCGTCCGCGCCACTGTTGATGCGCATGCCGGTCGAGAGCTGGGTCAGCGAGTTTTGCAGGTTGTTCGAGTTGACGTTGATTTGATTCTCCGCGCTAAGCGCGGGAATGTTGTACAGCAGACTGAACGTGCCCATGTTGCTTTGTCCCCTTTGAAAATGGGTCCCGCCCGCGCGGGAACCGGTTTTGGCTACACCCCGCTAATCGGCTTCCCGGCCGGGGGGTTTAGGCCGACGGCCTGGGTTTTTGGGCCAGGGGCCCGGACAGGTGGGGCTGCACTTCCGACCAGGCGGCTTGCAATCCGGCGTCGGCAGGAAAGCGGCAAAGCCCTTGCTGCAACACCTGGGCCGCCAGGCGCCATTGCCCTTCATGCGCACGCAGACTGGCGGCGCGGAGGTAGGGCCGGGGGTGCGGGGCGGGAAAGCGGGCCAACCACCGCTCGGCGGCTTCGGCCGCGGCGCGGGCTTCTCCCAGCCAGGCCAGCGCGGTGACCAAGCGGTCATGCACCTCGCCGTGCTCTGGCTCGGCGCGGGCGGCACGGCGGAGCCGCTTCAAGCCGGTTTCGGCCTCGCCGCCGCGAATCTCGCTCATGGCCAACTGGCTGGCGAAGGTTGCGGAATCGGGCTGGCCCTTGAGCGCCCGCCGGAAGCCGCGCGCGGCGGCGGCGAACTCGCCGAGAGCGTAGTGAGCTTCCCCGGCCGCGGCGTCGAAGTAGGCGCCGATGAGCCCGCCCTCGCGCGCGGTGGTAAAGGCGGCGAGGGCCTCGCGCGGATGGCCCAGGCGCAGCTGCGCCAGACCCTGGTAATACCAGGCCAGCCAGAAAGTCGGGCTGAGGGCGCAGGCGCGCCGGAACAGTTGCAGGGCCTCGGCAGGACGGGAAAAATGCTCCAACTCCTCCGCCCCGAGTTCCAGGTAGGAGCGGGGATCGTCGGGCCGCTCGGCCAGCTTTTGCCGACCCAGCTCGCGGTACAGCAGATCCTTGCGGCGCCGGGTTTCGGGGTTCTCGGTAAAGGTGAAGTGGTGGACGATGAAGCAGGGCGGCCCCACCTGGCCGCAGAGCGCCTCGATGCAGCGGGCGGTGGTCTCGTGCACGCGGCCGACAAAATAGATATCGGGGCGGCGGCGAAAGAACAGCGCGTTTTCGTGCTCGACGTAGGCGGGATAGGGCCGCGCTTCCTCGAGCCGGAAATCGTTGGGCTTGGCGGCGGCGGCGTACATGTGCACGCGGGCGGAAAGGACGTAGTTGCGGATGCTGGCCTGGTAACCCGGCGGGCCGGAGGGTTGGGCCATCAGCCCACGTAGGATCGGGCCGGCGGCGGGGTCCAGCCGTTGGTCGGCATCCAGCGACAACACCCAATCGGCGCGACATTCGGCGAGCGCGGCGTTGCGGGCGGCGGCGAAGTCGTTGTCCCAGGAAATCGGGATGACGCGGGCGCCGTGGCGGCGGGCGACGGCAATGCTGTCGTCGCGCGAGCCGGTATCGGCCACGACGATCTCATCCACGACGCCCTCGACGCTGGCCAGGCACTTCGCCAGGTCGGCGGCGGCGTCGCGAACGATCAGGGAAAGCGCCAGGGTGGGCTTCATCTCATGGCTCCCGCCGCCGTGGGCGCGGCCGCGGCCGCGGAGGAAGGACCGGGCCGGGCCGGGTCCGGCTGGTCCCAGGCCGCGAGCAGGCTTTCATAGACGTAGTACCAATGAATCGGCAACAGGGCTTGGGCGAACTGCCCGACCACCACTTCAGCGGCGGTGTGGTTGTCTACCCAACGGGAGAAGAAGGGAAGGAAGTTCACCGGATCAAAGGCGGCGATGGCCCGTAGGGATTCGGCGATGCGCGGCCCGTGCTCTGCCAGCCACGTGCCCATGGACTCACGAGCGGCGCCATCCAGGCGGCCCAGCAATCCGGTGCCGTCGCCCAGCAGACGGCGGTGCTTGCGGTAGAGGCGCAGGTTAGCCGGACCGTAGCGACGGGCGCGGGCGACGAAATCCGCGCTGGAAAACGGGCCGTGGTCATGCAGGGCGACGGCCTCCGGATGGTAGATGACGCCCCAACCGCGTTCTTCCAGGCGGGCGCCCATTTCGGTGTCTTCGGCGACCGCGAAGCCGGTGTCGAAATTGCCGGCCGCCAGCACCGCGCGACGGGGCAATGAGAGGTTGCAGGTCATGAACCCGACGTAGTTGAGCCGGGCGCCGGCCTCCAGCGACGGTTGTAGGAACAAGATCGGCTTCACCGCCAGCGTGCAGGTCAGCGCCCGGGCGCGGGCGCTGTCGGGGTAGCGAAAGTCGCCGAGTACCGCCAGCCGTTGTGGATCGCGCTGCACGCCGGCTTGCAGGTGCATTTCCAACAAATCCGGCGCCGCGATCGTGTCGTCGTTGATGAGCAGCAGCCGCTCGCCCCGTGCCAATTCCACCGCGCCGCGGCGGGCGGCGCCGGCCCCGGCCTGGCGCTGGGAGGCGAAGCGAAACCCAAAGCGGGTGTGCAGTTCGCGGCAGAAAACCGCCGTGTCGTCGCTGGAGCCGTCGTCCATGACCACCACCTCGAAGCGGTCCGGGGCCAGGGTTTGTGCGGACAGCGCGGCCAGGCATTTCTCCAGCGTGGCCCGCCGATTATAAGTCGGGATAATGACACTAATGGCGGGTTCTAGGCCTGGGCGGCCGGAGCGGCTCAGCCGCTCTATTCTGGACGCTCCGGCTGGTCCCACCCCAAAGCGCGCCGCTCCACCCCAGCGCGCGCCGTTGCGCGCTGGGAACCCCGGCGCTGCGTTTTGGGGACCCCGGGGTCGCTGCGGCTGGGGCAATGGGGCCGCGCTGGGCGCCGACGCCGCCGGGCGGACCTGAGCTAACAACGACTGGATGGCCGGCAGGAGGGGATCAGCCGCATCGCGCACCAGGTTGAGGGCATGGCCGCACTGGTGTCGGGCAGCCTCCAACCGGCCCGCGGCGAGTTCCCGCTGGGCCAGGTCCAAATAGCGGCGGGTGCGCAGGAAAATCCGCTCGCCCGCCGGCTGGTGGGTCAGGACTTCCGGAAACTGCTCTTCGACCCAGAGCGGCGAGACCGGGCCCAGGGGACGGTCCGGCTGGACCGGTGCCGCCATGATCTGATCCAGCGTGTCGCCCATGCGCAGGGCCAAACGGCGGGGAGAGAAAGCGCTGGCGGCGTGGGCCCGGCCCGCGGCGGCCAACCGGCCCCATAACTCGCTATCTTGATACAAGCGGACCACCTGCTCGGCAAATGTTGACGGGTCGTCAGCCACCAAAGCGGTCTCGCCGTTCCGCAGGTCCATGCCTTCGGCGCCACAGGTGGTGGTGACGAAGGGGAGGCCATGGCCAAGGGCGGCCAGGTTTTTCGTCTTGATGCCGGTGCCGAAGCGAACGGGGCAGATGGCCAAGCGGTGCCGCTCAAAGATGGGCCCCAGTTCGGGCGCAAAACCATCGGCCACGACGCCGGGATGGCGGGCAAAGTCCGGCGGCAAATGCGAGCCGACCAAATGCAGCTTCGCCTCGGGCAACCGAGCCCGCACCCGCGGCCAAATCGCCGCGAAAAACCACTCGACGCCATCGCGGTTCGCCGCATTGAGATACTCGCCCACAAAGACGATGCCAGCGCGGGGTTGCCACTCCGGGCCACCCGGGACCAGCTGCACGATCGGCGGCAAGACTTCGATGCGCAGGCTGGGGTCGCGCTGCAACAGATGGCCGCGGTCGGCGCCAGAGACCGCCCAAACCAGATCGGCGCGGCGATACGCCTCGAGCTCGCGGGCGGAATAATTACAGGCCCGCTCCCGGTCGGTCCATTCGCCGGTCAAGTCCGCCAGCCGCTCCTCGCGCAGGCCGTGGTGATCCTCGCTCAGGATGATGATGCGGGTACGGGGTGACAGCCGCCGCAGAATTTGCGGATATTGCTCCGAACAGGCCCACACATGCCAGTGCCAATGGGAGACGATGGCAAGGTCGAAGACGGCGCCGCCCAATACGCGCTCCAGCCGCGCGGCGGCGGGCGCGTCGCTCATCCATCGCAGCCGCGGTCCGTCGCAATAGTAAATGCTGGAGCAGAGTGGTGCGAGGGCCGCCAGATAACGCTCTTGGCCGCCGCCGGCGCGGGCGAAATAGGTGACCCGGTGGTGCTGCCGCCGCAGCTCGGCCAGCAGGACTGTGATACGCTGCTCGGCCCCGCTGCGGTCCGCCTCGGGCAGCTGGTCGTGAATCCACAGAATGCGCAGCCCATCGGCCAAGGGATTGCGGGCGGCTTCGTTCTGGCGCGCCAGGGCAGCGGCGGCGCGCAACTCGCCCGACGCGGTCACGCCGCCCTGGCGGGCCACGGCGCGCTCCAGCACCGGCGCGGCCATCTTCCAACGTTCCTGCGCGGCCCACAGCCGCCCCAGGTTGGCGAGCGCGGCGCCGTTCCAAGCGTCCATTTCCAGGGCGCTGAGAAAGCCGGCCTCGGCGCCGGCGACATCTCCCAGCCGGCGGCGGCAGGCCGCCCAATCATTCCACAGGGCGGCGGCGGGTTCGGCGCGCAGCAGTTCGGCGAGCAGGTCGGCAGCCGCCTCCGTGCGGCCCGCGGCCAGCCATTGCAGGGCTTGCGCGTGGCGGTCGGGGACAGAGGTGGGAACCAGAGTCATCGGATGTTAGCGGACACTAACCGCTACCCGCGGGGCGGTGGCGCGCAGCCAGGCAACTGCACGCCAAGGACCGTTGCGGGGCCGCCTGCGCGGGCCGCCGTTGGGAGCCGCGGTTCGGGCGGGGCGATCCGCGTCGCGTGGCGTCGTTGTCGGCAGCTCCGGCCGGGTCGGTTACGCCGGTGTGCTCCTCCCGGCCATCACAGCCTGCTGCGGGGTAAATTTGGCCCGCGGCGTGCCGGATGCAGAGCAGCCGCGCCGGCGCGGTTGGAAATTTCTTATGGCCACCGCAACCCATGCGGCCCTCCGTGACCACCCCGAGCCCACCGCCGCGGTGCTGGCGCGAGAACTGGGCCGCGCGCCCAGCGCCGCCCTCTGGAACGACTGGGCCGCGGCCCAGGCGCTGTGTGGCCGCGGTGAGGAAGCGCTGGCGGGCTTCGCCTGCGCGCTACAACTCCATCCCAACGACGCCACCGCCATGGGCAACCGCGCGTGGGTCGCCGCCGAACTGGGCTGGTGGCGGCAAGCCGCGGCCTGGGCGGCGGAGGCGCTGGCGCACCTGCCGGCCGAGGATGGCCCGCCACGGGCGCGGCTGGAGGCGATCGCCGCCCAGGCGCGCGGCCAGTTGCCCGCTTGGACGCGGGCGCAAGCGGAGGGCTGCCTACGCGCGTTTTGCGGCGAGGATGCCAACACCCGGGACTATTTCCAGACGCACGCGCAGCGGTATCTGGCCACGTTGGAAATGGTGCCCCAGGCGCGGCCCGGAGAGCGGTTGCTGGAACTGGGCGCCGCCTTCCACCATCTGACACCCACCCTGCGGCGCCTGGCGGGTTACGAGCATATCCGCTGTTCCGACGTCTGGCGGGGCGAGCCTCACGCCGTGCGGGCCGTCCGAGGCGAAGGCGGGGAGGAGGAGCGCTTCGAAAGCGACAACTTCGATGTCGAGCACCCCTGGCCGTACGCCGACGCCGCCTTCGATCTAGTGCTCTGCTGCGAAATCCTGGAGCATCTGGTGCTGGATCCGATGGCGCTGCTGAGCGAAAGCAACCGCGTCCTGCGCCCGGGCGGACGCCTCCTGCTCACCACCCCGAACCTGGCCAGCGCCAAGGCGGTCGCCTGGCTGGCACGGGGCGAAACGCCCTACTGCTGGAGCCAATTCGAGCCCGCCGGCCTCCCGACCGATCGCCACAACCGCGAATACACCACCACCGAGGTGGTGCGGCTGCTGCACAGCGCCGGCCTGGCGCCGCTGTGGCTGAAGACGGAGACTTTCTACTGGCCGCAGCCCGCAAGCGTCTTCGCTCAGTTGGTCAGCCAAGGTTGCTCGATCGCGCATCGCGGCGACACCACCATGGTGTTGGCGCGGAAGACCGGAGCGGTGCGGGATCGCTATCCCGCCGAGTTCTACATGACCCGCGGCACCCAGCAGAAGCGCCGGGACGAAAGCGGCGGGTAAGCCCGCCGGCGCTCAGGGCGTCTCCAAGTTGCCGGGACAGGCGGGGCGGCTGCGCCACGCCCACGCCATCGAAGAAAAAAAAGCGGGCGCCTCGCGGCGCCCGCCCGGAAGTGCTGTTGCAGCAGGAGGCTAGAAAGTGATCTTGCCTTGCAGCGCGATCATGCGCACCGCCGTGTCGCCGCCCAGCCCGGAGCCCAAAAGTCCGGTCGGCGGGTTGGCCATGCTGGTGATGTAGCCCTCGTTAAATCCGCCACTAGCTGGCTGGTTCAGGTTGGGATGGTTGAAGACGTTGTAGAACTGCCCGTCAATCCGCAGCTTGTATTTCTCCGTCAGATGGAACTGCTTGGTCAGGAAGAAATCCGACCAAAAGAATCCCGGCCCGCGCAGCGTGTTCCGGCCCACATCGCCGAAGGAGCACCCGGCCGTGGTCGCGTTCAAGGGTACGCCGGTCGCGGAGTTCGTTGGGCAGCCATTGCTGAAGGCAGCTGGATTAACCCACTGGTAGGTGTCAGGCGGGGTGCTGGCCAGATTTTGGCTCTCTGCGTACGGCGAAACGCCGGCCACCTGATTAGCGAACTGGAGCCCACCAGCGTCGACGAGGTTAGGGTTCCCCGGGCTCTCCACCGTGACCGGCAGGCCGCTGTGGATGAACAACGTGCCAGAGACATTCCAGCCGTCAATCAGGTCGCCCAACACGCCCTGGTGATTATGGACGGGGAGCATCCACACATAGGAGCCGCTGAAATTGTTGCGGACGTCGTAATCGCAATCGCCATAATAATCCGACAGCTCGCCGGGGATGACGTCCTGCGTGTTGTTGGTGCCGCCAAACGTGGCGAAGCCGCTGCCGTTGGAGATCGTGTCCAGGCAATGGCTCCAGGTATAGTTGCCGTCGAGGGTGAAGCCGGCGCCCATGGTCTTCTTGACCGTCACCTGCAGGCCGTTGTAGTCGCTATTGGCGCCCGTCTCATACTGCGTGACGCCGCTAAAGCGCGCGTCCGGCGGGGCGCTCGGCCACGGCGCGAGGCAGCCTGTGCAGGCGGTCTGGTAGCCGTTGGCCTCCTCGTAGTAGGGCGACTGCCGCGATTGCGTGCCGACCCACTGCGCCGTCACACCCCAGGTGTTGCCGAATTGGCGCTCGATCCCGAAACTGTACTCCATCGCGTAGGGGTACTTCATCTCCGTGGTCGGCAGCGCGGTCAGCCCTGCGACCGGAATGCAGTTGGCGGGCGCGGCACCCGAGTAAGCGGCGCAGGAGAGAGCGCCACTGGAGAATCCATTCACCACCGCGCGGTTGTCTGCGACGCCCGTGTCGTAGAAACTCTGACCGTTCCCCAGCCCCGGCGCTAGTTGATACGCGCCGCCCTCCAGCGTGCCGAGAAGAAACTCGCTGTAGTAGGGCAGGTTCTCGCCCATGGCGTCGGCCAGGCTGGCAGGAAAAATATCGCTGAACAGGCCGAAGCCGCCGCGGAGCACGGTTTTCGGCGCCAACTGCCAGGAGAAGCCCACCCGCGGCTGCCAGACCAGGAACGGCGTCGAGGGCAGCATCTCGCTCTGGCCGTCCTGCAGGGCCTCATCCAGCGGCTGAGTCACGCTGTGGCTCATTTGCATGAACGAAGTGGACGGATAGGAGAACAGGGCTTGCTGGTTGACCGGATCCTCGTTCCACGTGGCGCGGATGCCGTAATCGAACGTGAAGCTGGGTGTCACCCGCCAGGTGTCGCCCGCATACATATCCAGATCGGTCAGCGCGATCGGCTCGTCCTCCGTGACCGGGAACGCCTGCTGCGAGTAGCCGATAGCGCCATAGTCGTACTCGGTGATGTTATCCAGCCCCACATAGGGCGCGGTGTTGAAGCCGAAGTCGTGGTCGCTGACATCCACGCGCTTCAAGTTCTCGCCGAAGGTGAAGTCGTGATTGCCGTCCATCCAGGAGAGGTTGTCAATCACCTGCCACTGGGTGACATTGCGGCCCTGCGGCCAGGCCGACTGCGCACCGCCGACCTCCGTAAACCACTGCCGTCCCGCGATGGCGTTGCCCAGCTCATACGGAAACGCCGCGAGCGCCGCCGAGGGGTCGCTCTGCTGGAAGATGGCGGAGTACCAGGTGAAGCCGGTGTTTAGTACGTTGATCACGTTCGGACCAAAGATGTGCTGCCATTCCGCCTCGCCGTCCCGCTCCGGCTGGTAGGAATCGGCGTCGAAAACGGAGTTCACCGGGTCCGTATAGGTCGCCTGCGTGCCCAGGTTCTGGTCGTACTTGAACCAGACCGCGTCCGTGGCGCTCATGTCGTAGTCCATGCGGTAAAGGACGTAGGTCTGGTCGGTGCTGTTGGTTTGCCCGTAACTCAGGAAGTTGCCGCAGCCGTTGCCGTTGCCCGTAGCCACGGAGGCGGCACTGCCGATGGGGCAGCCGTAGATGGGGGTCGGCGTTCCACCGCTCGGGTACAGGCTGAACATGTGCTGGTAAAACGGAACCGACGCCGGATTGGCGGTGATCGCGGTCCCGTCGTCGGGGTCGGTGGTGGTGCCACCGGCGGCGAGGGTGTTGAGCACCGTCTGCTGGAACGCCGGGCTGGGCGAGGTGACGTCCTGCACCGTGGGCAGGGCGATGCGCTCGGCCTCGACGTCCAGGAAATAGAACAGCTTGTTGTGGATCAGCGGGCCGCCGATGTCGCCGCCGAAGTTGCTCACATGGCCGTTGGGCCGGGCCACCGCGCCGCCGGGGCTCGCGTTGTTGAAGAAATCGTTGGCGTTCATGTACGAATCGTTCCAGATCTCGTACAAGTCGCCGTGCGTTCCGTTGGTCCCGGACTTGGTGACGTAGTTGACTTGGGCGCCGTCCTGGCGGCCCTGATCCACGCTATAGGACAGCGTATTGATGCTAGCCTGCTGCACCGCGTTGAGGCCCAGCAACATGTTCGTGGCGCCGGAGTTGTTCAGGTTCAGGAAGGGATCGTTGGCGTCCATGCCGTCAATGGTGTAGTTGACGGAGGTGGCGGGCAGGCCGTTGAACTCGGCGTTGCCGTAGCCGCCGGTGGTGTTCATGACCGCGCCGGGCGCCACCTGCGCCTCATAGGTCAGGTCGCCGCCAGGATTGGGCTGGAGCGAGATCTGGGTGGCGCTGACGGTGGTGGTGGTGTTGGGGTTGCTGGTGGAGATGATGGGCGTATTGGCGTCCACCTCCACCGTTTGCGACTCACTGCCGACGGGGAGCTTGAAAATGGCCCGGGCCACGGTGCTCACCCCGACGGCCACGATCACCATCTGCTTCTCGAAGCCCTTGGCCGAGGCCACCAGGGTGTAGTTGGCCGGCACCAACTGGGACAGGGTGAACGCGCCGGTGTGGTCACTAATCGCCGTGCGAACCGCTCCGGTGGCCATGTTGGTGGCCCTGATGGTGGCGCCGGGGATGGCCGCGCCGCTCGGGTCCAGCACCTGGCCATTGACGCCACCGGTGGTGAGCGTCTGGGCGGCGACGGCGAGGGTTAGGGCGAGGGCGGCGAGACAGGTGACCAGGACAGTCAGGAAACTACGGCGCAGTTGGGCCATTGGGACTCCAGCCTCCGGCGGGCCGTCATGACGGGCGGACAGCCCACACTGGCCTGTGGTACATGCACGTGCAGCGCCGCTGCGCATGCAATGGCCTAGAGGTAGGTTATTCAGCTACTTACGGGTTTGCCCGAGTGCGCGAGTCTACCGAAACCCATAGGCTCGCAGCATCGCAATTCCCAGAAACGGGCGGCGTTCGCTACCGGACGTTAAGTCGGGGCGGGAGCCCGTGCCCGCCCCGCTGGCGCCGCAACCGCGGCTAGGAGCCGCGGCTAGAAGCTGAAGCTGACCTCGCCCTCGAAGGCGCGGGGGATACCCTCGGCGAAGACGCCCGTGTTCAGGCCGTACTTGCGCACGTCGTTCAGGCCGGTAGTGTCGGTGATGGAGCCGGGGTTGCCGAAACCGAGCAGCGCAGGGTTATACCCCGTCGCAATCGTTCCACTCATCGAATCGCCCGGGGGATCGTAGTTGGCGACGTTGAAGACGTTATAGCACTGGATATCGGGCGTGATGGTCAGGTGCTCGCCGACCTGGAAGGACTTGGAGAACTTGACGTCGCTGTCCAGGAAGGAATCCGGCGTCAACTGCCCGCTCGTGACATTGGCGGCATAGGGCATCACTAGGCCGAAGGCCGTCATGTCGGCCGCGCTCGCCAGTCCCGCGCCGACCAGCTTCTGCCCGGCGGGAGTCAGCGTGCCGGCGTCCGCCTGGTTGTAAGTGTTGATCGCCTGTTGCAAGCCAGAAGGGCCGATTGAGCGGTTGTAGGCGCCGACATTAGTACCCGGCAAAATGTCGCCGGTGATTCCGTCGCCCGTCCAGTTAGTGGCAAAAATCTCACCGGATCCGAGGCCGGCGGAGGCAAGCGTTGCGGTGACGGGCGTTCCGGTGTCGAAGTGGTTGACGGTGGAGAACATGACGCCCCACGGCAGATGGAACACGCCGCCGATGCTCAATTGGCTGGTGCGGTCATAGCCGTTGGGCCCGTAGAACATGCGGGGGTCCACCTGGTCGGTGGCGGTGGGCGCAAACGACTGATCAAACTGCGTCGAGTCGAGGCGGCCCAAGGCGTAGGAGACGATCACGTTGCTGGCGTGGATCCAGCTCAGCAGCGAGGGCCGCTGGATCATCAACTTGACCTGAAGGGCGTGGTAATTCGACATGCCCAGGTTAGTGTCCGTGGACAAATTGCCGAAGTTCGGGTTGATGCCGCCGAAGGCGTAGCTGGGACTGCCGATGGTGCCGTTGGCGCCGGCGCCGATCGAGAGCCCGGCGGTATTGCCGCCGAGCAAATCGTTCTGCACCGCGGCCTGAGTCACGGTGCCCTTCTGGATCGCCGCCGCCAGGTTGTCCATGGTCGCCCCCGCCGTGCTGCCCTGGGCCACGCCCAGGTCCCCGGCGGTACTATTGATGGCGCCGACGGCCACCGCCTTGTTCATATAACTGGCGTTGCCGACCTGATTCAGGTCTTGAATCATCAGCAGGTCGAAGCCACGATTGCTGACGAAGTTGGTGGATAGCACCACGCCCTGCGCGAACTGGTGCTGGATGCCGGCATTGAACTGAACCGAATACGGCGTGCGATAGGTGTCGTCAAACAACGGGTTGCCGGTATTGTTGCTGCCGGGCGTCGCATCCCCAGCCACCAGCGCCGTTGCGTCGCCACCAGCTAGGATCGCCGGGTTGGCCAGCGGCGTCTGCGGCAGGGCTGCGTAGCTGGACTGAATCGCCGTCTGGGCCGTCATCATCGCCGGCGTCAAGGACGCGATCGTGTCATTCGTGATGCTCTGGCCGCTGCCCGCGCAGAGGAAGGCGCAGGTTTTACCATCCGCCAAAAGGACGGGTCTGCCGGCCTCGCCGGTGCCGGGGAAGCCGGGGGAGATGGAGCTGCTGATGTAATTCGACCGCTCGAACATCACGTTGTTGTTGATGTCGTTCTCGTAATACATGCCGGCGCCCACGCGGATGACCGTTTTGCCGTGGCCGGTGGGATCCCAGACCAAGCCGCCGCTCGGCGACCAGTTATTCGGCACGCTGGCGGTATGGCCCAGCTCCGGGAAGTAGTCGCCGATGACGGCGGGGTGGGCCAGGTCGGAATTGACTTCGCCTGGATCCCGCTCGAAGTGCACGCCGTAGTTGAAGGTCAGGTTGGGCCGGATCTGCCAAGTGTCGGCGACGTAAAACGCCTTGCGGAAATTGTAAACACCGCCAAACGGCTGGCCATGCACCGGTAGGTTGGAAAAATAGCCCAGGCCGTTGCCGAAGGTGATGCCGTCGTTGGGGTAAAAGTCCGCCGGGTCCGTCGTTTGTGCGGTACCGCCGCCTGCCGCCAGAATCTTGGCCAAACCGCTGGAGTAGGAGGCCACGGCCTGCGGGCCGCTGGCGAAGAACGCCGCGTAGACATCCACCGCGATGTGGGTGAACTCCACGCCGTACCGCAACGTGTGGTTGCCGAAATAGGCGCTGCCGTCGTATTTGAACTCGTCGTTGATCTGGAAGGTGTGCTGCGGCGCCAGCAAGTTCGGGCCGAAGCTCTCGCCGGTGTCGAAGTCAATGCCTACCCCGCCGAAGCTCGGCACGCCGGGTATGGGCACCGAGATAATGTGGTTGAACATATCCAGGTGGCCGTAATGGAATTCGTTGGTGAAGCGGGCGGTGCTCCAGTCCACGGTGAATTCGTTGGCCGGAGATTCGTTCTCGTTTTGGAATGGCTGCAAGGACGTGCCGCCGACCACCGAGGGCGGCACCAGCTCCACGCTATCGTCATTGAACCAGTCGAAGATGTGCACCGACGGCGAAACCTGATAATCCAGCCGCGCCGACCCCATCTTTTCCTCGCCGGGCGTCGGGAAAACGCCGGTGTAATTGGGGAAGTCGGGCATCGCCACCGAAGATTCCGCATCGTCAAAGCGGCGCTCGCCGCTGACAAAGAAAAACAGCTTGTTCTTCCACAGCGGGCCGCCCAAATCCAGGCCGTCATCGTTTTCCTTGAACGGCGGCGTGGTCGGGCTCAGCGTCGGGTTGGCGGCGAAGCTGGCGCTGCGGTACAGCGCGAAGCCGCCGCCGTGCCAGCCGTTCGTGCCGGTGCGGGTGTCAATGTTCACCTGCCCGGTGTTGCCGATGTCGGAGGAAGTGTCGCCGGAAGACTGGCTGACCTGGAACTCCTGGATCGAGTTGTCCGGGAGGTTCATAGTGGTGGTGCCGACAGTCTGATCGGTGATGTCCAAGCCGTTGACGTTGATCTCGGTCGTGCGCCCCTCGGCGCCTTCCACTGACAGACCGGCAAAGCCGTTCTTGGTGGGATCGAAGTTGCCGCCGTCCACCAATTGCACGCCTGGCTGCAACTGCGCCAGGTCCAGGAAGTTGCGGCTAATGGAGGGCAGATCCTTGATTTGCTCCCGGCCCACGACGCCCGCCACCGTCGCGGTGGAGGTATTGACCTGAACGGCGTTGGCCGCGCCCGTCACCTCGACGGTGGTGGCACTGCTGCCCACCAGCAATTTGGCCGGCACGGTTGCCACCTGGCCGACTTGCACGATGACTGCCGCCGCTTGCGTCTCAAAGCCCTTGGCCGATACGGTCACCTTGTAGGCGCCGGGCGTCAGATGCTGGAAGGCGAAATCGCCGGTCGAACTAGCCGTGGTGTTCAGGTGAATATTATGGCTGGCCTGGTCCAGGTGCACTACCGCCCCGGGCACGACCGCACCCGAGGGATCGGTCACCGTTCCCGTGATGGCGCCGGTTGAGTTGCTCTGCGCCCACAGCAACCCCGCGCTCAGCAGCACCACCGCCAACCACCCCAACCCACGCCCAAGCATCCGCGTCATGAAGCCTCCTGAGGGAATGACCTGAACCACCGGACAGGCACGTACAGCAACACCGGATCGTATTCCGCAACACGAGTGATTGGCAAGCGGAAAATCCTCCGAGCAGTGACCTAAGACGGGCCGGGGCCAGACACCGACCGCCGACGCTCACCCGCGAACCGTGCACGCCGCCTGCCACTCCGCGTGGCGTGATACATATGCTCGCTTTTCAGCCACTTACGAGTTTTTCCGGGCGGCGACTGTACTGAAATGCATAGATTCGGCGCCTCGCCGTTTCCAGAAATCACGGCGGCGGTCACCCCAACGGTGATCACGAGACCGGCCCTGTCGAGCGACCGACCGGCCGGTGGGCCGGGCGGGCGGGCCGCGGCCTAGCCACGCTGCGCGGCGGCGCCGGGGCTTTAGGCCTTGAAGTCGGCGCTGGGGCGGAGGACGCGGCGGCGGAAATCGTCACCCGGCATCTCCACGCGCTTGCACATTTCAAACAGCCGGGAGCGGAGCCGTTCGCCGATGGCCTGGGCCAGCGTGCGGCGGGGCTCGTAATCGAGCGCCGGGGCCGGGCCGCGGGCGGGCGGCGCGTCCTCGAGGTTGGTGGTGAGGACGGTCGCCAGATCGTGGGTATAGCGGTAATTGAGCAGATAGTGCAGCGTCTCCAGCGTCCATTCCGTGGCCCGGCCCACGCCCAAGTCATCCAGAACCAGCACATCGGCGGTTTGCAGCGGGGCAATGATCGCGGTCTCGGAACGGGCGGTCTGCGGATCGAAGGTGGCCTGGATCTGCTTCAGCAGGTCCCGGTGGTCGGCGAAGCGGCCGACCGCGCCGCGCTGCTCCATCACCTCGCGCAGCACCGCTACGGCCAGGTGGGTCTTGCCCACGCCGCAGGGGCCGACAAAGAGCAGGCCGCCGCGCTCGGCGGGATATTTGTCGGCAAAATCGCGGGCCACCTGCCAGGCCCAGGTCAGGGCCGCGGGCGCGTCGGGATAGGCGCGCGGGTCAAAGTCCTCGAGCGAGCAGTGCTGGTAGCGGGGCGGAATGCCGGCCTCGGCCAGCCGCCGCGCGAGATCCTTCTGGCGGCGACAGGGACAGGCCTCCACCGTGGCGGCCACGCCGCCGCCCGCTGCGGCCGCCAGGGGCCGCCAACCGGTGTCTTGACAGTCAGGGCAAATAGGCATGGGAGCGCGACGGCGTTAGGCCCATTGCGTGAACCAACAATAATAGGTCGCATACCCCCGCCAGGGCGAGAGATGCCGCCAGCGCCGCTCAATACCCCGAGCAGTGGCATATTGCCGCAGGCCATAGAGCTGGGCCACGGATTTCTGCAGGCCGACATCCTCGGCAGGCAGGGCGTCGGCGTGGCCCAGGCCCCGGAGGGCCACGTAGGCCGCGGTCCAGCGGCCGATGCCGCGCAGGCGCAGCAAGCGCTCCCGCGCCTCCTCCGGCGGCAGCATCGCCAGGCGTTCGGCATCCAGCTCTCCGGCCAGCACCGCACGGGCAAGGCCGATCAGATAGCTGGCCTTCCGTTCGGAGATCTGGAGCGGCCGGAGATCCGCGGGGCGCAGCGCCGCCAGCCGGGCGGGCGGCGGATAGGCCCAGTAGGCGCGGCCCTCGAACTCGAGCGCCTGGCCCTGGGCCGCCAGCAAGCGCCGCTTGACGGCATGGGCAAAGGAGAAATTGAGTTGCTGTTCCAGCACCGTGCTCACCAGGCACTCATAGAGCGACGGCGCGCGGATGATCTTGATGCCGGCAAACCGCCGCCCCAGCTCGCGCAGCACTGCGTCGCCGCCGATGGCGGCCTGGAACTCGGCCAAGCGGACGGAGGCGGAGACGATGTGGGCCACCAGCCGGCGCAGGGCCTCGCGGGCGGGCTCTTTGGCCGGCTCCGGCGCCGCTTGCCACTGCAGCCGCGGCGCGTCCACCGTACCCTGGTTGCGCAGCCGCAACAGGACCGGGCCCGTGCCGCCGGGCAGCCACACCGCGCGCCGGTACTCCCGGCCCTGCCAAACGTCCGCATACGGCTCCAAGCCCAGGTGGGCGGCGGCCCGCGGCGCAGCGCAGACGAAGCGCAACGACCGCTCGAAGTCAAACGGCGGCTCGACCGCCAGGCTGCGCCACATTTTTCGATTATGGCGGTTCATGATGGGCCGTGGACATTTCCATTCATGCCGATGCCGCCGCGATGGGGCGGGCGGCGGCCGAAGCCGCGGCAGCCAGCCTGCGGCGGCTGGCCGGGGAACGCGCTACCGTGCCGGTGGTTTTCGCCACCGGCGCCTCGCAGTTGGCCACGCTGCGCGCTCTGGTGGCCCTGCCGGACATCCCGTGGCGGCGCATCGTCGGCTTCCACTTGGACGAGTACGTCGGCTTGGCCGCCGACCACACCGCCGCGTTTCGCGCCTATCTGCGCCGGGAGCTAGCCGCCCGGGTCCCGCTCGGCGGCTTTCACTTCATCGCGGCGCCGGAAGCCGCGGACAGTGCGGCGGCCGCCCAGGCGGCCGCCGCTTACGCGCGCCTCTGGCAGGCGCAACCGCCCGCGTTTGGCCTGATCGGCATCGGCGAGAACGGCCATTTGGCCTTCAATGATCCCGGCGCGGATTTCGACGACCCGGAAACGCTTCGCGTGGTCGAGCTGGATGCCCGCTGCCGGCGGCAGCAGGTGGCGGAGGGCTGGTTTCCCGCGCTAGCGAACGTGCCGACCCAAGCCATCACGGTAACGCTGCCGGCGTTGATGGCGATCTCCGAGTTGATGGTCTCCGTGCCGGGTGAGCGCAAGGTGGAGGCGGTGCGCCGTACGCTATCGGACCCCATCACGCCCGCCTGTCCGGCCACGCTGCTGCGCCGCCACCCGAACGCGCGGCTATTTCTGGACCGCGCCTCCGCCGCGCAAGTGCCGCCGCCGTCCCGGTCGCCGCGCTAGGTGCAACTTGCAGCAGTGGCGGCAGCCGTCTCGGCTGCCAGGCAGGGAAACAGCTTCGTCGGAGCAGACAGGCGGGGCCTGTCCTACGTTCAGACGAGCCAGGGCCTGTGCCGCGTTCGGCTCCCCGCCGCTCCCGTAGGGCAGCCGTCTCGGCTGCCAGGTATGGCAATAGCTTCGTCGGACGCAGACAGGCGGGACGCCTGTCCTACGTTCAGACGAGCCAGGGCCTGTGCCGCGTTCGGCTCCGCGCCGCTCCCGTAGGGCGGCCGTCTCGGCTGCCAGGTATGGCAACAGCTTCGTCGGAGCAGACAGGCGGGACGCCTGTACGACGTTCAGGCGGGCGAGGACGCCTGTACGACGTTCGGCTCCGCGCCACTCCCGTAGGGCAGCCGTCTCGGCTGCCAGGCAGGAAAACAGCTTCGTCGGACGCAGACAGGCGGGACGCCTGTACGACGTTCAGACGGGCGAGGACACCTGTGCGACGTTCGGCTCCGCGCCACTCCCGTAGGGCAGCCGTCTCGGCTGCCAGGCAGGCAACAGCTTCGTCGGAGCAGACAGGCGGGACGCCTGTACGACGTTCAGACGGGCGAGGACGCCTGTACGACGTTCGGCTCCGCGCCACTCCCGTAGGGCAGCCGTCTCGGCTGCCAGGCAGGGAAACAGCTTCGTCGGAGCAAACAGGCGGGACGCCTGTCCTATGTTCGGACGGGCGAGGGCACCTGTGCGACGTTCGGCTCCCCGCCGCTGCCGTAGGGCGGCCGTCTCGGCCGCCAGGCAGGCAATAGCTTCGTTGCAGCAGACAGGCGGGGCCTGTCCTACGTTCAGACGGGCGAGGGCACCTGTGCGACGTCCGGCTCCCCGCCGCTCCCGTAGGGCAGCCGTCTCGGCTGCCAGGCAGGAAAACAGCTTCGTCGGACGCAGACAGGCGGGACGCCTGTCCTACGTTCGGACGGGCGAGGACACCTGAGCTACGTTCGGCTCCCCGCCGCTCCCGTAGGGCAGCCGTCTCGGCTGCCAGGCAGGGAAACAGCTTCGTCGGACGCAGACAGGCGGGACGCCTGTCCTACGTTCAGACGGGCGAGGACACCTGTGCGCCGTTCGGCTCCCCGCCGCTCCCGTAGGGCAGCCGTCTCGGCCGCCAGGCAGGCAATAGCTTCGTTGCAGCAGACAGGCGGGGACCTACGTTCAGACGGGCGAGGGCACCTGTGCGACGTCCGGCTCCCCGCCGCTCCCGTAGGGCAGCCGTCTCGGCTGCCAGGCAGGGAAACAGCTTCGTCGCCGAACGGCCCACGGCCGGGTTCCGCGCAGGCGTACCCGTAGGTGCAACGCGCTAGCTGCAATAGGCCCGGCGCAGCCGCTCGGTGTAGGCACGCGCCGGCCCCAGCGCCTCGGCGGTCACGGGCAGCCGGGCATTCCGCCCCGCCAGCACCGCCAACAAATCCTCGGTGGCCAGGTTGCCCACCAGACGGTCGCCTGCGAAGGGGCAGCCCCCCAGGCCGCCGGTGGCGGCGTCGAATCGGCGGCAACCCGCCTGGTAGGCGGCCAGAATCTTTTCCGCCGCGGCCTCCGGCCGGCTGTGCAGGTGCAGCCCCAGGCGGAGCGCTGGGAAGCCGCGCCGCACGTGGGCAAACAGCCGACCGATGTCGGCCGCCTGGGCCACGCCCGCCGTGTCCGCCAGCAGGCACTCCTCGATGCCCAAGGCCGCTGCGGCCGTGATCGCCGCATCCACCTGCTCGGAGCCGTAGGCGTCACCGAAGGGATTGCCGAAGGCCATTGAGATGTAGACCCGGGTGCGGCGGCCCGCGGCGTCGGCCGCCGCCTTGACCTCGCGCAACGCGGCCCAGGCTTCGGCCGGGCTTTGATGGGCGTTTTGCCGCTGGAACGTGGGCGAGATGGAAAGCGGAAAGCCGACGACGCCGACGGCCGTGGGCGCCGCCCGCTCGACGCCGCGGCGGTTCAGCACAATGCCGATCAACTCGGTCCCCGGCGGCAGCGGGCCCAGCCCCGCCAGCACGGCCTCGGAATCCGCCATCTGCGGCACCGCCCGCGGGGAGACGAAGCTGGCGCAGTCCAGGCGGCGGCAGCCGGCGGCCAGCAGCAGGCGCAGCAGCGCGATCTTCTCCTCCGCGGGAATCGGCCGCGGGCAGCCTTGCAGGGCGTCCCGCGGGCACTCGGTGATGGTGATCGGCTCGTCCATCGCCGCCCACCTAAGGCTGCGGCCCCAGCGCGGCGGCCGCGCCTTGCCAGTACAGCTGCGTGGACTGGACGCGCAGGTTCGGGCCCTCGCGAATCAGCAATCCCATGTCCGGCGGCTGGTGCGCGGTCTTGAAGCGCAGGTCGGTGATCAGCACGTCGGTGCCGCCGTCATCCTGGCGCTGCGTATAGATGAACGGAAAGCGGGCAAACGACAGGAACGACTGGGCCGCCGGGGTGGACTTGGCCAGCGCGATCTGCGGCGTGACCACCGGCGTGTACAGTGTCTGCGGCGGCACCGCCGACAGCTCCGGGGGCAGCAACTGCGCCGGCGTGGCGTCCACCACGCCCAGCTGGTACTTCCCCTTGACCTCCGCCACCGTATGCCACAACCCCGGCGAGCCGGAGTAGGGGAACGCCCCCACGCGCGACGGCATTTGGCCGCTGATCGCGGTGGCCGCCAGCATATGCGTCACGCGGGAGTGATAGAACGCCCGCACCCCGATCCAGACCGTCACCGCCGCCAGGGCGATGATGGCGCTCAGCCGGTGCGGCCGGCGGCGGGCGCCGATCTCACTGCCCACCAGGCCCAGCGTCATCGGGGCGAGCAGGAGAAACAGCAGGATGATCCAGACCCAGGGATCCACCGGCGGCATCAAGTCCCAGGCGAACCAGTGCTGGCTGAAAGGCCATAGGAGCCGCATGCCGTAGCTGGTGGTCAGGTCCAGCAACAAGTGCGAGCCCACGCCGGTAAAGCCCAGCAGCAAGCAGAGCCCCCAGCTCGGCAGCGGCGCGGCGGGCGGCGGAGCCAGCTCCGGCGCGGCCGCCGCCGAGGATACCGCCGCCTCCGGCCACAGGTCTTCGAGGCGGATATTTTTCACCGCCGGCTGGCCCGGCAGGGCTGCCACCGGCGCGGCCAGCGGC
>JBOGKW010000008.1:0-42441 GCA_050746205.1 Terriglobales bacterium | reverse complement strand
ATCACCTGGAGTGCGAAGAATGCGGCATGTGCATTGACATCTGCCCGGTCGGCGCGCTCACCAGCGGTGCCTACCGCTACCAGACGCGGCCGTGGGAGATGACCCACGTGGGCGCCGTCTGCGCCTTCTGCGGGGACGGCTGCAAAACCACGCTGGGCCTACGCAACGGCGTGATCCTGCGCGGCGACAACCGGGACAAGAGCGGCATCAACGGCGACTTTTTGTGCGTCAAGGGGCGGTACGGAACCGACTTCACGCGCCACGCCGAGCGCCTGCGCAGCCCGCTGGTGCGCGACGCCGGCGGCGAGTTGCGCCCGGTGAGCTGGGGCTACGCGCTGGAAACGATCGCTGAGCGGTGGCGGGGCATTCAGGCCGCCCGGGGCCAGTTCGGGGTGATCGGCTCGACGCGCTGCAGCAACGAGGAAAACTATCAGCTGCAAAAGCTGGCGCGGCGCGTGCTGGGCACCAATCACATTGACCATCACCGCAGCGCCGACTTTCCGGCCCTGTTTGACGCTCTGGCGAACGGCGCCGCACCGGCGGCGGGCGGGGCGGCGGCGCCGTTGGCCGATTCCGGCGCGCTGAAGACCGCCAAGGCGGTGCTGCTGGTCGGCGGCGACCCAAGCCAAGAACATCCGCTGGTGGCTTGGAACCTGCGCTGGGGCTACCGGCTGAGCGGCACGCGCCTGTACATCCTGAACCGCCAGGAGATCCGCCTGCGCCGGCAGGCGCACCGCATGGCGCTGCTCACCGAGCACAGCGAGGCCGAGGCGGTGCGCTACTTGGCCGCGCCGCGCGCCGGAGACCCGCCCCTGGCGCGGTTGAGCGCGGTGGGGCCGGCGGCCGACAAGCGCTGGCCACAGACGCCGCCCTCCGAACCGGAGCCCATCGCCGGCGGCTTAGCGGAGTTTCGCGCGGAGCTGGCCAAAGAACAGGACCTGATCGTGGTCTTCGGGCCGGAGCTGACCGGTGAGGCGGTGCGGACGCTGGTCCAGTTCGGCGCCTCGCTGCCCGGCCGGGTGCGCTATATCGCCCTGGCCGACAACGCCAACTCCCGCGGCGCGGCGGACATGGGGCTGTACCCGGACCTGCTGCCCGGCTATGTGGCGGTGGGCGACGCCGCCGGGCGGGCCCATTTCGCCGCCGCTTGGGGCGGCGAGATCCCGGCCCTGCCCGGCTGGAACCAGCGGCAGATGGCCGAGGCGCTGGACCGCCGCGAGTTGCATGCGCTCTATGTGGTGGGGGCCAATCCCTTCCGCCTGGACCCGGTCAACGCCGCGAACCTCAAGTCTTGCTTCCTGGTCGTGCAGGATCTGTTCCTGACCGAGAGCGCCCAGGCCGCCGACGTCGTGCTGCCGGCGCTGTCGGTCTACGAGAAATCCGGCACCCTGACCAACACCTGTGGCGAGGTGCAGAGCCAACGCCGTGGCGGCGACTTCGAGGGCGCCAAGAGCGACCTGGAGATCATTCATGCCCTGGCGCGGCTGATGGACGCCGACTTCGGCCGGCCCGATGCCGACCGCGTCTTCGCGGAGATTCGCGCCCAGGTGAAGGGCTATGCCGTCTCCCTGGTGCAACTGATGGCCGGGCGCGGGGCTTTGGCTGTGCCGCTTGATGGGGCCGCGCCGCGCAACGGCGCCGCGCCACACCTGGGTGCGCCGCACCTGATCCGGCCCAATCACGATTCCCTCTTCACCGCAGGCACGCTGGGACGCTACAGCGCCACGCTGAACGCCGTCATGGAGAGACATTCGCGCCCCTAATGCCCCTCGGAATCTTTTTCCTCATTTCGCTGATCAAGGTCGTCATCGCACTGGCCGTGCTGCTGACGCTCGTGGCCTACATCCAGTTGGCAGAGCGAAAGGTGGTGGCGCGGATCCAGAGCCGCATCGGCCCCAGCCGCGTCGGCCCGCGCGGCCTGCTCCAGCCCGCCGCCGACACCTTCAAGTTCATCCTCAAGGAGGACATCACCCCCACCGAGGCGCATCCGTTTCTCTATCTGCTGGCGCCAGTGATCTCGGTGGTGCTGGCGCTGACCGCGCTCTCGGTGGTGCCCATCGGCGGGACCTTCCACTGGTTCGGTTACCCCGTCCAGTTCCAGGTCACCGACATTAACGTGGGTTTGCTGTTCATCCTCGGCGTCACCTCGCTGGGCGTCTACGGCATTGTGCTCGCCGGCTGGTCCTCCAACAGCAAATATCCCTTCCTGGGCTCCCTGCGCGGCGGCTCGCAGATGGTCAGCTATGAGTTGGCGCTGGGCCTGGCGCTGATCGGCCCGGTGATGATGGCCGGCTCGCTGGACCTGCGGCGCATCGTCGGCGCCCAGAATCACATCTGGTACATCATTCCGGAGTTCGTCGCTTTCTGCATTTATTTGACCGCCGCCTTCGCCGAAACCAACCGCGTGCCCTTCGACTTGCCGGAGGCGGAGGGAGAGCTGGGCGCCGGCTACCACACCGAATACAGCTCGATGAAATTCGCCATGTTCTTCCTGGCCGAGTACGTGAATATGGTGACCGTCAGCTGCGTCGCCACGATTATGTTTTTGGGCGGCTGGCATGGGCCCATGTTCGGCCCGCCGCTGCTGCGGCTGTGGCTGCCCGTGATCTGGTTCGGGCTGAAGGTGGCCTTCTTCCTGTTCGTTTATATTTGGGTCCGGGGCACGCTGCCCCGCTTCCGTTACGACCAACTGATGGGCTTGGGCTGGAAGTTCCTGGTGCCGCTGGCGCTGGCCAACATCGTGGTCACCGGCGCGGTGCTGAGCTGGCGCTGAGGCGCATGCCCGCGGCGATTCCCTAACGGCGCATCCTATGCATCCAGCTCTGTTCTTCATCTTCGGCGCGATCGCGGTGGCGGGGGCCATCAGCCTGCTGCTGCAGCGCACGCCGATCTTCAGCGCCCTGTCGCTGGTGGCGGTGATGGGAGCGTTGTCGGTGCTGTATCTGTTGCTGGGCGCCGAGTTCATCGCCTTCATCCAGATCCTGGTTTACGCCGGCGCCATCATGGTGCTGTTCGTGTTCGTCATCATGCTGCTGAACGCGCAGCCGGCGGAGAGCAGCCGCCGCAGCCGCATCGCCCGGCTGGTGGGCATTCCCGTGGTGGTGCTGCTGTTTTTGGAGATCGCCGGCGTCTTGGCCGCCGCCTACGCCGGTACCGCCGTGGCGCCGGAGCGCGTCTTCACGGTGGAGGCGCTCGGACAATCGCTGTTTCATCAGTACCTGCTGCCCTTCGAGGTCACATCGGTCCTGTTTTTGGTGGGGGTGATCGGCGCGGTCATGCTGGCCGCGCGGGCGGACCCGGCCGCCGGGCCGGAGGGCCCGCCGGCACGGGTGCAATCCGGGGGTGAGGGCGCCCAGGCGCCAACACCCGGCATGGCGGCGGCGCTGCGGCAGCCAGCCACCGCCCGCGGCGGGGTGGTGGTGCCGGCGCCGCAGCCGCCACAGGAGGTGAAGTCGCGATGATTCCCTTGTCGTTCTATCTCATTCTCGGCGCGATTCTGTTCTGCATTGGCGTGGCCGGATTTTTCTTCAAGCGCGACATCATCAGCATCTTCATCTCCATTGAGCTGATGCTGAACGCGGTCAACCTGACGTTTGTCGCTTTCAGTCAGTACTGGCATCAGGTGGCGGGCAATATCTTCGTCTTTTTCGTCATGGTGGTGGCCGCGGCGGAGGCCGCCGTGGGCCTAGCCATCATCATCGCCGTGGTCCGCAACCGCCAGACGCTGAACGTGGACAAGATGGACCTGATGAAGCTCTAGCCCCGGCGCCGGCCCCTCCCCTCGCGATCGCATGACCCCGTCCCTCCATCTCTGGCTCATCCCGGTCCTTTGCTTTCTGGGCTTCGCGCTGAACCTCCTCGGCGGCCGGCGCTGGCCGCAGCGCGTCGCCGGCTGGATCGGCGTGCTGTTCCCCGCCGCCGCCTTCGCCGATGCCCTGTGGGTGGCCTCCCGCTGGGGCCGCTTCGCCCTGCCCTACATCGAGACCCACGGCCGCTGGATCGTGGCCGGGCCCCTGGCGGCGCCTTTTGGCTTCCAGCTCGATCCACTGTCGCTGGTGATGCTGCTGGTCGTCAGCGGCGTGGGCCTGGTGATCCACGTCTATTCGCTCGGCTACATGGCGCATGAGGGCGGCTTTTACCGCTTCTTCGCCCTGATGAACCTGTTCCTGTTCTTCATGCTCCTGTTGGTGCTGGCCGACAATTTCCTGCTGATGTTCATCGGTTGGGAGGGCGTGGGGTTCGCCAGTTACGCTCTGATCGGCTTTTTCTTCCACAAAGACAGCGCCGCGGCCGCCGGATCGAAGGCCTTCATCGTCAATCGCATTGGGGACATGGGCTTTCTGATCGGCCTGTTCCTCATGTTCCAGCATTTCCACGGCTTCGATTTCACCCGCGTCTTCGCCCAGGTCCGGCAGCTGCCGGTGGAGCACGCCTGGAGCGGCCCGCTGACGGTGATCGCCATCCTGCTGTTCATCGGGGCCACGGGCAAGTCGGCGCAACTTCCGCTCTACGTCTGGCTGCCCGACGCGATGGAGGGCCCCACGCCGGTCAGCGCCCTCATTCATGCCGCCACCATGGTCACCGCCGGGGTGTACATGGTGGCCCGTTCGGCCGCGATCTACGACCGCGCCCCGCTGGCTTTGGACGTGGTGCTGGCCGTGGGCGCCCTGACGGCCATCTTCGCCGCCTCGATCGGCTTGCTGCAGCGGGACATCAAGAAAGTTCTGGCCTACTCCACCATCAGCCAACTGGGTTACATGTTCATGGCCTGCGGCGCCATGGTCTATGGCGCGGGGATTTTTCACCTGGTGACACACGCCTTCTTCAAGGGCTTGCTGTTTTTGGCCGCGGGCGGCGCCATCCACGCCATCTCCGGCGAGCAGGACATGTTCCGCATCCGCGAGCGCGTGCCGGACGGGCTAAAGAAGTACGCCCCGATCACCTTCTGGACCTTCCTGATCGCTACCTGTTCGATCTCGGGCATCCCGGGCTTCGCCGGCTTCTTTAGCAAGGACAAGATCCTCTATGAGGTGCTGGCCGGCCCCCGGCCCAACGCCGGCTGGTGGGTGGTGGGCACCGTCGCCGCGGGCCTGACGGCGTTCTACATGTTCCGGGCGCTGTTCGTCACCTTCTGGCCCGATCCCGCGCGCGCGACCGCCGGCGGCGCCACCTCGGGCGTGGTCCATCCCACGGGTGAGGAGCCGCGGGGCGCGGTGACCCACGCCATTGACGCGGCTTCGTTCACCGCGGGCCAGGGGCTGGAGCAGCCGGCGCATCCCCAACCCCAGGCCCCCGCACCGCCGCATGAAGCGCCGCGAGTGATGACCGTGCCGATGATCATCCTGGCCGTGCTGTCGGCGATCGGCGGCTACATCGGCCTCGGCAACCGCTTCGAGAACTTCCTGGCGCCGGTGTTTCAAACCGGAGTCGTTCCCCCCGCCCATGCTGCGGCGATGAGCGAGGGCGGGGTGATGGGCATCTCGATTGCGGTGGCCCTGGCGGGCCTGGCGCTGGCCTGGTATTTCTACCTGGCCCGGCCGCAGGCGGCGGCGCGCGCCAAGCAAGCTCTGCCCCATCTGTGGGCAGCGGTCTACAACAAATATTGGGTGGACGAGCTGTACGCCGCGCTCTTCACCCGGCCGTTGGCCTGGGTCTCCCGCGTCATTCTATGGCGCGTCGTGGATGATGGCGTCATTGACGGCTCCGTCGCCGCCGTGGCGGGGCTGAGCCGCGCCAGCGGCGCCGGCGCGCGGCGGCAGATCTCCGGCAACATCCGCAGCTATGCCGGCTGGATCGGCATCGGGGCCGTGGTGGCCATCTTTTACATGCTGGTGGCGAGGTAGCGGGCATGGCGTATCTCCACCACACCCTGCTTTCCTGGATCGTCTTCCTACCGGTGATCGGCATGGGCGCCATCCTGCTGATGCCGCGGGACCGCGGCATTCGCTGGGCCGCCTTCGCCTTCAGCCTGGCGGACCTGGTGGCCTCGCTGTGGCTGGCGTTCGCCTTTCAAGCCGGCCAGCCCGGGTATCAGTTCCAAGAGTTCGTGCGCTGGATTCCGGCCTTCCACATTCATTACTACCTCGGCGTGGACGGCATCAGCTTGTGGCTGCTGCCGCTGACCACGCTGATGACCTTCCTCGCCGTGCTGGCTTCCTGGAAGCACACCCACCAGCACGCCCGCGCCTTCTATCTGCTGCTGCTCCTGCTCTCCACCGGCATGCTGGGGGCGTTCGTCAGCCTGGATCTGTTCTTGTTCTACGTCTTCTGGGAAATCGCGCTGATCCCGATGACGTTGCTGATCGGGATTTGGGGCCAGCACCATCGCATCCGCGCCGCCTACAAGTTCTTGCTGTACACCATGGCCGGCTCCATGCTGATGCTGGCCTGCATCATTTGGCTCTACAACCTCACCGGGACCTTCAACTTTCCGGTGATTCGCGCCGGCCTGGCCTCCGGCGCCTATCACCTCAGCCCATCCACGGCGATGTGGCTGTTCCTCGGCTTCTTCATCGCCTTTGCCATCAAGACACCGCTGTTTCCCTTCCACACCTGGCTGCCGGACGTGTACGCGGAGGCGCCGGTGGCAGCGGTGGTGCTTTCAGTGGTGATGGTGAAGCTCGGCCCCTACGGCCTGCTGCGCTTCAACCTCTCGCTGTTCCCGCACGCCGCCGCGCGCGCCGCCTGGGTGATCGTGATTCTCGGATTGATCGGGCTGATTTACGGCGGGCTGGTGGCCTTCTCGCAAAAGGACATGAAGCGGCTGGTGGCGTACGGTTCGGTCAGTCACATGGGGCTGATCATTGTCGGCGTCTTCACCTTCACGGCCATCGGCGTCCAGGGCGCGGTTTATCAGATGCTGAACCACGGCATCATCACCGGCGGGCTGTTCATTCTGATCGGCATCTTGTATGAGCAGCGCCATACCGCCGAGCTATCCGAGTACGGCGGGGTGGCCAAGGCCATGCCCTGGTTCGCGGGCTTTTTCGTGCTCCTGGTGATGGCCTCGGTGGGCTTGCCGCTGCTGAGTGGCTTTGTCGGCGAGTTCCTGATCATGCTGGGCGCGTTCTTGGCGCATCACGCCTTCGGCGTCATCGCCGCCGCCGCCATCATCGTCTCCGCTCTGTATCTGATGAAATGGACGCAAGCCACGCTGTGGGGCGAGGTCACGCGGCCGGCCAACCAGACCCTGCGCGACCTGGACGGGCGGGAGCGGTTCATCTTCGCCATCCTCGGCGTGCTGGTCTTTTTCATGGGTTTGTTCTCCCCCTTGTTTTTACATAAGGTGCAGGCTAGCGTGACCGCCGACCTGGCCCCGTACGCGCAGGCGCATCCGTTCGGCGTTCGAGCCGCGGCGCAGCCGGATCGGGGGCAGCCGTTCAGGTTGCGCGGTGTGGCGGGCTTTCAGCCCGCCACACCGATGGCGCGCCGTGCGGGCGTGACGCTCGCGCTGCGCGACGGGCTGAATGCCGGCCCCACGATGGCGCGCCTCCGCGCCGTTGCGCTCGCCAGTTCCCGCCCTGGCACCCCTGCGCCCCCTTACCTTCCCGCGCCCCCACGCCACGGAGACGCCCGATGACCCCCGCCTCCCACGGCCTTGTTCCCGCCGTCTATTACCTCCGCATCCTGCCGGAGATCGTGCTCACCGTCTTCGGCGCCATCATCATGCTGCTCGAGGCGCCGGCGCGGCACGTGGGGCGGGGCCGTATCACCCGCTGGGTGGCGCTGGCCGGCGCGCTGGCGGCGTGCGCCGCCGTTTGGGTCCAGAGCCAACATCCCGGCTACGCCTTCGGCCATTTGTTCCGGGTGGATGGCTTCACCGTCTTTTTCGGCTACCTGCTGGGCGCGATCGCCGTGGTCATCATCCTGATGGCGATGGATTACCTGCCCCGCCAGGATCTGGACCACGGTGAGTTCTATGCCCTGATTCTGTTCGGCACGGTGGGGATGGCCTTCATGGCCGGGGCCACCGAGCTGATTCTGATGTTCATCGCCCTGGAGATCAGCTCCATTTCGACCTACATTCTGGCCGGCTACCGCCGCCACGCTCCGAAATCCACCGAGGCGTCGCTCAAATATCTACTGCTTGGCTCCTTCGCCACGGCCTTTTTCCTTTACGGAATCGCCCTCATCTACGGCGCGACCGGCACCACGCAGATCGCGGCCATTGCCCAGGCCCTGGCCCACCCGCACGCCAACGCCGCCGTTGAGGCGGGCCAGGTGGTGTTGCTGGGCGCGGCGCTTATGTTCATCGGACTGGGCTTCAAGGTCTCGGCGGTGCCCTTTCAGGTGTGGACGCCGGATGTATATGAGGGCGCGCCAGCGCCGGTAACCGCGTTCTTGGCCGCCGCGCCCAAGGCGGCCGCCTTCGCCATTTTCCTGCGTATCTTCACCGTGGCGCTGGCCTCCAGCAGCCACGCCTGGTCCTGGATGTTTTGGCTCGCCGCGCTGCTCTCGATGACGGTCGGCAACGTGGCGGCCCTGCTCCAGAACAACTTCAAGCGCATGCTGGCCTACAGCTCAATCGCCCAGGCCGGCTATATTCTGGTGGCTTTCGCCGCCCTCGGCGCCGATGGCGTCTCCGCCGTGATGTTCTATTTGGCGGCCTACGCGGCGATGAACATCGGCGCCTTTTTGGTGGTCAGCCACTTCGCCCACCGCGAGGAGCGTTATGTGGACATCCGCAACTACGCCGGTCTGGGGTACCGCTCTCCCTGGCCCGCCTGTTGCCTGGCCATTTTTCTCTTCTCGCTGATTGGCATCCCCCTTACCGGCGGATTCTTCGGCAAGGTGTATATTTTTCGCGCCGCGCTGCACTCGCACCTGATCGCCTTGACCGTCATCGGCGTCCTCAACAGCGCCCTGGCTGCCTATTATTACCTGCGGCCGGTCGTGTTTATGTATATGCACGAGGCCGCACCCGCCCCGCTGCTGGCCGCGGGCGTTCCGGCGGGTAACATTGACCCCGCTCTGCCTGCCACCCCGATGAGCGGCGCCTGCGCGGCCGCCCTGGCGCTGTGCGTCGCCGCCGTGATTTGGCTAGGGGTGTTCCCCAACGGCGTGCTGGAGTTCGCGCTGCGCAGCGCCAGCCACCTGCTGCGGGGCTAGATTTTGGGCCCCCGGTCGAACGGATAGGCCAGCGACGCGACTACGCGGAACCCCGCGGCTTGCGGGTGGACCGGGTTGAAGAGCCAGTTGTCCGTTTCCGGAACGGTGGCGCTGGGCACGCGCAGCGGGGTCAGTCCGTCGGGCGCGTCGCGCGATTACGCAGGAACGTACGTCAGCCTGATCACACCCTCAGCCACTCGGTCGCTGGCTGCCAGGCGGAGCGGCGGCCGGGGGCCGGTGAAGAAGGGCTTGCCCCGACCGAGCACGACGGGGTGGAGGTAGATCCGATACTCGTCAATAAGACCAAGTTCGGTCAGGCTTCCTGCCAGGACGGGCCCGGCAATTGCAATCTCCCCGCCGAGCTGAACCTTCAGCCCGCGTATCGCCGCCTCCATCTCGCCTTCGACGAGTGTGGCGTTGGGTCCGATCGACTTCAGGGATCGCGACACAACCCATTTCGGCTGAGCCCGCCATACCGCAGCGAAGTCGCGTTCCTCCCCATCCCAATCCGGAAAGTCATCGTCCCAATAGCGCATGACCTCGTACATGCCGCGACCGTATACCATGCCGGTCAAACCGCGTACCCGCTCGATGAAGTGACGAAAAAGCGCGGGAGGGGGCGGCCCCATTTTCTGGTGGTCAACGTAGCCGTCGAGGGACTGGTTCAACTCATACACGAGCTTCGCCATGCTGCAGAACCTCCCGCACAGGTCTTTCAGAAAAGGATACGCCGTGGATGGCGGGCCGTTAGCTTCGCATCGCTTCGTTCTCCCTGGGCGGCGGCAGCGGCTCAGCCGCCCTATTCTGCACGCTCCCGCTGGTCGCTGCGGCTGGGCTTCGACGGCCGGCAACCGACGCCCGCTGGCGCTCGGGGCGCCTCCAAGTTGCCGCTTTAGGAGGTGCGCTCGCGGCGACGCGCGAAGGCGCCGATGGCGCGATCGTAGGCGCCGTCGGGCAAAAAGCGCAGCCCGCGGACCAGCAGCGCCAGTTGCCAGGGGAAGGCGATGCGGGAGCGGCCATGGGCCAGCCCACGGCGGATGAGGCGCGCCGCCTGCTCCGGCTCCAGCACCCAGGGCATGAACGGATTGGCCGCGGTCAGCGGCGTGCGCACGTAGCCTGGGCAAATGGTGATGACGCGAATACCCCGCGGCTGCAGGGCTAGGCGCAGCGCCTCGGCATAGGTGATCAGCGCGGCCTTGGCGGCGGAATAGCTGGCCGAATAGGGCAGCCCGCGATAGCCGGCCAGGCTGGCCACCGCGGCCAGTTGCGCCCCCGGTTGCAGCGCCGGCAGAAACGGGGCGAACGTGCGGGCGACGCCCGTGACGTTGAGGCGGAGGGTGCGGTCCAGCAGGTCCGCGTCCACCAGCTGTTCCTTTTCTCCACCGCCGGCGTTGGCGATCACCAAATCCACCCCGCCCGCCCAGGCCAGGAAATCTGCCGCCGCACGGTCCATCGCCGCCGCCTCGGTAACGTCGGCCGCCCGCAGCCAGACGGCGGCTCCACGGCGGCGGCAGGCGCCGGCGGTGGCTTCCAATGCCTCGGCGCGGCGGGCCAAAAGGCCCAAGCGCACGCCGCACGCCGCGTATTCCATCGCCAGGGCCCGGCCGATGCCGCTTGAGGCGCCGGTCACGAAGATGTGCTGCGGGTCGGAGGGCATAAAGCTGGCGTAGGATGGAAGCCGGAGGTCGCGCCATGCCTGTCGCTCCAGTTCCCGAGGGTTATCATACCGTTACGCCCTATCTCACCGTGCGCGACGCCCGGCAATTGATCGAGTTCGTCCGCCAAGCATTCGGCGCCACGCTTAGGACCGAGCCCATGCAGGATCCCAGCGGGCGGGTCGCCCACGCCGAGGTGCAACTCGGCGATTCGGTGGTTATGCTCGGCGAACCAATGGCGGGCACCGCGCCCCGCCCCAGCCTGCTGCACCTGTACTTGCCCGATGTGGACGCGGCCTATGAGCGCGCGTTGGCGGCGGGAGCCAAAAGCGTGCGGGCGCCGGAGGATCAGTTTTATGGCGACCGCTCGGCCGGCGTGGAGGACGGAAACGGCAACCAATGGTGGCTGGCGACGCACGTCGAGGACCTGAGCGAGGCGGAGATGCGCCGCCGCGCCGCCGCCAAGCGATGACTCGGTCCCCAGCGCTTTCGGGAACTTTTCCCCCAGGCGGTGGTCAATCCCGACAAGCAACCATGCTGGCGCCGGGCCAAACCGACCAGGAGCTATTGCGGCGCGCCCGGGCCGGTGATGAGGGGGCGTTGGGTGAGTTGTACCAGCGGCACTACGCCGCCATCTTCCGCTTTGCCCGCCATATGAGCGGCGACGCGGAGTTGGCTGCGGAGGCGGCGCAGGAGGTCTTTCTGGCGCTGTTGCGCCGGCGCGACGGCTATGATCCGGAGCGCGGCGCGGTGGTGGGTTATCTGTTCGGGATCGCCCGCCATTGGCTGGCCCGCCGCTGGCGGCAGGAGGCCCGCTGGGCGCCGCTGAACGAGGAGGTCGCAGCGGCGCCTGGGAGCGCAGCCGAGGATCCGGAGCGGCGGGCCACGGTGGCGGCAGTGCGCCGGGCGATCGCCGCCCTGCCCGAACACTATCGCGCGGTGGTGGTGTTATGCGAAATCGAGGAGCGGAGTTACGAGGAAGTGGCGCGGGCCATGGACTGCCCGGTGGGGACGGTGCGTTCGCGCCTGCATCGGGCTCGAGCGCTGCTGGCGCGGAAACTGGAGCCCGCCCGACCGGGGCGGCAGGGGACCCCGGCCAGCCCTCCGGCGCTGGAGGCGAGGTGCCAGGCATGAAGCAACCCGAAATGAACCCGCCGCCCGGGGAGGAGGCCGCTTGGTCGGTGTTGCGCGAGGAGCGGGAGCGCCAGGACCGGCTGGATGCCGCGCTGGCGGCGCTGCGCGCCGAAGGCGAGGTGTGGACCACGGCGCCCTCGCCCCCGCCGCGTTTGCTGGCCGCCTGCCGGGAGCGGCGCCAGTTGCGCACCTGGCGGCGGGGCGCCTGGTGGGCCACGGCGGCGGCCGCTTGTCTGGCCGCCCTTGCCTGGATGGGCCCGCACACCGCGCAGCGTTTCCAAACCGTAAAGCCCGCCTCCACTCCGGCGATAGCGGCGCCGAGTGCGCGTTTGATGGAAGCCAGCTTGACCCAGCCCGCCAGCGGGACCTTCCTGCCCCTGGCTGGGGCACTGCCCGAGACCGGTTTTGTCGTTCGTGTCAACTTGCCGGCGGCGGATTTGGCCTCGCTGGGCATCGCCGCACCCCCAGGTGCGGGCACCGTGCCCGCCGAGGTGCTGATGGATGAGGATGGCGTGCCCTGTGGCATTCGCTTTTTGCAGTGAGCCGCGCCGCCGTGGTGGGGCAGCCGTCTCGGCTGCCGGGCAGGCCGGCCGGCCGGCAGGCAACACGCCTGCCCCTCGGCCGCGGACGGGTTTCGATACGGTATTTTGGGGGGAGATGATGAAACGGTACAGCGGGCATGACAGCGGCGGCGGAGCGTTCGCTGTCCTTGCGACGATCTTGGCTTTTGCCGGCCTGGCGCTGGCACAAGGGCCGCCGCGACTGGGCGCAGGCCCGGCCCCGCGGCCCGGCGTGCCGATGGTGTTTCAGGGCAATTTTGCCGGCCCGGCGGTGATGGCGGTGCGGCCGTTCCGTTTCCGCATCGTCACCGGCGCCCCCTACCAAGCCACCGCCACGTCGGTCACCACCCAGACTTTGGCCGATGGGAACCGCATCGTCCGCACCTCGGTGTTTCAGGTGGCACGCGACCGGCAGGGGCGCATGCGCCGCGCTGTCCGCCTAGGCAGCATCGGCCCCTGGCCGGCGCACGGGAACATGATCTTCATCACCGATCCGGTGGCCCACCGCCGCTTCGTCATCAACCCGCTGCACAAGACCTATGCCCTGCTGCGCTTGCGCGGCCCGCGCCCCGGACCCCCGATGTGGCACCCGGCACCGCCTAACAAGCGTTGGCCGGCCGAGACTCTGTCGCTGGGCGAGCGGGAAATGGACGGGCTGAAGGTTCGGGGCCAGCGCATCGTCACGACCATCCCCGCCGGCGCTATCGGCAACCAGGCCCCCATCCAGGTCATCTCCGAGCGCTGGTATTCGCCCGCGTTGCGCACGGTGGTGGAGGCGCGGCACGAGGACCCGCGCTTCGGCAACACGGTGTACCGGCTGAGCGGCATCAGCCGCTCCAATCCGCCGGAGAAGCTCTTCGCGCCGCCGCCGGGGTATCACCAACTCCGCCCGCGCCGGTTGCACCGCTAGCGCCGGGCCGGCCCGCCGCCGGCCACGCCAGCGGGACAGCCCCGCCGGCCGTGCCGATTGCAGTCGCCGCTCCGGAGGGCGACGGCGCGTCGGCCGGGCCCTACCAACGCCGGGCCGGGGCCGCGCCGCTAGTGGCGTGCGGCGGCACGGGCGGCTTGGTTGGCCAGGGTGTCGGCGCGGTTATTGTCGGCGTGCTGGCCGTGGCCCTTGACCCAATGCCATTCGATTTGATGCGATTGCAGCGCCTGATCTAGCGCCTGCCAGAGGTCTTGGTTTTTGACGGGGTCCTTGGCGGCGGTGCGCCAGCCGTTGCGCTTCCATTGCCGCATCCACTGGGTAATGCCCTGGCGGACGTACTGGGAATCGGTGATGACGGTGACGGCGCAGGGGCGCTTCAGGGCCTGCAGTCCGGAGATGACTGCGCTCAGCTCCATGCGGTTGTTGGTAGTCGCCGCCTCGCCGCCGGAGACTTCCTTCGCCTGCTCCCCCCAACGCAGAATGTAGGCCCAGCCGCCGGGGCCGGGGTTTCCCAAACAGGCGCCATCGGTAACCAGCGTGACCTGGGTTTTCGCCGTGGCGACCGCGCCACGCGGCGCGGCGGCAGGAGCGGCCGGCCGCGGCGTGGCGGGCGGGGCGTCTGCCACGGGCCGCGGCATGGCGGCTAGGCCAGGGCGCGCGTGATGAGCGCGTCCACATGGCGGAGATGGCGGGCCAGATCAAACGCCGCGGCGATGGTGGCCGCAGGCACGCGGCCCGCGATCTCCGGGTCGGCTTCGATAAGGGACCGGAAATCGGCACCCGTGCGCCAGCTCTCCATAGCGTGCTCCTGCACCAACCGATAGGCATCCTCGCGCGACATGCCGGATTCTGCCAGGTCCAGCAGCAACTGGCCGGAGAAGACCAGGCCGTGGGTGGCTTCCAGGTTCGCCCGCATGCGGTCGGGATAAACCATGAGCCGGTCCAGGATGCCGGTCATCTTGGCGGTCATGTAATCCAGCAAAATGCAGGAGTCGGGCAGGATGACCCGCTCGACCGAGCTGTGGCTAATGTCGCGCTCATGCCAGAGGGCCACGTTCTCCAGTGCCGCCTGGGCATTGGCCCGGACCACGCGGGCCAGGCCGCAGATCTGCTCGCAGGTGACGGGATTGCGCTTGTGCGGCATGGCCGAGGAACCCTTTTGGCCGGCGGCGAAATATTCCTCCGCCTCCCGCACCTCGGTGCGCTGCAGGTGGCGAATCTCGAGGGCAATTTTGTCCAAGGTGGAAGCGGTGACGGCGAGCGCGCAGAGAAAGGCGGCATGGCGGTCGCGCTGGATCACCTGATTGCTGATCGGCGCGGGCTCCAGACCTAGGCGGCGGCAGATGTGGGCCTCCACCTCGGGCCCCAGGTGGGCGTAGGTGCCGACCGCGCCGCTGATCTTCCCGACGCGCAGATCTTCGGCGGCGGCGGCCAGGCGCTTCAGGTTGCGGCGGTTCTCCTGAAACCAAATGGCGAACTTTAGGCCAAAGGTCACCGGCTCGGCATGGATGCCGTGGGTGCGGCCCACCATCACCGTGGCGCGGAACTCGTGCGCCCGGCGGGCCAGCACGGTCCCCAGCCGCTCCAATCCCTGCCGCAATAGCGCCGCCGCGGCGCGGATTTGCAGCGCCTGGGCGGTGTCTACGACGTCGTTCGAGGTCAGGCCGTAATGCAGGAAGCGGGCCTCCGGGCCCACCTTTTCGGCCACCGCTGTCGTGAAGGCGATCACGTCGTGGCGCACCTCGGCCTCAATTTCATGCATCCGCGCCAGGTCCACGCCGCCGCGCTGTCGAATGGCGCGGGCGGCGTCGGCGGGGATCATGCCCAACTCGGCCTCCACCTCGGCGGTGGTGGCCTCGACCTCAAGCCACTGCTCAAAGCGAAATTGCTCGGACCAGATGCGGCCCATCTCCGGGCGGGTATAGCGGGCGATCATCGGAATCTCCGATGATACCAAGGGGACCGGGACGGCGGCTCAGCCGCCCGATTCTGGACGGCCCCGCCGCTAGCGGGGCCTGCGCCCGGGCTTCGGCGGTCGGCAACGGACGTCCGCCGGCGCTCAGGGCGCCTCCCAGTTGCGGCGACCAGTGATGGCCAGGGCGGGCCATTCCGGTTTAGGATGCCGGAGTGAGCCTCATTACGCTGACCACCGACTTTGGCTTCTCCGATCCCTATGTGGGGGCGATGAAGGGAGTCATCGCCACCATTGCCCCGGAGGCCCGCATTTTGGACCTCTGCCATGGGGTGGCGCCCTTTGATTTGCTGGACGGCGCCTATACCCTGGCCCAGGCCTACGCCTTCTATCCCCCCGGCACCATTCACGTGGTGGTGGTGGATCCGGGCGTGGGGACGCCGCGGCGGCCGATTCTGGCCCGCGTCGGCCGCCACTTGTTCATCGCTCCCGACAATGGCGTCTTGTCCATGGTCTACGACCGCGAGACCGACATCACGGTGCGGCACATGACCGCAAGGCATTATTTTTTGCCCGAGGTCAGCGATACGTTTCATGGCCGGGACATTTTTGCTCCTGCCGCCGCCTGGGTGGCCAAGGGGGTGGACCCGGATAACCTCGGCGAGCCAATCACCGACTTCATCCGCTTCGCAGTGCCGAAGCCGCGCCGGGCCGAGGATGGGCTGCACGGCATCGTGCTCAAGACCGACCGCTTCGGCAACCTGATCACCAACTTCAGCCGCCGCGACCTGCCCGGACTGCAGGCGCCGGCGGAGATCGAACTGATGGTGGGCAACGCCACGGTGGCCACGATGCGCGCCGACTTTGAAGAACCCGCGCCGGGCCGCCTGTTCGCGCTGTGGGGTTCGGCGGGCTACCTGGAAATTTCCGCCCACCGCGCCTCGGCGGCCCGCACGGCAGGTGCGGAACGCGGGGCAGAAGTGGTCCTGCGCAAGGCCGCGGGTGGCTAGCCGCCGATCTGCACCATGCCGCGGCCGGGGCGGACAAAGTCCGGCTCGCCGATGTGGTGCCGGGCCTCCTTCTGCGCCACCGCCTCCAGAATGCGCCGCCGCAGGGCGGCGTCGCGCTCGGCCGGGTCCGGGCCGCGCAGCGCCGCCGTTAGGTCCCATTCCCGCAGGGAAAAGAGGCACGTGCGGATCTTGCCATCGGCGGTGACGCGGATGCGGCTGCATTGGCCGCAGAAGGGCTGAGTCACGGGAGCGATAATGCCGATCTCGCCGGGAGCGCCGTCGGCGAAGCGGAAGCGGCGAGCGGTTTCGCTGTGGGCGTGGGGGATCTCCACCACCGGATAGCTGGCCGCCAAGCGCTCAAGAATTTCGGCCATCGGCACCACCAGATCCATGGACCAGACGCGCCCCTCCTCCAAGGGCATGAACTCGATGAAGCGAACCACCACCTGACCCTGCCGGGCGAGGACGGCGAAGGCTTCGATCTCGTCCTCATTGAAGCCGCGCACCAGCACCGCGTTCACCTTCACCGGCCCCAAGCCAGCGGCGCACGCAGCCTCAATGCCGGCCATCACGCGCTCGTATCCGTTCTTCACCCGGGTGATGCGGGCGAACTTCTCCGGATGCACGCTATCCAAGCTGACGGTCACGCGCCGGACGCCGGCGGCCTGGAGGGCAGCGGCTTGTTCGGCCAGCAGATGCCCGTTCGTCGTCAGGGCCATATCGTCGAGCCGCAGGTCCCGCAAGCGAGCGGCGAACTCCGCCAGCCCGGGCCGCAGCAGCGGCTCGCCACCGGTCAGACGGATTTTGCGAATGCCCAGCGCGGCCAAGGCCCGAGCGACCGCCTCCAACTCCTCCCAGCTCAGTTCGCCGGCTGGCGGCGCGTTCCCCGCTCCCGCGCGGCAGTAAACACAACGATAGTTGCAGCGCGCGGTCACCGACAGGCGCAGGTCGTGAATGTCGCGTTGGAAGCGGTCGCGCATGGCCAGGGTAGGCGGGTTCCAGGCTCCCCTGCTTCTAGTGTAGGGCCGGGACGGCCCGGCACCGCGCACGGACTGGCCGGGCGCTCCGCGGTGCCGAGCCTATTCCCCTGGCGCGTCCGGCGCGTGCAGGCCGAGGCTCTTCATTTTGCGGTAGAGATGGCTGCGCTCCAGGCCCAGCACCTCCGCGGTACGGGTCATATTGCCCGCGTTCTCCTCAAGCTTGCGGAGAATGTATTCGCGCTCATAATGGCAGCGCGCCTCATGCAGGGAGGCGAATTCGGCGCGGGCCCGCGGCTGGCCGCCGCGAAACAGCAGCGGTGGCAAGTGCCGGCGCTCGATGATCCGGGCCGCGGGGTTGAGAATCACCACCCGCTCGATGACGTTGCGCAACTCCCGCACGTTGCCCGGCCAGTTGTAGGCGGCCAGCGCGGCCACTGCCTCCGGCGCGATCTCGCGGCACTTGCGGCCATAGGCGGCGGCGAACTCGCGCAGGAAATGGTCCGCCAGGAGGGGGATGTCTTCGCGCCGCTCGCGCAGCGCAGGCACGTAAAAGGGAATGACGTTGAGGCGGTAAAACAGGTCCTCACGGAAGTTGCCGCGGGCGATCTCCTCCTCCAGGTTCTTGTTGGTGGCGGCGATGACGCGTGCATCCACGGCGACAGCGTCGTGCGATCCCAGCGGATGGAAGCGGCCCTCATCCAGGGCGCGCAGGACCTTGGACTGCGTCTTGAGGCTCATGTCGCCGACCTCGTCCAAGAACAGCGTGCCGCCGTCGGCGCGGCTGAACTTGCCCAGCTTGGCATCGCCCGCACCGGCAAAGGCGCCGCGCACTTGGCCGAACAGCTCGCTCTCGATCATCTCCTCGGGAATGGCGGCGCAGTTGACTTCGACGAAGGCGCGCTCGGCGCGCTCGCCACGGGCGTGCAACGCCCGGGCCACAAGTTCCTTGCCCGCGCCGCTCTCGCCGTAGATTAAAACCCGGCCGTTGGTTCCGGCCATAACGCCGATCTGCTGGCGCAGGGCACGCACCGGCACGCTTTGCCCCACCAGTTCCGCGCTGGCGGCGAACTGCCGCCGCAGCTCCAGGTTCTCCTGCTGCAAACGGCGCTGGTCGAGAGCATGTCGCACCGCCAGCAGCGTCCGCTCCAGGCTCAGGGGCTTTTCCAGGAAGTCAAAGGCCCCCAGCTTGGTGGCTCGCACCGCGGCCTCGATGGTGCCATGGCCGCTGATGACGATCACCGCCGGGGCCGGGCCGCCGTTGGCGGCGCGCAACTCGCCCAGCAACTCCAGGCCGTCCCGGTCGGGCAGCCAAATGTCCAACAGAACCAGGTCGCAGCCGTGCTCGGCGACGACGCGGCGGCAGGCGGCGGCGTCGGCCGCGGCCAGGGTGGTGTAGCCCTCGTCGCGCAGGACGCCAGCCAGGGATTCGCGAATGCCCTGTTCGTCGTCCACGATCAGGATTTTTTCTTGCCCCAACGCGCCTCCGTCCCCGGTGCCTCTAGTCCGTTATGATACCTGCGTGCTGGCTCTCCTCGCCGTCGCCTGGCTCACGCTCGCGCTCGCGCCTGCGCAACATCCGTCCGCCCCGCCCGCCGGGCGCGCGGCACAGAGCCCCACGCAAACCAATCTGCGGCTGCTGCGATGGCTGGCCGACCACGGCAGCGCCCCGGCGGCCTATGGACTCGGAGTGGCCTATGACCGCGGCCAAGGCGTGGCGCGGAATTATAAGCGGGCCGCGCACTGGTACCGCATCGCGGCGAAGCGCGGCTTGGCCAAGGCCCAGCTAAGCTTGGCGGTGATGTACCAATTTGGCCAAGGAGTGCCACGCAGCAATGCCCAAGCGGCCGTTTGGTACCGCCGCGCCGCCGCGCAAGGGCTGCCCGAGGCCGAAGCGAGCCTGGCGGCGCTCTACGCCTCCGGCGAAGGCGTGCGCAAAGACTTGGCAGCCGCGGCGCACTGGTATCGGCGGGCCGCCCAACAGGGCTCGGCCGATGCCCAGCTCAATTTGGCGGAACTGGAAATGGGTCCGCCACCAGGCCGCGACTACCGTGACGCGGCCCATTGGCTGCGGCCCCTGGCCCGCGGCGGCAACCCCCTGGCGCAGCGCTGGCTAGGGGATCTGTATGCCGCCGGCCTGGGCGTGACGGCCAGCCCGCAGCGGGCCTACATGTGGTATTGGCTGGCGCGACGGCACAGCCGCACCGCGGCGCAACGGGCGCGGCGGCTGGAGCGGCGCCTCAGCCCGGAGCAACGCCGCGCGGCGCGCCGCCAAGGGCGGGCGATCCTCGCTCGTGGCCGCCACTGAGCCGCCCCGCGGAGCGCCCGGACCCGGCGGGCTAGTGCTGCGGCGAACTCGGAGCCGGCGGCGCCGCAACCGCGGCAGCGCCGAAGTAGCTGCGGTTCAGCTGCGCGGGATGCGCGGCCGTGATGGCCTGAATCTCCCGCCGCACTTGCTGGTTGACCAGCGCCTTCTCGATATCCGCCCGCACCGAGGCCAGCGGATCGGTCTTCCGCGCCTCCACCTGGACCACGTGATAGCCGAAGGGCGACCGGAAAGGCGCGCTCACTTGCCCCGGCTGCAGCGACCAAATCACCTGGTCAAATGCCGGAACGGTTTGGCCATGGCGGATGTAGCCCAGTTCGCCGCCCTTGTCCTTGGAGCCGGGGTCGTCGGAGTACTCCTTGGCCAGCACGGAGAAGCGCTGGCCCGCCTTCAGTTTGGCCGCGATGCGGTCAATCAGTGCCTTCGCCTCGGCCGGGGTGCGGGTGCTGTGCGCGTGGGGCGTCTGGGTATCCGTGATCAGGATGTGGCGCACCTTGACCTGCTCGAATTCCGCGTGGTGCGCCTGATAAAAGGCTGACACCGCCGCCCCGCTGGGATGAGCGGCCGCCGCCAAGTGCTCCAGCAGGGCATTCGCCAGGGCATTCTCCCGCGCCAGGCGCAGGTGCGCCTGGAAGGTGGGGTCCTGGTCTAGATGCCGTTGCCGCGCCGCTTCGTCGAGAGCCAAGATACGGGCATATTGATCCGCCACGGCCCGCTTGTTGGCCTCGGCCTGGGCTCGCACTTGCGTGGGCAGCCCGGCGATGAGGGCGTCAAATTGCGCCGCCGTGATGCGGGTGGCACCGACGGTCATCACCACCGTGTTGGGGCCGGTAACCCGCGCGGCGGAGGAAGGCGTTTGGGCCCCCACGGCCAAGGCGGAGAAGGCAAGGGCCGCGACGGTCCCGAGGGCCCAACCGCGAGCGGAGACACAGATCCACATTTTCCTATTGAACCATGAAAACCGGCGCGAAACACGCCTCAGGCGGTGCGGGGCTGGCACCAGCCGTTTTCCACCTTCTGCCAGCCGAGATGGGCGTAATAGTCGCGGGCGGTAGCCGCAGCACGCAGGATGAACTCGACTTCCTCGGCGCCCTCGGTCGCCCGTCGCAGCAACTCACGGCCAATGCCCGCCTTGTGGTAGGCAGCGTCCACCGCCAGGTCGCAGATATAACCGTGGTAGGCGCCGTCGGTCCAACCGCGCAGCACCCCTACCAAACGCTCCCCATCCCAGGCGGTCCAAACCAAGTTCGCCTGTGCAAACATCTGCTGGATACGGGCCGGGTTGTCCACGGGCCGGTGCAGCGGAGCGGCCTGATAGAGGGCAATCACGGCTTCCGACGCCGGGCGCCGGTCGGAGCAATAGGTGATCATAGGCTGACAGAATAGCAGCCCGGTTAGCCAGGCGCGGGCCGCCGCCCGGCCCACGCGCTGGGCCGGAAGCGCCGGAGCGGGATGCAGGCCAGGCTGAAGGCGCGAGGCGGCTCAGCCGCCCGATTCTGGACGGCCGCGCCGCTTGCGGGGCCTGCGCCTGGGCTTCGACGGCCGGCAACGCACGCCCGCCGGCGCTCAGAGCGTCCCCAAGCCGCCGCGAGGGGGCAGAATAGGGAACAAATGACTTGGACGCGCCAAGACGGCCGCCTGATCGCCGGCGTGGCGGCCATGCTGGGGCTGTTCCTGACCTACGGCATTTACACCGTCCACGCCACCCGGCAGCTGCGTCGCTATGAGAGCGTCGTGCTGGCCCGCAACCGCGCCGATACGGCGGCGTGGCTGCGGATTCAGCATGACGCCGACCAGCTGTCGCTGGCCGTGCGGAACATGGTGGCAGCGACCGGTCGCCAGACCGCGCCGCCCTCCACGAGCGCGCTCGGCCCGCTGCGGCAGCCGGCCTGGGCGCTCTGGGGACTGCAGTTTCACCGCCTGCGCGTGGACTTGAACCGAGCGCTGTCACGCGAGGCCATCCTGGCGCCGGCAGGAGCGGGCGAGGCCCGCCGCCGAGCGCTAAACCTGGAACTCAGCCAGTTCTGGAGCATCAGCGATGAGGCCTTTCACCTGGCACGATTGGGGCACCGCCGCCAGGCCGCCAACCTGGTCGAACGCGAATTGGTGCCGCAGCGGCGCGAACTCGCGGGCATGATCGGCGGCTGGCTGGCCGCCAATGGGCGCCGACAGCGCCAAGCGGAGCGGGCCGTGGCGGCGATCTACGGCGGTATCGAACGGGAGTTCGGATTGCTGCTGGTGGCCCTGCTGGTGGTGGGCGGCGCCTTGGCCGCCTGGGCGGTGCGGCAAAACCGGAGCGCCTTCGCGCGCATCGAAGGGCTGGCCGGCCAGTTGGCGCGCCGCTCGCGCGAACTGGAGGCGCTCAACGCCCGCCTGCTGAACCTGCAGGAAGAGCTGCTGCAAAGCGTGGCGCGGGACTTGCACGACGAGTTCGGCCAAATGTTGACCGCCGCTGCCGCCATGCTCGCCCGCGCCGAGCGCCGCTGCGGTGAGCCGGCGGCAGCCGAGGTGCAGGCGGCCCGGCAGGTGGTGCGGGAAGCGCAGGGACAACTGCGCAATTTGGCGGCGGCGTTGCGTCCCCCGGCCTTGGACGAGTTCGGGTTGGAGCCGGCGCTGGCGGCCTATGCCGCGGAATTCTCGCGCCGAGCCGGATTGGCGCTGGAATGGCGTCCGCAAACGCCGCTGCCACCGCTGCCACCCGGCCGCGCGATTCACCTATACCGCATTGTCCAGGAGGCGGTGAACAACGCCACCCGGCATGGGCAAGCCAAGCGCATCCAGCTGCGCCTGCGGGCCCGGGAGGGCGGGCTGCGCCTCGAGATCGAGGACGACGGCTCCGGTTTTGATTTCGCCGCTACCTCCACCGGCGCCGGCCTGCCCGGGATCCGGCAGCGGGCCGCCTGGCTGGGCGGCGGCGCGAGCATCGGACCTCGGGCCGACGGGCTTCGCGGTACCCTGGTACAAGTCACCGTGCCGCTCGCCGCCACGGCCGGCCCGCCCGTGGCGGGCGCCGCCGCCCGCACCTAGAGCCTAATGCCCCGCCCGGCCCCCTCCTACCCCCACCGCGTCCGCGTCGTGCTGGCCGACGATCACGCGCTGGTGCGGCAAGGCTTCCGCCGCCTGCTGGAGGACGACGCGCGGATCGAGGTGGTGGGCGAAGCGGGCACCGGCCTGGAAGCGATCGCCCGCTGCCGCGAGCAGCACCCGGATGTCGCCTTGTTGGACTTGGCCATGCCGGAACTCAATGGTCTTGCGGCGGCGGCGGAGATCGTCCGCGCCGCGGCGGAGACCAAGATCCTGATCCTGAGCATGCACGCCGATCCGGCGCACGTGCAGCAGGCCTTGCGCGCCGGCGTCCAAGGCTATGTGTTGAAGGACGCAGCGGACCTGGATCTGGCGCAAGCGGTGCTGGCGGTGGCCGCGGGCGGCACCTACTGGAGCCCGGGCACGGCGGCGATCATGGCCGACCTGCTGCGCCAGCCCGCCGCCACCGCCGATCCTTGGGAGCGCCTGACGCTGCGCGAACGGGAGGTGCTGCAACTGATCGCCAGCGGCAAGTCCAATAAGGAGACCGCCGCGCTGCTCGGCATCTCCCCCAACACCGTGGCGGTGCACCGCGCCAACGTAATGGCGACGCTGGGATTGCGGGGAACCGCGGAGATCGCGTTGTACGCCGTGAAGCGCGGACTGATTCCCGGCTAACCGCCCCCGGCGCCGGTTTCCCATCCCGTGCGGGGCGGACGCGCCCGCCCCATCGGCTCGCCGGCGCTTAGCGGTCCGGTCGGCGTTCATAGCGGGGCTGGCGCGCCAGGGCCTCGAGTTCGCGCAGCAGCGCCTCCCGCCCGCCGCCGCTGTACAGTTCGGTTTGCAATTGCTTGAGCGCCAAGGCGACGACGTCGTAATGGTGCAGGCCGCGGAACTCGGGCTCGGTCGTCAGCTCCAGCCAAATGTTGTGCAGCAACTCCAAATCCTCGGCGCGCAGCCGCGGGGTGTGCGGCCCCAGGTGGAAGATGCTGATCAGGCCGTCGGGCCCGACAATTTCCAGCGTCAGCCGCGGCCGCGGCTCGGGCAAATGCTCCCATGCGTCGCCCGTCAACTTGCCCTGTTCCTCGGCCGTGAACTGTCGTGACAGGCCGGCGATGATGGTGGACGACTCCAGCCGCTGTGCCGTCACCGTAATGCTTTGAAACACGTCGGTGCCGGGCACCACCAGCAGCGACACCGTTTTCCCCGCCTTCTCCGCCACGGCCACCACGCGGGTGAACAGATCCTGCTCATAGGCGTTGAAGACCTGCTTCTCATCGGCCACCATCGGCGCCACGCCCTGGCCGCGATACAGCCGGACGGTCATCACGACCACGTTCTGTCGCGTCGTATCTACGCGCTCCAGCAGATAGCGCAAATGATAGAGGGCGTTGGGATCGCGCACCGCAATTAAGACGTTGCCCGGACGCACCTGCAGCAAGGGCGCGGCGACGTCCGGACGGGCGGTGACGCGAAATTGATCCATGGGCGCGCTGGGGCCGGCGCGCCGCGCATCGCGCCGGCTAACCCGCTCGGAGACCAGAAACAGCACGAAGAACGCGCCGGTGAACGACGCCCCGGCGATGGTGGCGATCTCCTTGGTGAATAGGTTCATCACCGCCGTCGCCAGCAGCACCACGGCGATCATGGCCGCCCCCAGCGGAACCTCGGTCTTACCGACGTGGAAATTCAAGGGAATGCGCCACTCCCGGCCTTCCGGCGCGGCGAAGCGCAGCACCAGCACGGCCACCGCCAAGAAGGTGAAGCTCCAGATCAAGCCGAAGGCGTAGCCCTCGCCCAACAGCTCGACGTTGCCGTGGGTGATCAGGATGATCGCCGCCTGCAAGCCGCAGATCATGTTGATGATGCGGTGGCTGGTGCCGTATTTCTTGTGCGGCGCCCGAAACCATTGGTGCAGCACCCCGTCCTCGCTGACCCGGTTCAGCACGCCGTTGGAGCCGATGATGGCGGTGTTGACGGCGCCGGCCAGGATCAGCGCGCCGACCACGACCACGAACGCCTGAAATGCCAGCCGTAGGTTATAGGGCCCGTACAGATACATGGCCAGCACGCCCAGCAGATTACCCAGCAAGTGGTGCTGGCGCACGGCGTCGGGCACGATCATCTCCCCGAAGAACGCGGCCAGGGTGGTGAACACCAGGGTGTAAAAAAAGATGATGGCAGCCGTCTTTTCCAGGTTCTTGACCTTGGGGCTTTCGATCTCGCGGTAGACCTGCGCCAGGGTCTCCTCGCCGCTCATGGCCAGCACCGAGTGGCCAAAGCCGATCAGCAGCGCGAACACCGCTACGCTGGAGATGCCGCTATGCAACAGCCAGCCCAGCGAGACGTGGGTGAAGCTCATGTGTGACACCGGCAGCGGCGATGGCGGCAGATGAAAGCCGATGTGGAACAGGGTGTAGACCGACCAGCCAATCAGCAACACCACCATCACCGTGGTGACCTGCATGATGCGCAGCGCCTTTTCGCTGCTCTCATGAATGCCCTGGATGTTCTTCCACCAGAAATACGCCGTGATGGCCAGGGCGAAGACCACCGAGAAAGCGTTGGCGGGGACACTCCAGGGATGGCCAATGCGATGGCTAAAGCTGTGGACGAAGCCGGCAACGTACTGCCCGGCGGCGACGGCGCTGATGGGCCCGGTGAGTAGGAAATCAAACATCAGCGCCGAGACCGCGATCTTGGCCAAGGTGCTGCCCATGGCCGTCTTGACGACGCGGTAGACGCCGCCGCGGACGAACATGGTGCTGCTCTCGATATAGAGCGCCCGCACACCGTAGCTGAACAGCATGACGGCCAAGATGAACCAGGCGGCGCTCTTGCCCACCGCCGCCTCGGCGATGCCGGGGGCATAGAAAGCCGACGACGCCAGGTCGGAAAGCACCACGGCGGCGGCGCGCCAATAGGAGATGAAGGCCAGCATCACCGTCGTGGCGACGAAGACCTGAACCGCCGGGCGTTTGAGGTGGTCGGTGCCCATGCAAAGGGACGCCGGTGAGCGCCTATCGGGCGGGCTCACCGGCGTGCCACGGCTGCGGGTGGGAGCTAAGGGTTAGGGTCGGAGCGCGAGGGTGCGGCGGCGCGCCGGTACGCTACAGTTTTTCCGCGTATTCACAGGCCGAGCAGGATACGTACATGCCCCCGGTGATGTTCAACTGACGGTTGCGGATCCGTTTGACGATCCGGACCGGCTTTCCACACTTCGGACAGGCCTGCTCGGCGCTCTCTCCAGCCTTGGCGCGGTCGGCGGTCTTGGCAACTTTTCCCATGCTTCTCCTCGAAGTTCCTCAACAATCGGGGTTTCCGCTTTGATTCTAGCAGGGTCTCGCCGCCGGCCCGGAGGGCGGCGGCGGGCCGGGGCCAGGGCTAAAATAGAACTACGGCAGCCCGCGGCCCGCGGCTTGCCGGGTTTGCGGCATGCCGGGCCCGCCGCCTATGGCCGCTTCATCCCTCACCCTCGCCGACTGCTCGCTTTCGAGCTACCTCCTGCATCCCGACCACGCCCTGGATGGCCGCATCGCTGCCGCCCGGCGCCGCCTGGGCCGCAGGGTGTTGATCCTGGGGCACCATTACCAGCGCGACGAGGTCATTCAGTTCGCCGATTACACCGGCGACTCGTTCCGCCTCGCGCGCCGGGCGCTGGAGCATCCCGAGGCGCAATACATCATCTTTTGTGGCGTGCACTTCATGGCCGAGAGCGCCGACGTGCTGCGCGGCCCCGGCCAGCAGGTCATTCTGCCCGACCTGAACGCCGGCTGCTCGATGGCCGACATGGCGGAGTTCACCCAGGTCGAGGACGCCTGGGAGCAATTGGCGGACCTCGCCTTGACGCAGGAGATGCTGCCCATCACCTACATCAATTCCACCGCCGCCATCAAGGCCTTCTGCGGCGAGCGCGGGGGTTTGGTCTGCACCTCGTCCAACGCCGCGGCCGCGCTGAGCTGGGCCTTGGCCCAAAAGCGCCGCGTGCTGTTTCTCCCCGACCAGCACCTCGGCCGCAATTCGGGGCACCAGATCGGAATGGCCCTGGACGCAATGGCGGTCTGGGATCCGCGGCAGGATCTGGGGGGCAACAGCGCCGCGCGGCTGCGTGCCAGCCGCATGCTCTTGTGGAAAGGGCATTGTTCGGTCCATCAGCGCTTTTTGCCTGAGCACGTGGACCGGCGCCGGGCCGAACATCCCGGGATCCGAGTCGTGGTGCATCCGGAGTGCAGCTTCGAGGTAGCGCAAAAAGCCGACCTTACCGGTTCAACCGAGTTCATCATCCGCCAGATAGAGGCCGCGCCGGCGGGCGCCGCCTGGGCGGTGGGAACGGAGTTGCACCTGGTGCACCGCCTGGCGTCGCAACACCCGGAGCAGACCATCATTCCGCTCGACCGCAATACCTGCCCGGTCTGCACCACGATGTTCCGCATCTCGCCCCAGCACCTATGCTGGGTGCTGGAGAATTTGGAGCAGGGCGAGGTGGTCAACCCCATTCGAGTTCCGGAGGAGGTCAAGCAAGGCGCGCGGCTGGCCCTGGATCGGATGCTGGCGCTCGCCTAGCCTATGGCCAAGACCTTTACCCTCAGCGAAGCGCAGGCCCTGCTGCCGGTATTGCGCAGCTTGCTGACCGCGGCGGTCGAGGCGCATAAAAAAGCGGAGCAGTTGGACACGGAGATGCAGCGGACCATCACCCGCATCTTGCTGCTGGGCGGAGTGCAGTTGGATCCGCTCGCCATGGCGGCGCGGCGATCTGAACGCGACACCACTTTGCAGCGACTGAAGGACGCGCTGAGCGAGATGGACGCGGCCGGGGTGCAGATCAAGGATTTGGAGCGTGGGCTGCTCGATTTTCCCTGCCGCATGGACGGCCGCGTCGTGCTGCTGTGCTGGCAGCTAGGCGAGGAGACGATCGCCTATTGGCATGGTGCCGACGAGGGCTACGTCAATCGCAAACCCATTGATCCGGAGCAGTTCACTCCCCAGCGCCGGCCGCGCATTCAATGAGCCGCCGTGGCAGCGCGGCACGCTGCCGCCGTGGGGCGGCCTAGGGCAGCAGCGTGCTGGCCGGATGCACGCGCACGCTGCGCGTCAGCGCCAGCATGATCACCGCCTCGGCAGTCAGCCGCACCGGCTCGCCATGGGTGACGCTCTGGTCCGCGGCGCCGGCGCTCGCGCCGATGGCGGCGCCAATAGCGGCGGCCTTGCCGTGGCCGACCAAGGCGCCCACCAAGGCGCCGAGACCCGCGCCGCCGCCGATCTTTTCCGCCGAGTTCCGCCCGCGGGAGGGCCCCAGGGCCTCCCACCGGCCGCTCAGCGCGTAGGTGTAGCCGTTGAACTGCAAGTTGACCAAGCGCAGGGCCAACTCCGAGCGGCCCCGGAAATGGCCGGCAGCCGTCGCCACCGTCACCTCTCCGCTCACCCGTGCGCCACGGGGTACCACCACCTGCCCATCCACCACCACGGGCCGGTTGACCGTTCCCGGGAACGGCTGATCCACGCTGCTGATGTCCGAGCCCAGGTCTTGGTTGACACGAATCGACAAATCCCTTCCGGCGGCGATAGTGACCATCGGGGGGGGCGGCGGCTCGGTCGCAGAGGCCTGCGCGGTTGGCGCCTGTGCCCCAGCGGCTTGCCCAGCTAGCCCCGCCGGGGGCGCCGCTTCCCCGGTACTGGCGTTTGGATTAGACGCGGCTGCGCCCGGAGCTGGGGCTGCGGCCGATGCCCTCGCCGGCGCGGCGCTGGAAGCATGCGACGATCGCGAGCAGCCTGCAAGCGCCACAGCTAGGGCAGCGGCGGCCAGCATCGCAAGGCAGGCGGAGTGAAGCCTCATCGTCTCTTCTCCTTCACGGGTCAGGTCGGACGAGGTAGCGCACCCCATCCTACCAGGAACGGGTACCAGGGACAACGGCGCCACCGCTCGCAATGGCGCCTAACGCGATATTCCCTGCGGTGGCGCTGCTCCCGGACTGGGACGCGGCCTTGGGCGACTCGCCGCTCCGCACGGGCGGCGCACGAGCGCCCGCGACTTGACAGCCGCCCGTGATCGGCTCATGCTGTGATACCTCACCGACCCGATTCAGGGTCGAATGGGCCGGTCCGGGCGCCACACTCCGGCGCGCGAACCGGCCTATTTTGGCCGCTCCAGCGCCTATGACTGCCCGGCCCGCCCGGCGCCGTCCCAAGACCTGCCGCCACGGTCGTTCCGGGCGCTGCCGTCGCCAACGCCGACGGCTCTGAATGCCACGCCGTGCGCTCCTCCCAGCGGCCGCCGCTATGATGAGAGGCGGTGCGCGGCTACGCCCAATGGATTGAGCGCTGGGAGCGCCGGCTCGCCGCCCGGGATCGGGCCAAGCTTCCACGCCCGTTCGATTGGGGCTGGGACTGGCTCCGCGCCACACCGGTGGACGGCCTGCCGGCGCGCCCGCAGGGGCTGGACGACCTGGCGGCGTGGAACCGGCGCGTGCTGGCCGATAGCGCGGCGTTTTATGTCGCCCCGCCGGCGCGGGACTACCGGCTCCGGGACGGCTGGCTGACGTTCACGTCCCCGGTCCCGGGCCCGTTCCCGGAAAACAATCGGGTCGAGGCGCAGTGGTTTCCCACCGCCCGTCCCGGCCGGCCGGAGCGGCGCGTCGTGATCGTGCTGCCGCAGTGGAATGCCGATATTACCGGCCATTTGGGCCTGTGTCGGTTGTTCCAGCGCTTCGGCGTCGCGGCGCTACGGCTCAGCCTGCCCTACCATGACCGGCGGCTGCCGGCCGGGCTGGCGCGCGCGGAATATGCCGTGGACAGCAATCTGGGCCGCACCATCCACGCCGCCCGGCAGGCGGTCTGCGACTTGCGGGCGGCGCTGGACTGGCTGCAACAGCAGGGCGCCGAGCGGTTAGGCGTGATGGGCACCAGCCTGGGCTCCTGCTACGCCTTCCTGGCCACGGCGCATGAGCCGCGGCTGAGCGTCAACATCTTCAATCACGTCTCGGATTATTTCGGCGATGTCGTCTGGACTGGCCTCACCACCGGCCACGTGCGCGCCGGCATTGACGGCCAGTTGGACCAGAGCGGGCTGCGGGAAGCGTGGCGGGCGATCAGCCCGGCGAGCTTTTATGCCCGCTTGGTGGGCGCGCCGAAGCGCCATTTGCTGCTCTGTGCCCGCTATGACCTCTCGTTTTTGCCCGCGTTTTCCCGCCGCGTGCTGGCGGCATTCCGGGAACGGGGTATCCCCCACGAGGCGCACTGGCTGCCTTGCGGCCATTACACCGTCGGCCAGCCACCGTTCAAGTACTGGGACGCATACTGCATGATCCGCTTCCTCCGCGCCTGGCTCTAGCCGGCCCACGGCGCCGCGGGGCCGGCATGTTATAAGATGGCGGCATGTTTCAAACAGGTGTTTGCCATGGCCAAGGCGCGGCCCGCTGACCGCTCCGCCGCCCCGGAACCCACCCGGGAGCGGATTCTGGGCGCGGCGGCCGAAATCTTCGCCGCGCGCGGATTCCGCCACGCTACGGTGCGGACCATCTGCCAGCAGGCGCGGGCCAATGTGGCCGCGGTCAACTACTACTTCCACGGCAAGCTCGGGCTCTATAAAGCGGTGCTCCACTGGGCCATGGACATCATGCGCCGCGGCAACGAGGGGCAGGTGCCGGCCCGCGGCCAGGCGCCGGCGCGGCAGCGGCTGGAGGCGTACTACCGCCACCGGCTGCGCATTTGTCATGGCGACGGGCACGAAACCTGGATCCATCGCCTTTTGGCTCAGGAGAACACCGACCCCACCCCCGCCTTTAATTTATTGATCGAGCACGTCTATCGGCCGAGTTGGATGGCCTTGGCCGACGTGGTCTCGGACTGCATGAATCTGCCCTGCGGCGACTGGCGCGTGCAGCTGGCCACCGGCAACGCCTTGGGCGCGACCATGATCCATATTCCCGGCCCCATCCGCAACCGCCTGGGCCGGCGGCCCACGCCAGAACAGCGAGACGCCGAGGCCCGCGAGCTAGCCGCCTACGCCTGGGCCGGCATGCAAGCGCTGGCCGCGCGGCCCCGCCCCCGCTTCGGCCTTGACAGCGAGTGAACACTTGTTTTATACATTTGTTTGACACGGCCCGGGCGGCGGGGAACTTTTCGCCGCCGGCGGCGTAGTCTCCAGCAGCCGCATGACCCTCTCCGGATTTACCGCCAAGAGCGCGCTGCGCAACCGCCGGCGCAGCCTGCTGACTATCCTCAGCATCGCCTTTTCCCTGCTGCTGCTGACGCTGATGATGGCCGTGTGGCGGGGCTTTTATCTCAACCCGGGAACCCCCGCCGGAGCGCGGCGGCTGATGGTGCGCAACCGCACCTCGCTGACGTTCCCCTTGCCGGCCTATTACCAGCAGAAGATCGCCGCCGTCCCGGGGGTCGAGGCGGTCGCCCCCGCCCTGTGGTTCGGCGGGATTTACAAAAACCACAAGCCCCAGAACTTCTTCGCGCAGATCGGCACCGACCCGGACACGTTTTTCAAGGTGTATCCGGACTACGGCATTCCGCCGGCGGAGTGGACGGCCTGGCGGCGGGACCGTGCCGGCTGCGTGGTGGATGCCCGGCTGCTGGCCCAGCACCAGTGGCATCTGGGCCAGCATCTGTTTATCCAGGGCACCATCTTCCCGGTCACGCTGGAGCTGACCATTGATGGCGTATTTCATGCCCCGCCGGGATTTGAGGCTATCTACTTCAATCAGAAGTATCTCCAGAAGGCCATGCCGCCGCTGGCCTCCATCGTCGGGATGTATGACGTGCTGACCAGTTCCTCGCGGGCGGTCAGCCGGGTGGGGCGGACCATTGACGCCATGTTCCAAAATTCCCCGGCGCCGACGCGCAGCGAGACGGAGCGGCAGTTTTTCCTCAGCTTTGTCAACATGCTGGGCAACATCAAGGCGTTTATCCTGGCCATCTCGATGGCGGTGGTGTTTGCCATCCTGCTGGTCAGCGCCAATACCATGGCCATGTCCATTCGCGAGCGCATCCGGGAAGTGGCGGTGCTGAAGACGCTGGGCTTCACCCAGCGCGGCGTGGTCGGTCTGTTCGTTGGCGAGGCGGTGGCCATCGCCCTGCTGGGCGGTGTGCTAGGTGCGTTCGGCGCCGCCGGACTGCTGGCCATGGCTGGCCAATCGCCCCAGGGGGCCATCCTGAAGACCTTCGCCGTGACACCGGGCATCATCGCCCTGGCGCTCGGCGTCGCCGTGGTGGTGGGCTTGGTCAGCGCCGCGTTGCCGGCCTGGCGCGCGGCCCAACACAGCATCGTGGAGGGCTTGCGGCACGCCGGTTAGGACCGCGAACCCCAGCGAAAGGCAAGCGCCATGGCCATCCCGATTTCCTACAATCTGCGGCATCTGCGGCAACGCCTTGGCGCCACCGCCATGACTGCCGTCAGCATCGCGCTCACGGTGGCCATCGCGCTCTTCATCCTGGCCCTGCTGGGCGGCTTGCGGCAGGCCTTCACCGCTAGCGGCCAGCCGTTGAACGTGCTGGTCCTGCGCAAGGGATCCACGGCCGAGGTCAGCAGCACCGTCACCGCCCAGCAGGCGGCGCTGCTGCGCACCCTGCCGGGCGTGGCCCACAACGCCGCCGGGCGGCCCTTGGTCTCACCGGAGCTGGTGGTGGTGGTCTCGCTTCCGCAGCGCAACGGCGCCGGCCCTAACAACGTCACGGTGCGGGGCTTGGGCCCGATCGGCATGGCGCTTCGGCCGCAGGTGCATCTGGTCGCCGGGCGCTGGTTTCATGCCGGCCGACGGGAAGTGGACGTCAGCCAGTCGGTGGCGGGCCGCTACTCGCACGCCGCCGTGGGCGGGACCATTCGGTTCGGCCAGGGCGATTGGCGGGTGGTGGGTATCTTCGCCGCTGGCAACACCGCCCCGAGTTCGGAAATCTGGGGTGATGTGCACCAGATGCAAGGGGATTTTCAGCGCCAAGGCGTCTTCTCTTCCGCGCTGATGCGGGCCACCGATCCGGTGGCGGCCGACGCCCTGGTGCGGCGCGTCAGCAGCGACCAGCAACTGGAACTGGACGGCGCGCACGAGCAGGCCTACTACGCGCAGCAGACCAGTTCCGGCGCGCCGATCGAGTTCGTGGGCTGGGTGGTGGCGCTGATTATGGCCATCGGTTCCTGCTTCGCGGCGATGAACACCATGTACGCCGCGGTGGCCTACCGCGAGCGGGAGATCGGCACGCTGCGCATGCTGGGCTTCTCCCGCGCCAGCATCTTGGGCTGCTTCGTCCTTGAGAGCCTGATGCTGGCGGTGCTGGGCTGGGTGCTGGCGGTTTTGGCGATGCTGCCGGTCAACGGCCTGAGCACGGGAACCATGAACAACGCGACCTTCAGCGAAGTGGTGTTTCAGATGAAACTGACCCCCGCGGTCTTGGGCTGGGCGCTGCTGTTTGCCTTGATCATGGGACTAATCGGCGGGCTGGCCCCGGCCTGGCAAGCGGCGCGGCGGGAGATTGTGCGCGCGCTGCGCGGCTAAGGCGCGGATAACCCATGGCGAACTCCAGCGACGACCTGCAAAACCTGCGCATTGATCGTTCCGCGCCGCCCCCGGCCGGTCATGGGCGCTGGCTGGCCCTCGTGCTGGCCGTGGTGGTGGTGATCCTCGCCGCCGGTGCCTGGCGGCTGTTGCGGCCGCAGCCCATCGCGGTGCGGGTTGCCGTCGCCGCCCCGCCCGCCACGGCCGGCCTGGATCCGGTGGCGCTGACCGCGACCGGCTACATCGTCGCCCACCACACCATCTACGTGAACAGCAAGGTGACCGGCAAGATCGCCTGGATCGGCGTCGAGAAAGGCGACCACGTCCACCAAGGCCAGGTGTTGGTCCGGCTGCAAAACCAGGAGTTCCGGGCCCAGGTGCTGGAGGCGCAGGGCGGCTATGACAATGCCCGCGCCTATTGGCTGGAGTTGAAGCACGGCTCGCTGCCCGAACAGATCGCACAGGCCCTGCACACCCTCGACCAGGCCCGGGCGACCTTGGTAGACGACCAACTGACACTGCGGCGCACCCAGGCGCTGGCGGCCGCCGGCATTGACGCCAAACAGACCCTGGACGACGCCCGCGCCACCGACCGCGCCCAGCAGCAGGACGTGGCGGCGCTGCAACAGGCCTATATTTTGATGAAAATCGGCAGCCGGCCGGAGGAGATCGCCCGCGCCTATGGCAGCATGCTGGAGGCCAAAGGCCAGTTGGACTACGCCCAAGCCGAGCTGGCGGCTACCGAAATCCGCGCGCCCGTGACCGGCACCATTCTGGACCGCACCGCCGAAGTCGGCGAACTGGTGACGGCCGAGTTCGCCAGCACCGCCACTGGCGGACCGGTCGGTTCGGTAGTCACGCTGGCCAACCTCAACGACCTGCAGGTGCAATTGGACATTGCGGAGGCCGATTTTGGCCGTCTGACGCCGGGAATGAAGGCTTTGTTGTGGACCGACACCTACCCGGATCGCAAATACCAGGGCTACTTGGCGCAGGTCTCGCCGGAAGCCGATCAGGAGAAGGCCACCATTCAGGTCAAGGTCCAGGTGCGGCACCCCGACGCCTATCTGCGCCCGGAAATGAACGCCACCGTGCAGTTTCTCTCGCCGCCTCAAGCCGCCGGAACGGCGCCGGCCGGCGTCGCCGTGCCCACCTCCGCCGTCCGCCGGGCAGGCGACCAGAACTTTGTGCTCCTAGCGTTTCAGGGCCGCGCGCTGCGCCGCAATGTGCAGATCCTGGGCTCCAGCGGCGCGGCCACGCTGGTCACCGGATTGAACGGCGGCGAGCAGGTCATCACCCAATCACCGGCCGGATTGCACACCGGAGACCGCGTTCGCATTCAAACCTCGGGAGAATAGCCATGACTACCACCGCGCCCGTCCCCGCCGCGGCCACAACCGCGGCCGAGCCGGCCATCGTCGAAGCCGAGCACATCGGCAAGGTCTTCCATCGCGACAGCTTCGAGGTGCTCGCCTTGGAGGATGTGTCCCTAACCATCCCGCGCGGCGACTTTGTCGCGCTGATGGGCCCCTCCGGTTCCGGCAAGACCACACTCCTGAATATGATCGCCGCTGTGGACCGGCCCACCAGCGGCACCATGCGGGTGATGGGCCAGGATATCTATCGCCTGAAGGACCGCGAGGCGGCACGGTGGCGCAACGAGAAGATCGGCTATATCTTCCAGACCTTCAACCTGATTCCGGTGCTGACCGCGGCGGAGAACGTGGAGCTGCCGCTGCTGCTGGCCCGCTTGTCGAAGGCCCAGCGGCGGGAGCACGTCGAGACGGCGCTGCGGCTGGTCGGCTTGCAGGACCGCATGGGGCACCTCCCGAAGCAGCTGTCCGGCGGGCAGGAACAGCGTGTGGCTATTGCCCGCTCTATTGTGACCGACCCCGCCATTCTGCTCGCCGACGAGCCCACCGGCGATCTCGACCGCCAGTCGGCGGCCGAAGTGCTGGAGATCATGACCCGGCTCAACCGCGAATTCGGCAAGACCATCGTGATGGTCACCCACGACGCCCATGCCGCCGGTTATGCGCGCCGCACGTATCACCTGGAAAAAGGCCGAATGCTGGCCGCGGCGAGCGGCGCAAATTGACTTCTGTCCGCAGCGGGTCCGGAGGCCAGGGCGCGCAACGGCAGGCTTAGGGGCGAGCGGGGGCAGCATGCGCCGGGCGGAGGGCGCGCACGGCGGCGATGACGCGGCCGGCGGCGAAATCCACCTCTTCCTGCGTGGTGAACCGGCCTAGGCCGAAGCGCAGCGCGGACTGCGCCCACTCCCGCGGCACCCCCATGGCCAGCAGTACGTAGGACGGCCCGCCCGCGCCCGCGGTGCAAGCCGAGCCGGCCGAGACGGCGACGTCGGTCAGCTCCATCATCAGCATTTCGCCGTCCACATCCTCGAAGCAAACATTCAGGTTGTGCGGTAGGCGATGGGTCAGGCTGCCGTTGATATGGACGCCGGCCAAGCCGCTGAGCAACTGATCCTTGAGCCGATCGCGCAGCGCCGCCAGGCGCCGGCCCTCGGCCGCCATCTCCTGCGCCGCCAGAACGGCGGCCTCGCCTAGGCCTACAATGCCGGGGACGTTAAGAGTGCCGGAGCGCAAGCCGCGCTCCTGCCCGCCGCCCTCGATCTCCGCGCTCAAGCCCGGCACGCCGCCGCGCCGGACGTAAAGCGCGCCGACGCCTTTCGGCGCATACAGCTTGTGGCCCGAGATAGAGATCAAATCCACGGCCCAGCCGGCGGCATCCACGGGCACCTTGCCCGCCGCCTGCGCGGCGTCGGTGTGCAGCAAGATGCCGTGCTCCCGGGCAATGCGGCCGATGGCCGGCAGATCCTGTAACACGCCGGTTTCATTGTTGGCGCCCATGATGCTGATCAGCGCCGTCTGCGGCTTCAGGGCGGTGCGCAGGCGGTCCAGATCCAGCCGCCCATCGCCGCCGACCGGCAGGAGGGTTACATCGTATCCGGCGCGGGCCAGCGATTTACACGGGTCGAGCACGGCGTGGTGTTCGGTGGCGGCGGTGACGATGTGGCCGCCGGGATGCCGGCGCATCACGCCCTTCAGGGCCAGATTGTTGCTCTCCGTCGCGCCGCTGGTGAAGATGATCTCCTCCGCGGTGGCGCCGATCAACTTGGCCACATGGCCGCGCGCGTGGGCCACCGCCGCCTCGGCCTGCCAGCCGAAATGATGGCGGCTGGCCGGATTTCCAAAGTGCGTGGTGAAGTAGGGCGACATCGCCGCGAACACGCGGCGATCCACCGGCGTGGTGGCGTGATAGTCCAGGTAGACAGGCGTCTGCACCAGCGAAGCTCCGCGTCGGGAACCTTCAGTGTACGGCGGCCCGCAGCAGGGGTAAAGGCGGAGCCTCCGCCGCAGGCCGTGGGGACGGGCGGCTGTGCGGCGGGACAGGCCCCGCAGCCGCCCCGTGCGATGCCTCGCCCGCCCACACCGGCGCCGCTGGCTTCGAGGTCCTGCGGTCCGGCCCTGGGACGCACCCATCCGAACGCGAACCGCGCTTTGCCTCACAGCCAGACCGCGGTGGGCACGGCGTCGCCGCCGGAGCGCTAACGGTCGCGCGTGACGACGACGCCGTCGGCCGGCAGGCTTAGGCGCAGCAGGCGGCCGTTGCGCAACACCAGGTAAACGGTGGCTTGGCCGGTCTCGGCCCGCAGCCGCTCCAGCCCCGAGGCCCGGCTCTTGGGCGCCGCCGGCAGCAAGGTCAGGCGCACCTGGCCCGGGTTGCCGCTATGCGGCACAAACACAGAAAACGTCTGCGTGCCACCCCGGGCCAGCACATAGCGGTCGGCCAAGGGCTCCCAAAGCGAGTAGACATTCGCATCCAGAATGGCCGTGGTCGCGGCCAGTTGGAATTGAAACGTTTGCGCCGGGCCGCGAGCCGGCTGATAGTCCGCCTGCAGGCGCGGACCTCGCATGCGCACCGTGATGCGCTCGCCACCTTGGCGCCACCAATAGCCGGCCAAACGGCCGCCCGCCAGCCAATGCAGAACGGCATCCTGCTGGACACTGCGCCCGCCGAGGCGGTAGCGGAGGCGGGCTTGCAAGCTCCCGCCGGCAGCGCCGTTGTGGAGCTGAAACTGCTCCTGGCCCAGTACCTGGCCGCGCTGTCGTACGGTCAGCACGCCGGAGTCGTGCCGCGGCGTCACCTGCGCGCCGGCGGGGAGCGCCACGGCGGCGGTCAGGATGGCGGAAAGTGCAAGGCGGCGGCCCGTCCGGCCGATTCTGGACTCCCCGGCGCTGGCGGGCCTGCGACTGGTTTTCGGCGACCGGTAGCGGGCGCCCGCCGCGTTTTTGGGGCGCCTAAGTGGCCGCGCAGGAATGGTGTCGGTGTGGGTCATGGCTGCAACGAAGGCGAGGGACGCGGCGGCACGGCGGAATGCGCCGCCCATTCATAGACCCGCTCCAGCAAGCGGTCCGCCAGGCCCTCCGGGCTCTCGGCCGCACCGGCCGCCACGCTCACCGTAACCTGGGCGCGGCGATAGAAGGGCAGCCGGCGCGCGTACAGTTCGCGAAACGACGCCTCATCGCGAAACAGCGGCCGATTCGTAACCTGGGCGCAGCGCAACAACAACTCCTCCAGGGCGACGTCCAAAAAGACCACGCAGCCACCGGCGGCCAGCAAGTGATCGCAGTTGAGCGGCTGCGCGAAGGTACCGCCCCCCAGGGCCACGACCATGCGGCGGCCGGCGGCGGCGGCAAAGATCAGCTCCAATTGCTCCCGCTCCAAGGTGCGAAAGCCGCCCTCGCCGCGCCGGGCGAAGATCTCGGGAATGGGCAAGCCGGCGGCGGCCTCAATGCGCTCGTCCAAATCGCGGAAATGCCAGCCCAGCCGCGCGGCCAGGCAGCGCCCCAAGGTGGTCTTGCCGCTGCCCATAAAGCCGGTCAAAAACAGCGGGGCGGGAGGGGCAGCGGGCGGCACACGGTCAGAGTAGCAGGGCCGGCGCAGTCCGGAGCGGCTGGGCCAGCCGCCGCGACGGGCTTGGCGCCGAGGGCAGAGCGCCGGCTCCCGTGCCCCTGCCCTTCCGGCTGAGACCTAGGCGGCTTGGGAGCGCTGAGTGGCGGGGTTGAGCACCGAAATCTCCGCCGGCGCCTCGCCCAACGAGCGGACCACTTGCAAAATGGACAGCGGCAGCGAGCGCGAGGAGCTGATGCCCATCTTGCGGTAGGCACTTTCCAGATGGCGCTTGACGGTGGAGATGCCGATGTGCAGGTCCGTCGCGATTTGGCGGTTCTTCTTGCCCTGCAGGCATTCCGAGACGATGTCAATTTCCCGTGCCGAAAGGTGAAACTGCCGCGCCAACGCCTGGCGCGTGTGATTGTCCAGCAGATTCATCTGCTCCGGCTTGGGCAACTGGCTCTTGCGCTCCGTCGCCACCAGCAACAGCAGGTGCGATTCGCCCGGTTCGTGCTCCTCCCCCGTCACGACCGGCAGAATGGAACAACTCACCGTGGTGGACCCCAGTTGGCTGCGCTGCAGCCGCAGGCTCTCGGTGTGATACGCAATGCCGGTTTGCAGCACCCGCTCGCAGATGGAGCGCAAGCCGCTGAGATCAAACTCCGGCAAGCATTGCTCCATGGGCATGCCCAAAGTCTTCTTCGTGCGCAAGCGGCTGTCCAGCAATTCCAGAAACGCCCCGTTGGCGTCCTTGAGCGATTGTTGCGCCGCATCGTATATGGCCAAACCCACCACCGGGTTCCGCCAGAGCGAGTCCAACACCAAAGTCCGCAATTTGCCGTTTTCACGCATGGGATTCCCCTTTGGAGTAGCAACCGCAAGGCCATCCGGCGGCGCCGGCGTGGCGCCCAGCGATGGTGGGCATGGCTGAGTGTGTCATCGGCTCCGCCAAATGGTGCGATCGCGCGTAGCCTTTTCTACCTTGGTCCAGCGTGGGCGGGAGTGGAGTAGAGCGGCAAAATCTTGGAAGATGGCGGGCAGCAAAAGGTCGTATTCCCCGGAAGCAGAATTTCTTCCGGCGCCCAAAACGGGCATTTCGGCCCATGCGCGGCCCTGCCTGTCGCTTTGGCAACCCGCGCTGGGGACCGCACCGCCCGAGCCCGCTAGCGGGTGCGCGCAATCGCCGGGGCGGCGTCTTCCTCCGGCGCCGGACGCAGATAGAGCCGCTCCAGTTCGTGTTGCAGAATGGCCATTGCCTCGCCCGGGGTGTCAGCGAAGCGAAATAGCTCCAGGTCCTGGGCCGAGATGGCGCCCCATTCCACTAACGCCTCAAAGTTGATCACCTGCCGCCAGTACGCCTCGCCGTACAGCAGGACCGTGATTTTTTTCGCCAACTTCTGGGTCTGGGCCAGAGTCAGAATCTCCATCAACTCATCTAAGGTGCCGAAGCCGCCGGGAAAGGCCACCAGCGCCTTGGCGGGATAGGCGAACCAGAACTTGCGCATGAAAAAGTAGTGAAACTCCAGGGCCAGCCCATCGCTGATATAGGGATTGGGGCGCTGCTCGAAGGGCAGGCTGATGTTCAGGCCGATGGTCTTGCCGCCAGCTTCCCGGGCGCCCCGGTTGGCGGCTTCCATAATCCCCGGGCCGCCGCCGGAGGTAACCACGAATCGCCGCCGCCGGCTGGGCAAGGCATCGGCCCAGCGGGTCAGTAAGCGGGCCAACTCGCGCGCTTCCTCGTAATAGCGGGACAGCTCCAGGGCCCGCTCCAGAGCTTGGCGCGGCGCCGAACCGGGGGCCTCGGCGCAAGCGGCCAAGGCGGCCTGCGCCGCAGCCCGGTCGTGAATGCGCGCCGAACCAAAAAACACGATGGTGTCCTGGACGTTCTCCCGCCGCAGCCGGTGCAGCGGCTCCAGGTACTCGGCCAAAATGCGCAGCGGACGGGCGTCCGGACCGTTGAGAAAGACCGGGTTGGCATAAGCCAAGGGCGGGTGCTCGGACAGATCGTCGGTGCGGTCCATGAGGGCGAGGCGGGCGTCGCGGCAGGCCTGGAACTTATAATACTGACAGGCGGGGGCCGGCGGTGGAGCCGGGCGGATAACCGGAGAGTTTCCCGCCCCGTGCGGCGTGGGCCCAGAGGGCCCCCCAATTTTGCCGAATGCGACCTCCTCTTCGGAAGACGGCGTCAGCGCGCACTTTGCGGCGCTTTCGGCCCGGATTGCGGCCCTGCGGCCCGGTGCGGACCAACAGCTAATCGCCCGCGCCTACACCTTCTCGCTGCAACATCACAAAAATCAGCGCCGCCACTCCGGCGAGGCCTACATCACCCATCCCCTAGAGGTCGCGGCCATCCTGGCCGAGATGCGCATGGACGAAGCCTGCATCGCCGCCGGCTTGCTCCATGACGCCTTGGAGGATACGCCGGCGACGCAGGAACAGATCGCCGCCGAGTTCGGTCCCGTGGTGGCGCAGTTGGTCGCCGGCGTCACCAAGATTGACCACTTGGACTTGGCCGGCGACAAGGGGGCCGAGGAGCGGCCCGGCGACCGTCAAGCCGAAACCGTCCGGAAGATGCTGCTGGCCATGGTGGACGACCTGCGGGTCATTTTGATCAAACTCGCCGACCGCCTGCACAATATGCGCACCCTCGGCCACCTGCCGCCGCCCCGCCAGCAGCGCGTGGCTCGGGAGACCATGGAGATCTATGCGCCGCTGGCGCACCGGCTGGGCATGGGCAAGGTCCGCGGCGAACTGGAGGATTTGGCTTTCAGCTATCTGGAGCCTGAGGCCTACGCTGAGGTGCGGCGCCAGGTCGAGGGCCGGCGGCCGGTGAGCGAGGCATTTTTGACCCAAGTTGAGGCGCGGGTCGAAGCGGCGCTGGCCGAGCACCAAATCCACTGCCGCGTCGAAGGGCGGATTAAGCGGTTTTATAGCATCTGGCAGAAACTGCGCCGCCAGGAGATCGAGATCGAGCAGGTCTACGACCTGCTGGCGGTGCGGGTGATCACCGCCTCCGTGCGCGACTGCTATGCCGCCCTGGGCATTATCCACAACACCTGGCATCCCGTACCCGGGCGGATCAAGGACTTCATCGCCATGCCGCGGCCGAACGGCTACCAAAGCCTGCACACGTCCGTGATGCATGAGTCTGGCCAGCCGTTCGAGGCGCAGATCCGCACCGACGAGATGCACCGCATGGCGGAGGACGGGATCGCTGCGCACTGGAAATACAAGGATGGCGGCCTGACGGCGGAGCCCGAGGACGAGCGCATCGGCTGGCTGCGGCGGGTGGTGGAGTGGCAGCAGGAGATGCGCGACCCGGGCGAGTTCCTCGCCACTCTCAAGGTGGATTTGCATCCGGAGGAAGTCTACGCTTTTACGCCCAAGGGCCGGATCATCCGCCTGCCGCGCGACGCCACGCCCGTGGACTTCGCCTTCGCCATCCACACCGAGGTCGGCCACCACTGCGTCGGGGCCAAGCTGAACGGACGCATGGCGCCGCTGCGTACGCCGATCCAAAACGGCGACATCGTCGAGATTGTGACCCAGTCGGGCCATGCGCCCAGCCGGGACTGGCTGGGCTTCGTCAAGACCACGCGCGCCCGCCAAAAGATCCGGCACTGGATCGGCATTCATGAGCGCGCCCAGGCCGTCGAGATCGGGCGGCGGGCGCTGGAACGGGAGGCGCGCAAACGAGACGGCGGCTTGCGGCTGCTGCGCGACGCTGATCTGGCACGGGCCGGCCAGGAGTACGGCTATCTCCAGGCCGAGGACGTGGCGGCGGCGATCGGCTATGGCAAGGTCTCCGCGCGCCAGATCCTGGCCCGCCTGGCCGGCGAACGCCCTGGCGGCGCCAAGCCGCAGCGCGCGCCCCGCGCCCTGGCGGGCGCCGGCGCGAGCCCGATCCTGGTGCGCGGCTTCCACGACCTGATGGTCTATCGCGCCCGCTGCTGCCATCCGCTGCCTGGCGAAGCCATCGTCGGCTACATTACGCGCGGCCGGGGTGTGGCGGTACACGCCGAGACCTGCGCCAACGTGCAAAACCTGATGTATCAGCCCGACCGCCGCATTGATGTCGCCTGGGCGCCGCAGGCCGATGCGCCCCAGCCGGTGCGTCTGCGTCTGCATACCGACGACCGGGCCGGCATGCTGAACGCCATCACTGCGGTCATCTCCTCCGGCGGCGCCAACATCGGCCACATCGCCGCCCGCACCGGCCAGGGGCGGGCGATCATCGAGGTCATCCTGGAGGCCCGCGACTTGGCGCAGTTGGAGGCCATTCAATCGGGCCTCAAGGCCATCGCCGGCCTGCACGGCGTGGAGCGGCGGTGAGCCGGCGCGGCGGCGCGGCGCGGTCGGCGGCCGGAGCGGGCGTGCGTCGGCGGCGGGGACTGGCG
>JBOGKW010000007.1:0-43904 GCA_050746205.1 Terriglobales bacterium | reverse complement strand
GGCATTCCCCCCACGGGAGCTGGGGTCAATGCCTCACGATTCGATTGAAAAAAGGGGAACAAATGCGGCGAAGCGAAGCCGCTTCTGCCGCCGCCGCTGGATCCGCGGTGGGGCCGGCTTCCGCCACGGCGGCTCAGCCGCCCTACTCTGGACGCTCGGGCAGGTCCCGCCCCAAAGCGCACCGCTGCGCCCGTCGGGACCCCGGGGTCGTTGCGGCCAAACTTCGGCAACCGGCAACGGACACCCGGCGCTCAGCCGGTCGCCAAGTTACCCCGCCTTCGGTTGCCCGATTTCGGCGGAGCGGCGGGCAAGCGTTGACGCCTGCCCGCCTGGGCTAATAAGATGCCGGAGCGGTTACCAGCGGGGTTCCCGTGGCTGCCGCGCGTGGCCTCGATAATCGTCCTGATGGCCGCCACGGCCACCGCCGCGGCCGCCGTAACCGCCGCGGGCCGGAGCGCCGCCGCCGCGCTCGGTGCGCGGCCGCGCCTCATTGACATTCAGAGTGCGGCCTCCAAGGTTGCTGCCGTTCATCGCGGCAATAGCGCTGTCCGCCTCCTGGTCGTTGCCCATCTCGACAAAGGCGAAGCCGCGCGAACGGCCGGTGTCCCGGTCGGTAATGACACTGACCCGGTCCACGGTGCCATGGGGTTCAAACAAACCGCGTAGTTCCTCTTCAGTGGTGCTGAAGGAGAGATTTCCCACAAAGATACTTTTCAAGCGAGTCCTCGAACGTTTGGGCTATTTGATTTGAAGCTGTTACCGGTCAGATCGGGATTCCGCCAACGGCCAAAGCAGAGGATGGACAGGAGGAGGATTGAGGGGCCAACCAGCCGCTCGTGATCTGGTCCAGATCGGCGACCTTTCAAACGCAGTGTATAGGCTAACCCAGTTTGGCGTAAAGCGCAATGCTCCCCGCGGCCGGCCCAGCCGCCCGATTCCGGCCGACCCGGCGGTCGGCCCTGGCCGCGACGGCGCGGGAATTAGGCGCCGATCTGGCGGCCGGCGCCGACGTGGCAGCCGGGATAGCTGGTCCAATACACCTGGCCGGTCCAGCCGATGGACTTCTTGCCCACTTCGGAGGAATAGTAGGCCTCCGAGGTCCAGCGCTTGAGCGTATTGAAGTGGTCGCGTAGCGTGACCTTGCGCGGCGTGGTCTCCTCGTTCCGGTGGACGGCGGCGGCCCAGGGGGACCCATGGCTTGCGGCCTCGCCCGGCTCGGCTTGCGAGGCCCAGGTCAGCATCTCAATTTGGGCGCGGGCGGGGCAATCCTTATAGACGCGGCGCCAGCGGCCTTGCGCCATAGCGTCGAACGCGGAGATGGCGTTGACGAAGTCCCGCTGGCGCGGCAGCGAATCCACGCTCAGCAGCAAATCCACGAACTCATTCACCTGGGCCTCGGTCGAGCCCGGCACCAGGTGCTCGGCCAGGACCACGTAGGTCTCATTCTGGTGCGGTTCCAGAAACAGCGGCGTCCAGGGCCCAGTGCGCGGCTGCTCCATCTCCGTGGTCAGGTCGGTGCCCTGCTCGTGCGTGGGCGTACTGGGCGCGCCGGCGGTGGCGGCGGCCAGGGCCGGCATGGCTAGCGCGGCGCCGGTCCCGGCCAGCATGCGCTGCACCATTTGGCGGCGGTTGATGCCATGGGCGGGGTGATGCAGGATGAAGTGAACTTGCGGCGTTTCCGAGCCCGAGTCCGCGGCCATGCGAGAGCCTCCCAAGGATTCGGTTTTCACCATACCACCGCGGGGCAGCGGGGGCAAATGCTTGCGGTGGGACGCTGGTCGCGGCCGCAGCCGTAGCACCGGCCGCCGGCCTCTGCCCGGCCGCGCGGCCCTCTGTTAAAATCGCGGTGTATCGGCTTTCCGCAGTCCCTCGGTGTAGGCGCGTAGCTCAGCTGGTTAGAGCGCTACCTTGACACGGTAGAGGTCTGGGGTTCGAGTCCCCACGTGCCTACCATATTGTTCAATAAGTTAAGCTGAACCGGCCCCGCCGCCGAGGGCACGGAAGGGCACGGTTCCCAAACGCGATCCGGCGATCCGGCCCCGCGCCCAGCCAAAACCTCCCTGGCAATACCCGTCTGCGCCTGCCGCTTTGCGAGCGAGGGCGCCTGGGTGTAAATGTCCAGGGTGATTCGGCTGTTGGCGTGGCGCAGCAGTTCCTGCATCACCTTGATGTCCACGCCCCGGGACCGCAGCATGGTCGAAAAGGAATGCCGGAAGGTGTGCCAGCCGATCCGCTTGGTAATCCCGGCAGCCAGGGCCGCCGGCCGGATGGACCGCTTGAGGATCGTATCCGGCCAATACGGCTGCCGGCCTCTCATTTGCGGGCTGGCGAATACCCAATCCTCCGGCGCGATGTACAGCGCCGACTCTCGCCAGGTCAGTAATTCCCTGGCGAGCGTTGGATCGAGCGGAACCGGTTTACGCGACGCCTCGGTCTTGCAGCTCCCAACGACCTGGTTGTAGACCGACCGGGTCACACGGACCTGCAACCCAGCAAAGTCGATATCCCGCCACTTCAACGCCATCAACTCGCTGCGACGCAGCCCGGTGATGGCGTCGAGCGCCACCAGCACCCGGTCGCGCGACGCCAGATGCGCCAGCAAGGCCCGCAGCTCGTGCGCGTCGAGCACCTCGGGAGTAAACCTCCGTTTGCCGCTCTGGCGCACGTGCGTGATGGGATTGCCGCCCTGCCTGAGCCACTCGTAACGAATCGCGTGGTTGAACAGTGCGCTCATGAGATTGCGGATCTTCGACTTCGTTCCGTTCGCCAACGGCTGCCCGTCGGCCCTGGTTAACTGCTTCAGCCACTGCTCGACCGCAACCGTCCGAACCTCCGTCAGCTTCAGCCGTCCCCAGCGCGGCGCAACCCAGGCATCGAGGAAAACTCGATAGACCTGGCGCGTTGCGAAGGCTTTTGCTGAGCCGTTCGGACCGTCGGACAATTCGGTTTGCTTGTAGTGGGCGATGAGTTCCACCACGGAGACCGGATGAAACTGATCTCTCGGGAACTCTTGGTTGATGGTGATCCGCAATGCGCCGACCGCCTTTTGTGCCTCGGATTCGGTCGCATACTGCTCGACCGTACCGATGACGCATTTTCGCTGGACGCGGGTCCCGCTGGAATCGTATTCACGCCAACGGAAAGCCCAGCAATCGGGGCGGCTCTTGCGCTTCATGCGGACAAGACTACCGGCTTGAAAACGTGCTCGCTTCAAAGCTCTGCCTCCTTGGAGCGGCACGGATGACCGCCCCCAGCATACCCGAATCGCCCAGTGCCGACTCGGGCGCCCCGGCAAGGGCGGCCAGGTGTCCGCCTTGCAGCTCGGCAGGTCAATTTGCTACCACGTTAGAGGACACGGGTTGTTTGGGCCAATATTTCTACGGCTGCCGTTGATATCCAAGGCGAATGAAACACTTCGCGGAGCCCGCCCAGGTGCGGGGTTGCGCTTCAATGAGGCCGGAATCCGAGGATCGCGGCCTCATTGAAGTCCGACTCACCAACCAACGCCGCTGCGGGTCCAGGGCTGTCCCGCGGAGCGGGACAGGACTGAATCCGCCGCGCGGAACATAACCGCCTCGCGCGGAGCGCGTGGCAAACGGCGGCACAGCTTTCTGGGAGCAGGCGGCACAGAAATCCTCACACCTGTGATCGGAGGCAACGACGATGGCGCTCATCCCGCAAGAGATCAAAAAGCAGCGGCTGCAGCACGGTTCAAGGTCAGTGCCGACGTGGTCGCGATTCTCGATGCCTACTGGCGCTTTGTCCAAAACGGTCGCGACTTCGTCGTCGAACACACGCTGACGTTCGTCTTCAAACAAAAGGACCGCGAATTCCAGGACCGGTTGGCGGGCGATCAAGCGGGCGGCGCAACCACTCCCGCTTCAACCAATACTGTGCCCCAGCCGCCTGACTTGCCGCAATCCGTCCGCCGCGACCGGACCACAGGCGGGGCGGGGGAGAGCGGTACGCAATGACCAGGGTCGTCCATCGTTGCCTGTCAATGGCGCTTCGGCTCGCTTTGTCGTGCGCGGGGCCTTCCCGGCGGCAAGCGCGGCATCTATTTCTCCCTCTTCGCGGTGCCCTAAACGCGCCCTTGGCCACCGTTCCCCGGTTGGTGGCGTGGGACGCGGCCGGCAACCAGGCGGAGGTGAATGTTCCCGCCCAAACCTTCGCCAGCTATTGGCGCACCCGCACCTTCGCCGTCAATGACGCGTCTATCCGCCGCATGGTTACGCCCATTATCGAAAACACCCCCGGCCTCAAGATGCCCGCGACGCCGCTAGGGGAGTTCCTTCTGGTCAACGGACACCTGCGCCGGGTAGACGCCGGGGATTTCGTCCACGCCAGCCACGACACCATGCGCCGCTTCCTTTGGCGCGGTGCCTTCCTGCGCCTGCCGCTCGCCGCCGTCGAGGCCCGCTTCGCCGATCATCGCTTCGATATCTTTGACGGCAGGGCCGTCCAGCGGGACTACCACCTGCGCTACGACCTCGTCTCCGTCCAGCATGCCCCCATCCCCGCCGCCAACTCCCGCCGCGTGTTATGGGCGCATTACTTCGGCATTTACGGCATCGCCGTGCTGATTGACCATGGTACGGCCTTATGACCTTGTATGGCCACATGGATGACTTTTTGGTCCTTCCCGGCGAGATGGTCAAGCGCGGCCAAATCATAGGCCATACCGATTCCACCGGGCTCGCCGCTGGCGACCATGTCCACTTCAGCATTCTGCTCGACGGCGTGTAGATGGATCGCGTGGACTGGTGGGACCCCAACTGGATCAAACCCCGCATCGAGGACAAAATCCCCCCCTTCTGCGGCCACATGGCCGCAGGGGAGTCGGCGGCTGCTGGCCGAAGCACCTGGCGGCGCTAATAACCAGGAATGTCCCTCTGCCGGGTTGCCCTTTCGCCCTGGATTCAGGTTGTTTTAACCTGGCGTAGTAATGGCGGCTGAGGAGGAGCGATTCCGGGAATTCTTCCACGCGGCGACCGCCTTCGACCCGTATGCCTGGCAGACCCGGGTCGCGGTCGATGGTCTCCCGGAGATACTTTCCGTACCGACCGGACTGGGGAAAACGGAGGGGAGTGTGCTGGCGTGGGCGTGGCGACGCTTCGCGAACGAGGACGGCGAACCACCTCACCTCGTTTATTGCCTGCCAATGCGCAGTCTCGTTCGGCAGACGGCCGAGCGCCTGCGGCGTTATTTTGCGGAGCTCAAGGAGTGGAATCGGCGGATCGACACTCCCGTCCATCAACTCATCGGGGGCGACACGGCTGAGGCCTGGGCCGCAGCGCCGGACCGCCCCTGGGTGCTCGTCGGTACGCAGGACATGCTTTTGTCGCGGGCCCTGAATCGGGGTTACGGCATAAGCCGCTTCGACTGGCCAGTGCATTTTGGCCTCCTGAACCAAGACTGCCGCTGGATCGTGGACGAGGTGCAGCTCATGGGCCCCGGCCTTTGGACAACGGCCCAATTGGACTGGATGCGGCGCAAGCGCTTCCCTGGCCTAAAGCCCTGCCGCACCACCTGGATGAGCGCGACCATGGGCGCGCAGTTCCTCCAAACGACGGACCGGAGACGAGACCGATGCGACACCGTGGAGCCTTTCGATCCACCCCTTGAAAGAGACTCGAGCGAGGCCCTCAAGCTGCGGCGGGCCGCGCTGCGGCCAGTTGAGCTGCATCAGCCTGCAACGGGAAAGAAGGCAAGGCCCCTTGCCGAGCAGATCGCTTCCAAGGCCACAGCCGCGCACCAGCCGGGCACGCTGACATTGATCGTTTGCAACACCGTGAAAACGGGTCAGGCTGTCTTTAAGCAACTTGGAGCCGGCGGGCCACCGAAGATTCTGCTCACATCGCGCTTTCGGGCGGGTGACCGCCGCGAAGCGGAAGAGACTCTTCGAGCATTCGAGTCGCGCCGCAGCGCAAGCCCATCCGGGCGCGTCAAGGAAGACGATCCCGGGCTGATCTGTGTTAGCACGCAGGTCGTCGAAGCGGGTCTCGACATTTCGGCCCGCCGGCTCTGGACCGAGCACGCCCCCTGGCCTTCTCTGTTGCAGCGGCTAGGCCGCCTCAACCGAGACGGCAAGGACAATGAGGCCCGGGCGATTGTCTGGGGCACTAAGCCCGATAATAGGGGGATGCATGAGGGCCCTTACCGCAAGGCCGCGCTGGACCAGGCGTCGGCGCTCCTCGGGGCGATTGCGCCGCTCTCCGAGCAGAAGACGGCTGCGGAGGCGCTCTCGGACCTTCAGGCGCAGAAGCCCGAGGAATACGCAAACGCGCTCACGATCCCGCCCGAGCCATGCCCGCGGGCACTCGACGTCCATGGTCTGTTTTCGACCGAACCGGACCTGTATGGTGGCTTCACCGATGTCAGCCGCTTCGTGCGAAACGCCGATCCCGACGCAGACCTGAGCGTGTTCTGGCGCGACTGGGACGGCTCGGCGCCTCCCACCGGCGACGCCCTTGACGGCCCGCCCCTCGACATGGACGCCGAGGCCTGTCCGGTAGCGCTGTCGCGGCTTCGGAATCTCCTTGAGACGGACCACGCGGCCGCCTGGCTCTGGAGCGACCAGGCGGAACGCTGGGAGCGGGCGCCACTCCGGGACCTTAGGCCCGGCATGACGGTCATGCTCCGCAGCGATGTCGGGGGGTACAGCAAAGCGCTCGGCTGGACCGGCGCGGCAAGCGACCGCCTGAACGGCCTGCCACTACCAGGTAGGCCACGCGCCTTGTCCGAGGACTGGCGGGCCGAAGCCGGCTACTGGTCGAGCCTGGCATCGCACCTCGCGGACGCCGGCCGTGAAGCAGAACGCCTCTGCGACGCGCTGGCTCTCCAAAGACCGATCCGGACAGCCGTCGTCAGTGCCGCCGGTCTCCACGACCTGGGCAAGGCGCACCCGGATTGGCAGGCTGCGGTACCCGATGGCCTCGACCGCGAGGTTCTGGCGAAGTTCCCAAAGGTGCTTCGGGTCGAGGTGGCGGTCCAGGACGCCGAAAGGGCGCGAGCGGCCATCGGTCTGAAGCTTGCTGTCGCTCGCCCCCTCTCGGATGAGGAAACAAACGAGGGTAGCGCCCTTCTTCGCTGGGCCCTCGAACGCGCACTCGACCGGTCCACTCTCGAGGGGATTCGAGCGCTGCCATGGGTCAGAAAGGCGGCGCATAGGGTCTTCCGCCCAGGTCTGCGACACGAGGCGGCGTCCGCCCTCGCCATGTGGCGGTTATACTCGGCTTCGAGTGAGGCCCCATACCCAGCGCTCGCTGTCTATCTGGCCGCCGCTCATCACGGCAAGGTGCGGACGGTCCTGAGGGCGATCTCGCGGGCAGGAGGAGACGTCTTCGGCGTGGGCCGAACGCCCGCGGCACTGCGGTTCGACGGCCGGCAATATCCGATGGACTTCTCGGTAGCCTTCGATGGCGCTGACGGCGAGTGGGTCGAAGACGGCTTCGCGCTCGCCGGCCCGGGGTGGACCGGCGTTGTCGCCGACGTGCTCGGGCCATGGCGGGGCAACCCCGATGCAGCTTGGACAGGCTCGGTGCCCAAGGGCGAGCCGCTGGCGCTCGGCCCGTTCGCGCTCGCCTGGCTCGAGGCGCTCGTGCGCGTTGCCGATTGGCGCGCGACCGATCACCCCTCCCACATCGTCCGGGTCGGGGGCGGAGGATGAGCGCGAACCGGCCGGTCTTGCCCGCCATTTCTATTCCGGGGCTACGGCCGACCAGCCTCGGCGCCTACCTCGCTGCGCTCGGTCTGCTGAGAATCCTGTCGCGCAGGTGGCCCGAGGTGCGCGCAGCCTGGCGCGGCAGCGTGTTCCGCCTGGTTGGCGGTCCGACGGACCTCCCTGCTCTGGCCGACGCGCTGATGACGGTAGCGGATCAGGCGTCGTGGACGCCCTATGAACGGGGCTGGGCGGACGCGCAGAAAGCCAGCACGAAAGCGAAATCCGGAGCGAAGCTGGCGCTGTGGCAGGCGGAGGCTGACGAAGCAGCACTGGAGCTATTCGCCGCGCACGCCGCCCCTGCAGCGTCGGGCGTGTTCTTCAATCCGCTGCTGGGCAGCGGCGGTAACGCGGGCAAGCGCGCGTTCGCCGACGGCTGGAAAAAGGCGACGGAGGCGCTCCGGCACCCCAAAGCGTCCAGAAACAAGGCACCGAAGGGCAAGGGAGCAAACGCCGACGAGCGTCGTGAGGCGCTGAATGCTTTCCTCTGCGGCGAATCATCCGCGTGGCGGGCTGAGGGCCTCAACGCCGCCTCCTGGTTCAGCGACGCTAACAAGCTCTACAACAGCGGCCAGGAGCCTTTCAGCGAGGGCGAGATATCGCCCTGGGCCATGGCGCTCGCCTGCGAGGGGCTGACATTCTTCGCTGGAGGCCCGTCCCGCCGGCTTGGCGCGCGGGCCCGGCCCGTCGGGGCCTTCCCATTCGTCGTTGCGGCCGCATCGCCCAAAACCTCGGGCGAGGCCGGGCGCGACCGGGGCGAGGTCTGGGCTCCGCTATGGTCCCGCCCAATGGCCGTACCGGAGGTTCTCGCCCTGTTCGCTCGGGGCCGGGCGGAGGTCGGTGGCCGTGGGGCCGTAACGCCTGCCGCTTTCGCCGTTGCCATAACGCAGCGTGGCGTGGACGCTGGAATCAGCGACTTGCGCCGCTTCGCGCTCGGGAAAACCACCAGCGCCAACACCTTCGAGCCGCGCTACCTTGGGGCCGCGTCCGTGCCGGCCAGCTCGGCCGACGCGCGATCTGAGGCGTTCGAGCGGCTCCTCGCCCTGGTCGAGAGCCTCCCGGCCGACCGCAGGGTAGGGCGGCGCTGGCACTTCGTCGGACTGCGCGGCCCATTGGAGAACGAACTTGTAAACGCCGCCAGCAAGCCAGACGACGTCGAGGCGGTCGCAGCACTGCTTGACGCCGCAGTCCAGGCGCTCGACCGCGTGGACGTCAACCGGTCCTTTCGCGAAAGGGGTGTCTCGTGGCGACCGCTGCCGCTCGGCTGGTTGCCCGCTGTGTTCGGTGGCGACAGACCGGGCGTCGAGACCCGCCTCGCCCTTTCGCTGCTGTCGGCTTTTCCCGTCGAATGCCCGCTCGCGCTCTATCGCTTTGGAGCCGTGCCGCGGGGCAAGACCGAGGGAGGGATCTCTATATATGCGCACCCGAAGGCAGCGCCGTCGCGCTGGGTCTGGCGCACAGGTCCGCTCCTCCCAAACCTTTGCGCCGTTAATCAGCGCCGCCTGCTTGACTGGGAGAGGCAAGGTCAGCGCGTGCCGCCCGGACGCGCGCCGGTCGCGGCGCGCATGTCCGACGTCGAGGCGTGGCTGGACGGCGACGTGGATGAAGCGCTCATCGCCCGCTGGCTCTCTCGCCTGGCCCTGTTCGAGTGGTTTTCCCTACCCGCGAGCGTCCGCGCCCTCTCCTCGTTTGACCGGGAAGGGGTCGTGGTCCGACCTGCACTCGCCCTCTACGGCCTTTTTCACCCGCTGTTCGATCTGAGGCCGCTCCGGGACAATGGCCGCAGAGATGGCCGCGACCTCCTCGCACCCGAGACCGGCGCGCGGACGTCGGCAGCGGCACGCAGACTTGCTGCGCTCATTCGGGGCGGCGACATCGAGCGCGCCGTCGAGGTAGCGCGGTCGCGCTACTCCATGGCGCGGGCACCGCTTATGCGGGCACACGCCCCGTGGGCTGTAGCAGGTCCGGAGCGCCTGCTAGCCGCCCTCCTGTTTCCCGTCTCCGATTTTGACCGAAGCGCCCTCGTCCGGCGCTGGCTGGGCCCGCGACGCCAACCAACGGAGGTGACCCATGCGTGAAGACCAGATTAGGCCGACCGACCTCACGCCCCAGAGCGTCCTGCAAAGCGAAACGCCCATGGTGCTGACCGCAGCGCTCAGACCCGTCGCGGGCTTGGACCGCTTCCAGCCAGCCGGCTTTCCGGAAATCGGCCACGTCATTTACAAGGCACCGCGGAAGGATGGGCCCGTCGATAACATCTGCATCGTCGACAGCCCCGCCAGCATGGCAAACCACCTCGAATCCGTCTGCATGGGCGGTCCGCACGATCCCGAGCTCCATGACGAACTCACGGGCACGCCCTACCTGCGCTGCGTTACCGGCGACCTTCAGGGTGACACGCTGCCGCCCGAAAGGCGTGAACTCGTCGTCACGAGTCTTACGGAGGGCCACAGAATCGCCTCGACCTATTTTCTGGACGGCAAGCGCCTGGACGAAGGCGGCCTGCTCGCGGAACAGAAGTTCGCCAAGGCCCTTGAAACGGAATTTGGTGTCAAGCTTCCCGGCACCAAGAAGGCGCATCCGCCAGCGGAGAGATGGTGGGACGTTTTCAGGACGATCTTCAGATACGATCCCAATGCGCTCGTGCATGGCGTCCTGTTTCCGCAGTACCAGGTCAAGATCGCGCGTTTTCTGACCGCGCATCTCGAGGCCTTCGGCGCCGCCCGCGTCGACCGCTCGGGCGTCAAATTCGACCGGCTGGGCAAGACGACGTCCGGTCAACCCATTTTTGCCGTCGACGATGCAACCGCGAGCGAAATCCGCGCCACCTTCATTCTCGACGTTGGCCTTCTTCGATCCTTCGGCCGCACGGACGGGGACAGGGTGCGCGGGCTGTCCGAAAAGCAAAAGGAGTTCATTGCTGCGCTCGCCCTCTGGAAGATCGACCGGCTGCTGAGGACCCCGTTCCGCTACCGTTCCGGCTGCCATCTCGAACTTCTCAACCTAAGGCACGCTCGGCAGGACGCAAAGCTAAAGGTGGACATCAAGGCCGCGATTAAAGGCGCTGCCTTCAGGGACGGAGACCAGCCTGCGCCGATCGTCACCGACGTCTACTGGTCGCACGAAGCGCTCTACCGCGAGGCCGAGGACGACCGGGCGGTGCCAAATGCGGCGGGAAACAATACCGACGAGGGCGGCGGCGGCCAGGACGGTGACGGCGAGGATTCGTGAGCCATGCGGCTGGTACTGCAGCAGTCATTTCCGCTCGGACGCTTCCACGCCACCCCGTGGCGGGTCAACCCCTTCGACGACCCTTACGGCGAATGGCCGCCGAGCCCCTGGCGCCTAACACGCGCCGTCGCAGCCCGCTGGTATCAATGGTGCCGCGAGGCGGCAGGAACCTGGCCGGAGGACGAGATTCAAGTGCTCATCCGAGCACTGTGCACAAGCGACTACAGTTTCCATTTGCCGGAGCAGGCGTGCCTGGCGGTCATCGTCCGCCAGTACCAGCCCGTTGAATTCGGCTGGAACCCGCGCACGAGAAAAGAGGCGGGTGTCAGGGCTTATGCGACCACCCTTGCGCAAGACAACGCCTGGTGCATTCCACCCGACGAGAGTCTTTTCTGGTTCGTCGAGGGAGGCAGCTGGACGACGGAGCTTGCCGATGTCCTGGCCCGGTGCTTGGAACGGATTGTGTATTTTGGGCGCGCGGAGGCGCTGACCCGCATACGCCTGACCGACAGGGCCCCGGCATCGCCAAACGTAAAACTCACCGAAAGAAGAACCTCCTCCACGCCCGTCCCCGTACTGGTTCCATGTCCCGACGCGTCTCGGGCCGATATCGAGCGCGTGACGCAAGAACGCCTGGCCGCGCGCAATATCCCGCAGGGTGCCCGCCTGCTATACGCTCAGAGGCTGCAGCGTCCGCCGACGCCGGAAGCGTTGCGACGTATGGCCGTGCGACCGGACACGCATCTCGTCCAATTTGCCCTTGGTTCGACAGTAGCGCCGAGACAAACGGCCACGGTGCGGCTGACCGCCCGTTTTCGCACTGCGGTGCTGCGCAACCTCATCCGCATAAAGGCGCAGGGCACTACGGAGCGGTGGGGCGACGCGCCCGCCCGCATCCGTGGCGACATCGCGGGAATGACCGGGAAGGATTCGCGGGGCGAGCCCCTGCGGGGCCCAAGAGCGCATGCCGAGTTTCTGCTCTGGTGGGACGGCGGCATTCCAACACGCCTCCTCGTCTGGCGGGGTGCTCGCCCCTTCGACGAGGAAGAGCAGGAAGCCATATTGGGCGCCGCCGCGCAGGAGTTGTCGTGGGCGCCAGCTGGGCCTGACGCCGAAGCGTGGAAGATCAAGCTGGTCCCCCTCGATACCGCGGCGCCACCGCCGCCCGGCTTCAACGGGGCCTCGGCGAGAACCTGGCGGACACTAACCCCCTATGTGCCTCCCCGCCACCATTTGCGCGGCGGAAAGGTTAGGCGATCCGAGACGGTCGAAAATCAGATCCGCCGTGAGCTCACGGTGCGTGGCTACGAGGCAGCGGCAAGGTTGCAATCTGTCGAGGAAATCGCGCCCCCTGCATGGGTCGGCGTGCACGTGCCGAGGCGCCAAGCTGGCAAGCGCCGGTTTATCGGCGACCGCCGCGGCTACAGGCTTCGCCTTTGTTTTGAGACACCCGTTTCCGGCCCCTTGATCCTCGGCCACTCGAGCAGCTTCGGGCTGGGCCTATTCGTGCCAGTTTGATGCCGAAGGCGGGCCCGCGCCTCGCCAACGGCTGGTCCCAGTCTTCGCGCCCAGCAAGTGTCGGCCGCCATTTTGGGCGACACACTCCGGCCGGCCGACTGGACTGCCACGCCAAGGAGCGCCTGGCTCTGGGCTGTGGCAACACCCCACCCGCCCGACCGCGCTCCACGTCCATGTCCGAGCTTGGCGGACGGTGCAAAATACCTCCATGCGCAACAGCTACCTGGTTTGTTATGACATCGCCGATGACAAGCGCCTACGCGCCGTCTTCAAGGCGATGAAGGATTTTGGCGAGCATGTGCAGTTCTCGGTTTTCGAGTGCCAGTTCACCCCCAGCGACCTGGTCCGCTGCCGGGAAACCCTGCGCGGCCTGATCCACCACGCCGAAGATCAAGTCTTGTTCGTGGACCTGGGCCCGGCGGAGGGCCGCGGCGACCGGGTCATCACCGCTTTGGGCAAGCCGTATCCGGTCAACTTGGATTCTCCTTGCATCATTGCCTAGCCGCAGCGCCGCAGCGCTCGCGGCCCGAATCCCTTAGCCGCGCGGGCTGTGCCATCGGCCGCAGACCCCCGCACCGGCCCCGCGCACCGCTCACTGCGAGTTAATAACCTCCCCGCTTCCCTGCCCGCCGGGGCAAGGCGGAACGGCGCGCCGCTCTGGCATGATGGACAGCGCCATGGCCTCGCAATATCCCGCTCCCGCGCGCCCCGGCGGCGACGAGCATCACCTCGGCCTGCCGGAACCGGAGCTGCTGCCGGCGCGCATGCTCAACGAATTCGTCTACTGCCCCCGATTGTTCTACTACGAATGGGTGGAAAAGGTCTTCCTGCCTAGCACCGACACCTTGGAGGGGCGCGCCCGGCATCGGCGTGTCGAGGCCCCCGCCGATGCGCTCCCCGCGCCGCAAACGCCGGGCCAAGGCCCCAGCCCCATCGAAACTGAGCGCATCCATTCCCGCTCGATCGAACTCTCTAGTCCCCGCCTAGGCCTGATCGCCCGCATGGATCTGATCGAAAGCGCCGCGGGTGACGCCGAGGTCACACCCGTGGATTACAAAAAGGGGCGCCCGCGGGACGGCGACGCCGGACCGGAGCCCTGGCCCGCCGACCGCGCCCAGGTGCTGGCGCAGGCGCTCATCCTGCGGGACAACGGTTATCACTGCCGGGAGGCCGTCCTGTTTTACGCCGCCACGCGCCAGCGGGTGCCGGTGCCGCTGGACGACGCTGCCGAGGTCGAGGTGATCGCCCAGCTCGCCGCCGCCCGCGTCGCCGCCGCCAGTCCGGCCATTCCTCCGCCGTTAGAGGACAGCCCCAAGTGCCCGCGCTGCTCGCTGGTGGGTATCTGCCTGCCCGATGAAACTAACGCCCTGCGCGGCCGGGACGATGCGCTGGAGGACAGCGCCGCCCCGCCCCTCCAGCTGCCGCTGTTCGACGGCGTGCCCGCCCGCCGTTTTCGCGTCCGCCCATTGCTGGTTCCCCGCGACGACCTCCGCCCCGTTTACCTCAACACCCAGGGCTGGCGCGTCGGCGTTTCCGGCGGCGTATTGCAGGTCCGGGGGCCGGCGGAAGGCGGCCGCAAAGGCCGCGGCGCGAGCGCATGGAAAGACGAGCTGAAGCAGGAAGCCCGGCTGGGCGAGGTCTGCCAGGTAAACCTCTTCGGCGGCGTTCAGGTCTCGACCCAGGCAGTCCAAACACTCTGCCAGGCCGAGATTCCCATCTGCTACTTCTCCCAAGGCGGCTATTTTTACGGCATCACCACCGCCCTAAACAGCCGCAACGTCTTCCTGCGCCGCACCCAGTTGCTCGCCGCCGAAAACCCCGCCTTGTGCCTCGCCCTCGCGCGCCGGCTGGTGGCCGGGAAGATCCGCAACCAGCGCACCCTCCTGCAGCGCAACCATCTCCAGCCACCGGCCCAAACGCTCCGCCTCCTGCGCGCCTTGGCCGCCCAGGCCCTGGCCGCGCCCTCCCTTGACAGCCTGCTCGGCACCGAGGGCGCCGCCGCCCATGCCTACTTCGGCGCCTTCGCCGGCATGCTCAAAAGCCGGGATGAAGACGCACCGGAGGGTGCCGGGACCGCCGCCCCGGCCATGGACTTCGATTTTCACGGCCGCAACCGCCGCCCGCCCCGCGACCCCGTCAACGCCCTGCTCTCCCTCGCCTATAGCCTGCTGGCCAAGGACTGCGTCATTGCCTGTTACGCGCTGGGTCTGGAGCCATTCTGGGGTTTCTACCACCAGCCCCGCTTCGGCCGCCCCGCCCTGGCCCTGGACCTAATGGAGCCGTTCCGCCCGTTAATCGCCGACTCCGCAGTCCTAACCGCCATCAATACCGCCATGGTGACACCCGCTGATTTCGTCCGCACCGGACAGGCGGTCGCCCTCCGTCCACAGGGCCGCGCCGCCTTCTACCGCGCCTACGAGCAGCGCATCAACGACCTGGCCACCCATCCCCTCTTCGAGTATCGTGTCAGTTATCGGCGCCTGCTGGAAATCCAGGCCCGCCTCCTCGCCCGCTTTCTCACCGCCGAAATCCATGAGTACCCCGTCTTCATCACCCGCTGACGCCAGCCCCCCGGCGGTCCCGTCCCCGCCGCGAGCGCTTTGGTGCCGCGTCATCCCCGGGCGCCGCTCGCATCGCGCAACGCCCCGCGTTATCATGGCGTTGCCGCCGTCCCGCGCCCGCCAGTCCGGCCCCGCCGGGAGAGGCCCCCAGGGGTGCTCGCAAACCGCCTCCAGCGGCATTGACAACTCAGGACTTACGCCTCCACCATTTCCGCGATCCTCGGATCGCGGCCTCATTGAAGCGTCCTCTTTCTCGCACCCCACTTGGCCGATTGTGCATTTCCGCGATCCTCGGATCGCGGCCTCATTGAAGCTGCTTGATCCCTCGCGGCCCAGCGCTCCTGGGGCGATTTCCGCGATCCTCGGATCGCGGCCTCATTGAAGCACCGGCACCGCTGCGGGCGTCCTCTCAACTGTTGGATTTCCGCGATCCTCGGATCGCGGCCTCATTGAAGCTTGGGGCCAGCGGTGCCGAGCGATGCCGACTGGAGATTTCCGCGATCCTCGGATCGCGGCCTCATTGAAGCGAGGGTGGCTACTCGAACAATCCCTCCGACCGCGGGATTTCCGCGATCCTCGGATCGCGGCCTCATTGAAGCCCGCCGTCCGCGGCGCGTGTCGTATGGGCTGCCAAATTTCCGCGATCCTCGGATCGCGGCCTCATTGAAGCCAACGGGGCCCAGATGGTCACGACCGCGCCGGCCTTATTTCCGCGATCCTCGGATCGCGGCCTCATTGAAGCCATCAAACGGCATGTGTGTTTGCTCCTTGGATGGCATTTCCGCGATCCTCGGATCGCGGCCTCATTGAAGCTACCTGACCCAGTTCTGGCATCACCTGGGCTGCGGCATTTCCGCGATCCTCGGATCGCGGCCTCATTGAAGCACCTCCAAGGGCGAAAACGGCACCCCCACGGCCGCAGATTTCCGCGATCCTCGGATCGCGGCCTCATTGAAGCTAGCCGCTGGACAGCGGCACGGCGGCGCCGTTGACATTTCCGCGATCCTCGGATCGCGGCCTCATTGAAGCAATTCCTTCAGAGTCTGGTCGATCGTGAGGGTGATATTTCCGCGATCCTCGGATCGCGGCCTCATTGAAGCCAGATCGTGCCGGAGAGCGCGGAAACGTGGCCCGGCATTTCCGCGATCCTCGGATCGCGGCCTCATTGAAGCCGTACCAGGTGCAGCGGGCCGGCGGCGCGTGCGGATTTCCGCGATCCTCGGATCGCGGCCTCATTGAAGTCCAACTCACCAACCAACGCCGCTGCGGATCCAGGGCTGTCCCGCTCTGCGGGACGGCCCTGGCGGAAACGACGATTCCCGCCGTGGGCGGGCCGGAACGTTGCCTGGCATTTGCAATTGGGTGAAGGGTGAGAGTGGTGGGCTGGGCGAACCGGAGAGGCCAGCTCATCGCTCATGAATGTGGCATAATATGAGCGATAGGTTTGAGCCCTATCGCTCATGACCTGGAACTGGCAACAACGGGACTGGCCCAGTTTTCGCTGGGACGCAGCGCGCCTGGAGAGCGCTGAAAAGCAATTCTTGGTGAGCGGCGGAATGTTCGTCGGCACCGTTCGGCACCTTGGCAAAGAAGAACGCGATCAACTCGCAGTTGAGGCATTGAGCACGGAGGCGGTCACGACTTCTGAAATCGAAGGCGAGATTCTGGATCGGGAAAGCGTGCAGTCTTCCCTGCGCAGGCAACTGGGCCTTGGCGCAGACGAGCGACGCGTCCGGCCAGCGGAGCGCGGGATCGCCGAGATGATGGTTGATCTTTACCAGTCCTTCGCCGAACCGCTCACGGAGGAAATGGTGTTCCGCTGGCACCGAATGGTGATGAGTGGCAGCCGCAACCTCAGAGATATCGGCAAATATCGGACCGGCGCGGAACCCATGCAAGTGGTCTCCGGGCCGGTTGGCGAAGCCAGAGTTCATTTCCAAGCACCGCCGTCATCGCGTGTGCCATCGGAAATGCATCGCTTTCTCTCATGGTTCGGTCGAACCGGACCAGAAAGTGACGATCAGCTGCCCGCCATAACCAGGGCAGGAATCGCCCACTTGTATTTTGAAAGCATCCATCCATTTGAGGACGGCAATGGGCGCATCGGGAGGGCCATTGCTGAAAAGGCCTTGGCCCAGAGTCTCAGCCAGCCGACGCTTAGGACATTGGCCGCCTCGATTCTTGCTCGCCGCAAGAATTACTACGAAGCGCTGGAAGCCGCGAACAAGGAAAACGAAATCACCCGCTGGCTGGCTTGGTTTGCAGGCCCCGCCATCGAGGCGCAGCGGCGGACGATCGCCCTCGTGGAATTTCTCATCGACAAGACCAAGCTGCTGGACCGCCTGCGCGGCCAACTAAATGAACGCCAGGAAAAGGCCCTCCTACGCATGTTCCGGGAAGGTCCCGTGGGCTTCAGAGGGGGGCTTTCGGCGGAGAAATACCTCCGCATCACCGGGGCCTCGCCGGCCACAACCACTCGGGACCTAGCCGATCTGGTTTCGAAAGGGGCCTTGTTGCGCGATGGGGAGCGGCGTTACGCCCGGTATCATCTCAGCGTTCCACTCCGGCCGGTCCCCTACCTGACGCTCACCGCACGCGGGGAATTGGTTGAAGAGCAGCCCAGGGGCTGAATCCGCGAGCGTTCGACTTCGGCCGATCTTGCGACTCGCGCGCCGCCGGTATGACCGTTCGGTGGCTCAGTCGGACCCAGGCGGCCGGTGTCCTGAAAATCGGCCCATCCAAAATCTGTCGTGCCCTGTGCGGCCCACTTTCCAGCTTCTCCACGGAGCGCCTCATGCGCTTCTTGACCCCGCTTGCGGGGTGAGTCGCGTCACCTTAAAGTCCAGCTTCCGACCCCGAGTTCTCCACGGGCCTCGCGGCTTCTGGCCGGGGCCGGATTTCGTGCTCCAACTGTCAGCTCCGGGGGACGTTCACGCAGCCCGCCCGAACCCAGCCCGACTCACCGGCTACGGCCCACCAGCGGGCCGCAACGAAGGCCCGCAAGCTCGCGCTTTTGCATTTCCCATTGCTGGGCAATGCTCACGCGGGTATGGAGTCTAACGTTCACGACCGCCGCCCCTGCCGGCTCCGCCGCAGCTGAAGCCGGGCCGCCTCGGCCCCGTCGCCCCCCGATAGGCGCTGCCGCGGCAGTGCAACGCGGGAGGCGCTTCCCATTCGGCGCAGAGCCCGGCGGTCCCCAACACGGCCAATGCCGGCCGATTAAAAGAGCGTCGCACAAGCGCTAACCCTTTGCCCGCTGGTATAGTCTAACTATGTCACGGAGGCTGTCGAATGCGCCGAGATGAGATTCCGCCGGGAACGCTCTACCTGTTGATCCTCAAAGCGCTCGCTCGCAGCGGCGAGCTGCACGGCTTTGAGATCGCTCACTGGATTGAGCAGGTTTCCGGCGAAGTGCTGCAAGTCGAGGAAGGCTCGCTTTACCCCGCTCTCCAGAGAATGCTCATCAAGGGCTGGGTTAAAGCGAAGTGGGGCGTGACGGCGGGAAATCGGCGCGCGCGCTACTACCGCCTCACTCCGCTAGGGCGCAAACAGCTCGAAGTCGAAGTCTCCGAGTTCACTCGGGTCGTCGCGGCCATCACCCGGGCAATTCAGACGGCATGAGAGGGTATCACCATGAAGTGGCTCCGCGAATTGGGCAGACGGGTGTCAATGCTTTTTCGGCGCGGCCGGTTCGACGCCGATCTGGAAGAAGAGATGCGGCTGCATCGGGAACTCAGGGAGCAAGAAAAAATCTCCGAAGGGCTCCCATTCGAAGAGGCCCATAACGCTGCCAGCAGGCGATTCGGGAATGAGCTTGTGCTGAGGGAGGAGAGTCGTTACGTGTGGGGGTGGAATTGGCTCAACAAACTTCTGCAAGACATCCGCTACGGCCTGCGCCGCCTGCGCCGCGCCCCCGGCTTCTCGGCCGCCGCCATTTTGACCCTGGCCCTCGGCATTGGCGCCGCGACGGCGATTTTCAGCGCCGTTTACGCCGTCCTGCTTCGCCCGCTTCCCTTCCCTAACCCCAGCCGCCTGGTCGCCGTCGAATCCCGCACGAGGTTGTTCAGCTCCGGCGTCACCTGGACATCCGACATTGATTTCCTCGCCTGGCGCCGCCGCGGCACTGCGTTTTCGGCTCTGGCAGGATACCGATCCGATTCTGCCGCTCTGACGGGCCTGGGCCCTGCAGCGCGGGAGGTCAACGGGGCAAAAATTTCTGGCGGCTTTTTTCGCACGCTCGGCGTTCGGCCGATGCTGGGGCGGGGCTTCACCCTGGAGGAGCATGAAAAAGGCGGCGCGCCGGTGGTCGTCATCAGCTACGCGCTTTGGCGGCGTCTGGGCGTGGGCCGCAGGCCCATCGGTCGCATCATCCGCCTCGATGGCTTCCCTCGCCGCATCGTCGGCGTCATGCCGCCTCGGTTCAACTTTCCCGGCATGGAAGCGGCCCTCGGCGGCCCGCAACGCGACGCTTACTGGATTCCCTATGCGTTCCACACCGGCCAGCGCGCGCTTTGGAGGTGGTTGCGCGTGGTCGGTCGCCTGCGCACCGGCGCAACCATGGCCCAGGCGGAAGCTCAACTGCGCGCCATCACCATCGCCACCGAGCGCGGACGGCAAAATGATTTCTACTCCCTTCCCGCCCCGCCGCTGACAGTCCCCCTCCGCGCGGAAGTCATCGGATCGTCCGGCGATCCCCTCTGGCTATTGCTGGCCGCCTCGGGCCTCCTTTTGCTCATCGCCTGCGCCAACGTGGCCAATCTTCTTCTCGCCCGCGCCGCCAATCGGGAGCGCGAATTCGCCGTCTGCGCTGCGCTCGGCGCCCCGCGCCGTCGTCTCGCCGGGCAAATGATTATTGAGAGCCTGGCCCTAGCCCTGGGCGGCGGCGCCATCGGCCTCGTCCTCGCCTGGGCTGCGCTTGCCGGATTGAAGGCCGCCATCCCCGCCAACGTTCCCCGCATCACCCACGCCAGCCTCAATCCTTGGGTCCTCGCCTTCGCCTTCGCCGCCGCCGCTCTCACCGGCCTGCTCGCCGGCCTCGCGCCCCTGTCCTCCCTCGGCCACGCCGACCTGACCGAGGCCCTCAAGACCGGCCCGCGGGAAGGCGGCGACCGCCGTGGTGGCCGCCTGCGCCAAGGCTTGGTCGTGGCGGAAATCGCCCTAGCCCTGGTTCTCGCCGTCGGCAGCGGCCTATTGTTCCGCAGCCTGCTCGCCATCAACTCCGTCAACCCCGGCTACTCCGTCCGCAATTTGGTGGTTCTCGACCCCAGCCCGCCCTCCACCTACTCCCCGGCGCAGGTCCGCAGGTATGAAGATCGCATGCTGGCCTCCACCCGCTCCCAACCGGGCGTCGCCTCGGCCGCCTTCGCGCAAGTCGCCCCGATGACCGGCTCGCCATTTGTCGCCAGCATTCCCCCGCCAAACCGCCCGAACGTTCCGGTGAGCCAGCAGCCGGTGGCGGACGAAAACGCCGTTGGCCCGGGATTTTTTCCCACCATGCGCATCCCCATCCTGCGCGGCCGCGCCTTCACTCCCGCCGATTGCGCGCCGAAGACGGCAACCGTAGCCATCATTGATACCGTTATGGCCCGTGAATTCTGGCCGGGGAAAAATCCCGTCGGGATGACGTTTAAGCGCTACACCGTCATCGGTGTCGTCCCGCACATTCAAATCGGCAGCCTGGCCACCGTCTATGGCCCCGAATTTTACATACCGGCCAGCCGTTTCATGGGCCAATACGGCTACGACATCGTCGCCCGCACCTCCACCTCCGCCGCCGCGCTTGCCCCGCAGCTGTTCGCCGCTGCCCGCGCCGCCGACCCCGCCGTCCCGGTCTCCCTCCATACCCTCAGCGCCCTGATCTCCCGCACCGAAGCCGCCCCCCGTTTCCGCGCCGTTTTAGTCGGCCTTTTCGCCGCTCTCGCCTTGGCTCTGGCGGCCATCGGCATCTACGGCGTCATGGCCTACGCAGTGGAGCGCCGCCGTCGCGAAATCGGCGTCCGCGCCGCCCTGGGCGCTGACCGCCGCCGCCTGCTGGCCATGGTGGTCGGAGAAGCGATGCGGCTGACCCTGCTGGGCGCGTTGGCCGGCAGCGCCGCCGCCTGGGCGCTGACCCGCGCCATCCGCGGTATGCTCTTCCATACCGCTCCCGCCGATCCCGTCAGCTTCGCCGTCGCGTTGGCCGTTCTGGCCGCCGCCGCCCTAGCCGGCGCGCTTATCCCCGCCGCCCGCGCCGCCCGCTTGGATCCCGCCGACGCCCTCCGCGCGGAATAGCTTTTCTTACCGCTCCGCCTCGCCGCCCAGGCGCAGTGGAGCAGCAATGGAAAGCGCAGCATAGCGGAGCGCCAGGCGACGTCGCGCGGCCCAGCCCAGAACTGGGAGGAGCACATTGCGGCCCCCAGCCCATTGCCCTCGCGCGTCGTCCGCGTGGCCCGCCGCTCCTGGCCCTGATCCCGGCCTCCGGCCTCTAGTCTCCGCGTCATCGCCCCGCCCTCGCGTTCCCCCGGCAATTCCCGACAGCCCCTCCTCGACCTGCCCGGTCAACCGAAACTCTTGACCTGACCGATTTTCTGTACCAGTCCCAGTGAGAAAGTTTGCATCACAGCCACCGGCTGCGAATCTGGTTTGGGTAGCACCATCGGGCTAGAGGCCGCCGGCGCCGGCGGCCTCTAGAGCAGCGCCGAGTGAGGCCTCCGGGTGTTGTATTCCGCCCGCCACATCGCGATCACGATCTGCGCCTCCTTCAGTGAATAAAAAATCTCTCCGTTCAGGTATTCGTCCCACAGCTTCCCGTTGAAGCTCTCACAGCAGCCGTTCTCCCACGGGCTCCCGGGCTCGATGTACAGCGTTTTCGTTCCCAGGTTCCCCAGCCATTTGCGCAGCTCCTTGGCCATGAACTCCGGTCCATTGTCCGATCGTATGTGCTCCGGGACGCCCCGCTGCACCATCACCTCCGCCAGCGCTTCGATCACCTCGTATCGGCCCAGCCTGCGGGCCACCCGGATCGCCAGGCACTCCCGCGTGTACTCGTCGATCAGCGTCAGCATCCGCAGCGTCCGCCCGTCGTGGGTCTGCCCACTGACGAAGTCGTAGCTCCAGACGTGATTGCGCCGCTCCGCTCGCAGCCGCACGCACGACCCGTTATTCAGCCACAGCCGCGCCCGCGGCCGCTGTCGTTGCGGCACTTTGAGACCCTCCCGCCGCCAGATCCGCTGGACCCGATCCTTGCCCACCGCCCAGCCCTGCTCCTGCAGCTTCCAGTTGATGCGCCGGTAGCCGTAACGCCCGTACTCGCTGGCCAGTTCGATCGCGCGGGGATGGTCAGCCACCGGGGCCGGGCGACGGGTACGGGCTGGCGCGCGTCGTGCAACTCGCCGATCACCAGCACCGGCTCGGGAGCGCGCGAGTGGTCGGGATAAGACGGCAGCACTGTGTGATCTCGCCCGACGCCGGCCGGTAGAAGAAGATGTAGCCGGTCGAGAGCGCGAGCGATGCGGCGATCAGGGGCGTGGTGAACAGGAACAGCGTGTAGCTGAAGCGCAGCCCTTCGTACACCCCTGGCGTCCGCAGGGCGATCAGGCCGAGCACGGGATTGGGTTGGGGAAAGGGCCGCCAGCGTTCGAGAGCCACGCCCGCGGCCGCCGCCACAAGAACGCTGATGACGGCCCGCTCCCGAAATAGGAAACGAATCGCCATGGCCGGCCAACGCTGGGCGCTCGTCGTCATCACGCGTCTCTTTCAGGCCCCCCGCCTGTGGTCGCTTTAGAACGTTGAGGCCGAGCCGCCTCGGGCGAGCGCCCCGCGCCATCTGGATGGCCAATTCCCTCTTGTCGGCTGGGCGGCTCCGTAGTCTGCCGCGCGGAGAGCCACTCCTGGAAGTCGCGGTCTTTTTTGAACACGAAGGCGAGAGTGTTCTCGACCACGAAGTCGCGGCTGCTATGGATGAAACGGCAGTAGGACTCGAGATCGGCAAGCACGTCGGCGTCAATGGGCATCTGCAGGCGGCCGCGTTCCTTCTTGATTTGCTGCTGTAATGAGGGCCATGATCTCCTCCGCTTGAGGATGCGGTGCGGACGCTGCATCTGGACTTCGTGCAACGGCCGCACCGGAGCTTGGTGCAACCACCCCCTGCCGGGAACGACTAGTCCCGCGTTGAGCGGGACGGAACTTTGGCTGACGAAGGCCGGCCAAAGCCCACGCGAGTGGGGTCGTTCCCGGCAGGGGATCACGCTCTTCCCCGTCCTGCGGCTTGCCCGGGAACGCCTCGCCAAAATCGGCTATCAGATTGAGCCACAGCGGATTGCTAGAGATGGGCCGGTGACGCCCGGGGTGACTGAGCCGGTGACGGATACGGTGAAGACCTGGCGCATGGCAGCGTTGGCGAATGCGGGAAGACTATGCCGCGGAAACATGGATGCGGGCGGCCTTGCGGGAGCGCGGTTTGGGGCGGATTACGATCTCGACATCGCGGTCAAGGGCGTTCAAAAAGGCGATCAGCCGCTCGACGGAAAAGCCCTCCAGGCGGTAGTTGGCCAGGGCTGAAATTTTCGGCTGGTTGATGCCTAGCCGTGCCGCGGCGGCAGCTTGGCGCAGCCCGGATTGCCCCAAAATCTGGTTGATCGCGACGGCCAGCCGAACCTTGGTGTGCTTCTCGGCGGCCTCGGGAATGCCGAGATCGGCGAAGATATTCCCCGAACTCGGCGTCACCCCAAGGTCAGCCTTTGCGCTTTTCGAACCGCGTTTCATAATCCTCCCGCACCGCCTTGAGCCGCTCCCGGATCAACTCGACATCGCCCTTCGCGGTTTTGATGCCGCTCGGGGCTTTCTTCTGGAAGGCATGGAGCACGTACACCGCGCCCGCGAACCGGACGGTGTAAACGGCGCGGTAGGCGTCGCCTCGGTAATCCTCCACCACCTCCAAAACCCCCGGCCCTTGCCCACGCCAGGGCTTGGCTTTTGGATGCTTGCCTCCGAACTGCGCCACGCTCAGGGCCATGCCCATTTCGTCCTTTACGGCCGCCGGGAACGCCAGCAGATCGCGCCTTGCCGAGCCGACCCAAAACAGCGGCTTCTCCCCCGACACGAGCCTCCGTCTAGCCATTGCAGATTATCCCATTTCTAGGATGAATTCAAGCCCCGGCAGCCCGCCGCCGAGGGCACATTAAGGGCACAATAAGCTGTTCCATGCGTGCTTCTGGGCGCTTTGGGCTCCGAAAATGGTCATCCGTGCCGCGTGATTTCAATAGGTTACGGGTTAGTGATCTTTTGACACGGTAGAGGTCTGGGGTTCGAGTCCCCACGTGCCTACCATTCTTTTCAATCACTTGCCGTTCCCGCCGGTTCCGCCCACGCCCGATTGTGCCGTGATTTGTGACGTAACCCGGATCGGGGCGCACGGTTGCATCGGGCGCGGATAGGGCCCCTAGTGCTAGCCGCTTGGCCTCTAGCCGAATGTGGCTGTAGTGGTGCAGCATCCGGGGCGAGACGTGCCCGGCGATGGAGCGGATGATTTCCTCGTTGGCCTGCGATTCGGCCAGCTCCGTGATCGCCTGATGCCGCAGGTCATGGAAGCGGAGTTCGGGGAGTCCGGCGGCCCGCGTCAGCTTGCGCCAGGCGGTCCGCCAGCTTCGCTGCGGCTTGGCGGGATCAACGCGCCCGTTCTCGCAGGCCGGGAATACGAAATGGCTGGGCAGCACCGGGCCGGGCGAAGCGCAGCGCAGCGGAGCGCCAAACAACTCCGCGCGCTCGCGTAACTCCATCAGCGCCGCAATGGCGTCCGGGGTCAGCGGGATCACGCGCTCGCCCGCCTCGGTTTTGCTCTGGCGCACGGTCACTAGCTCGCCCGTCAGGTCCACGTCGCCCCAGCGCAGGCCGCGCAACTCACAGCCCCGCATGGTGGTATTGAGCGCAATCGTCATGGCGCGGCGGGCCACGTCCCATTCCGGGCGCTGGCGGGCGGTGAGAACAAGCCGGGCCTTTTCTTCCGGGCTCAGGGCCCGCCTAGGCGCGTGGCGTTCGCGCAACGGGCGCAGGTCGGCACCGACTAAATGCCAGCGCTTGGCGCCTTTCAGGATGCGGCGCAGCACGCCCATTTCCATGTTGATGATGACCGGGCCCGCGCCGCTCTTCGCCCGCCATTTGCGGTAGGCATGGAGAGAATCCGCCGTGATCGAGCCGAGCGCCGAGCGGGCGAAAAATCGTTTTGGGAACGTTAATAGCTGCCGTTCTTTTTTCAGGCTCGATTCGGCCAGGTCCAGACGCCGGGTTTCAAGATACCCGTCTGAGGCGTCAGTGAAGGCTTGCTTGCCGGTATCGAGCGCGGCGCGGGTCATGCGACCGGAGAGCGCATCGGCGACCATCTCCTTCGCCCGGCTCTCCGCCTGCCGCCAGTCGCCGGTTCCGACCGACAGCCGGAAGCGCTCGCCCTGCGCCGAGAAATCCACCCACCAGGTCTTGCCGCGTTTGTAGAGCTTCATGGGCGCTTGGTTCCTTTCCGCATTCCTTTCCCCAGGGCCGCCGATTTGAGCGCCGACCGCGTCGTGCGCGCCCAGTTGCGCTTGGACGCCAAGGCTTGCTGCTCCGGGGTGCAATAAAAACGGTCCTTGCGGGGGGGATAAAACAGTTTGCCGCAATGCGGGCAGACGCGCCAGGGGAGCGGCTGGGCAAAATCAAGGGCTAGCAGTTCCCAGATGCCCGCCCATAGCGTGTTCATCTCTAGCTTCTGCTGGAACCAGACACGGGTACCCACGCTTCCCTGCCATGCCCAGATCGCCCGGCGGCCTTGGGACTGAAAATCGAGTTCCGCCTGAATCAGCATCCCCGCCCAGTGGCGCAGCCAGCCGGGATTTTGCTTGCGAACCCCAGCGACGAATTTCTCAAAATCCAGCCCCTTTTCCGCCGCCTGCGCACCGGGGCGGTCCCACATCGCCGCCCGATAGGGCGGGATTTTATCGAGATGCGCAGCCATGCGCAGGAATGGAATAAATCGGGACCAGGTTTCTGGGGCAAGGCGTTCCCGTTCAAGGGCCAAATTTACAAAGCCAGCGTGCAAACGGGCTGGACCGTCCCACGATTCCCACAATTGAGCGATCAGAACAAAATGCAGTTGGCGTTCCCAGAATTCGGCGACGCTGACATCCGCATACGGCTCTTCGCCCTGGTGCTGCTGCGCATATCCTCGCCAATCAGGGCCGCCCCACGGCCCCGCCCAATTCCATTCCAACGGGCCGAATTCCCGAAGGAATTTAGATAAATCGCCCTGCTCGCCATAGTGCAGGCTCCGCAATCCGCCGTGGGGTGCGAGCAGGGGATTCCCGGATTTTCGCGCCCGGGCATACTCCCCGTGCAGATCGTATAAATTCCCCCGGGTAATGCGCATGGAATGCGCATCATTCTCAAATTCGCCCAGTGCCAGGCCTTTAGCCCATGACGTTCCACCGGGCAAATACCCGGGGTGCGCTTCGCCACGTGCATTTTGTTCCTGGATTTTCTCGGCCATTTTCGCCGCCGCCTATTCTGTAGTATAGTTCAATCGTAAATATTCTACATGAGTTCGGTCTGGTTCCATGAAAATCCCAAAAATGCCACCGAGAACCGTGCCCGAGGCCGCAGTGGCGTTGGGCATCAGTGTTCACACCGTCCGCGCCTGGATCGCCCAGCGGCGCATCGGCTACCTAAAACTCGGCCGCTCGGTGCGCATCCCCCAATCCGAGATTGATCGCATCTTGCGCGAATCGGCCGTCCCCGCCGCGCCGCGCGGCACGGTCGGGACTGTTCGCCGGAGTGCGTAGGAGGGCGCCATGAACCGCGAGATTCCTGCTCCGCCAATTGGCCCTAGCAATCAGGCAGCCCGGGAGCTGGCCTACCGGCGCTGGCGGCCCGGCACCGCCCCCAGCGACACCCCGGGAGCATCCGCATCACCCAGCCCGGCGAGCGTACTTGCCCTCCAGCGCTGGCGGCCTACGCCCGAGCCGCAGCCCGTCGCCGTCGGTACGCGGGGCACGGCAATCTCCGATGAGTGGGGGAACGTTGCCATTTTTGCGATCCTCTGCGCGGTTGCCGCCGCGATCTACTTCGCGCGCCGCAGTGCCGGAGCACCGGCGGTGGACTCTGGGGCCAGGGCCGCTGGCCCGAACCACAACAACTGGAGCGTGTGGCTGCTCGCCGGAGTCCTCGCCCTGGGCGCGCTTTTGCTCCTTTGCTCCCGTGCGGCCCGCCGCAACTGGGGCGTCGCGGCGGGCCTAGCGCTTATCGCCCTCGCCGCGCTGCCACCCCCGGGGCGGGGGCTAAGCGCTCCGGCGGGGGCGTGAGCCAGCGGCGACAACCCGGGACTCACGCCGGAAGGAATGGCCCGCCCTGGCCCACCCCGCTGGCATGGCGTCCGCGCGGCCGCCCATGTCCCACCGTTTGCCGTCGTGCGGAGCGATCAGCCAGGCGCTGGGTGTACCGATTAGTTAATGAAACGCTCGGTAGTGACACCGGCGTTTCATTAGAGATATTTGACGCAGATTTGACGCAATCTTGACATTCATCGCACCTTCCTCGGTGTATAACGGGCGTGACATTACAGAGGGACGCGATGCCTAGTCAAGCATTTCCCCATGTTTCGATCCATCGTTGCGCTTTCGTGCTGGCGGCGCTCGGCTCTCCGCGCTGCGTGCACCGCCCGCGAGGGCGGCTTTCGTCGGGATTGCCGCAGGGCCTGAAGAGGGCCGGCGGCGGAAAGCACCGCCCGGGGGTTCGAACCATGCGCGCACCCGTCCGCCTCGCCGCCCTTGCGGCCGTCGCCGCCGTCGCCTGCCTGCTCCTCGGCACGCCGGCGCAAGCGCAGATGCCCCCTCAGTCCGGCGCTCCCGGCTTCGGCTACAGCGACCACTGGGCCGGCGTCTCCGTTTATGCGGCGAACGATAACGTCACGCTGACCATCCCCATCTTCGCCAAGCAAGGCCGTGGCGTTGGGTTCGACGTGGCCATGGTTTACAACTCCACCATGTACTGGAACCCGACCGGCACGGCGTTCACCACCGACAGCGACACCGAAGAGTACGGCGGTTGGGTTGTACAGCCGGATTTCGGCACGGTGGATTACGACGAGCACGATGTCTCCGCGAGAGACGGCAGCGGCTACTGCCTCTACAGCTACGACGAAAACTTTCGCTACTACAGCCCGGACGGCACCATGCATTCGCTGCCCGGTGCGTACCTGGAGAGCGATGGGCAGACCACCTACCCGCTGCCGCCCGGCACCTGCCACCAGGGCAGGCTCAGCACCACGGCTACCGCCAGCGACGGCTCCGGCTGGACGCTTTCCGCGACGGCAAGCAGCAGCGCTTCCGCCACCGTCAACATGACCAGCGAGGTCATGACCGCCCGCAACGGCGATACGGTCAATCTCCTTGCCGCCGGCGCGGGCCAGCCGGTGTTTGAGGACACCAACGGCAACTACCTGTCCTCCGGTGGCAGCGGGGATGAGACCGACTGGTACGACACCACGGGCACGAACCCGGTGGCGAAGATCATTCACCTGACCAACTGCGTGAATCCCGTCAACGGCCAGCAGTATCCGTCTTGCGTCGAGTACGAGGTCCCGAATGCCGCCGGCGGCTACGCCACCTGGACGATGTACCTCGCCAATCTCTCCGTCAATTCCGGCTCCTGCTCCGGCGTAAGTGCCTACTCTGGCACCATGACGGTGCCGATGTTCCTGGTCATGCCGGAGTACACCACCGGCTCGAAATGGTATTACCAGTTCGCCTACGGCGGCGCCGGCCGCCTGACCGCGCTCGATTACCCCACCGGCGGCGTCACTAGCTTCTCCAACAGCGACCCATGCACTTTCTCCGACGGCACTCTCGCCACCGTCGCCGTGAGCACCAACGACGGCCAGGGCAACACGGGGACAACCACCTACACGCGCAACAATGCCGGCCAGACCACCATCTCCCGGCCCGACGGCTCGAAAACGGTGGTAACGTACGACGCCAGCGGCCTGCCGACCGACGTCAAGAATTACCAGACGGACGGCGCGACGCTGCTCAGCGAGGACACCTACACCAACACCGGCGGGACACCGGACTTCCCCGCGACGGAAACCGAATATCTGAACGGCACGGAAGTGACCGGCGTGCAAACCAGCTTTGATTCCTCGGGCGACCTGACCAGCGAGATCGTCACCGATGAGATTTCCGGCGCGGCGCGGACCACCACGATCGGCTACTTCGCCCCGGGCAAGCCATCCTCCATCACCGTCTCGGCCGGCGGCACGACCTATTCGCAGACGAACATCACTTACGACAACTACGGCAGCCCCTCGGGCCTGGTGAACCCCACGACCACGCTGGCCAACCACGATTCCAGCTACTCGACGAACTTCACCAACCGGAGCAACCCCACCGAGATCGCGCGCACCGTCGCCGGCTCGACGGCGCTCGACACCTATATTGCCTACGATACCGGCGGGAACGTTGTCTCGACGACGGAACCCAATGGCCACGCCGTCGCCTCGGCCTACAACCAGTGCGGCGGAACCTACCCCTCCAGCATCGCGGTCCCGGGCGGGAACGACAGCCTCGCCAACGACTGCGGCACCGGCCTTCCGCTCAGCACCACCGGCCCGAACGGCCACGCCACCACGTACACGTACAACGCCGATGGCCTCCTGGCCACGATCACCGACCCTGACAGTGGCGGGGAGACAATCAGTTACGGCAACGGCCCGGTCGAAACGGAGGTTCAAACCGACATCAACGGCACGACGCTCCAGCAGACGCAGTACCAGGTCGTCGACGGCTACGGCCGGACGATCTACGCCGAGGCCCAGGACACTACCGGCTGCGACATCGTCGCGACCCAGTACGGCCGCATGGGGCGTGTGGCCGCCGTAAGCCAGCCTTTCTCGGTTGCCGCCTGCGGAGAAAAGCCGGGCGGCAGCCCCGTTTTCACCCAGACCGCTTACGACGGCCTCGGCCGCCCACTGACCGTCACCGCCGCCAACGGCGCCGTCACCAATTACAACTTTCTTGGCCCGGGCCCAGCCGTCACCGTCACCGGCCCCGCGCCGGGCAGCGTCACGCACATTCTGCAAACCAACGGCTTCGGCGAGCTGGCCGCCGTCTGCGAGGTGACCAGCCTCCCGGGAAGTTCCAACTGCGGCCTGGACGCCAGCGGCACGGGCTATCTGACCACCTACGGCTATAACCCGCTGGGCAAGCTCACCGGCGTCAACGAGGACGGCCAAACGCGCAGCTTCACCTACGACGAACTGGGCCGCATGACGTCGGAGACAACCCCGGAGTCCGGGACCACCACATTCATCTATGACACCGGCGACTCCAGTTGCGGGAATTACGCGGCCGCTGGCAGCTTGGTCGAGAGAAAAGACAACATGGCCACCGTGGACGTCACCTGTTACGAGTACGATCCGTTCGACCGCGTGACGCAAATCACCTACCCCTCGGGCCAATACGCCAGCGTCACGCCCACCAAGACCTTCGTCTACGACGGCGCCACGGTGGACGGTCAGGCCATGTCCAACGCAGCCGGCCGCCTGGCCGAAGCCTACACCGTGGCCTCGGGGAGTAAAATCACCGACGAGGGCTTCGGTTACGACACCATGGGCCGGCCCGCGGTATTTTTCGAGATGGCTCCCGGCTCGAACGGCTACTACGAAACCACGGAAAGCTATTGGCAGAACGGCCAGGCCGACCAGCTTACGGTTCCCGGCGTGCCCAAGATCACCTACAACCCGAACGTGGCCGGCGAGGTCGCCTCGGTGGACGCCGCCAGCGGGCAAAACCCCGTTTCCAGCACCACCTACAATGCGAACGGCGCAATTGGCCAGTTGACCGGCATCAACTACGGATCGGGCGACTCCGACAGCTTCTCCTATGATCTCTCCATGCGCTGGATGACCGGGTACGCCTTTGACATTAACGGGCAAACGGAGACCGGCCAGCTAGGCTGGAACGCCGACGGCACCCTGGGGTCGCTCGACATCAGCGACCCGTTCGACGCCGGCGACACGCAGAACTGCACCTTTACCCAGGACGATCTGGGCCGCTTGAGCGGGGTCAACTGCGGCAGCGAATGGTCGCAGACGTTCAAGACGGACGCCTACGGCGACGTCGCCGTCACCACCGGCAACAATGTGTTTCCGGCGAGCTTCTCAAATAACCAGATCAGCGACGTCAATGGCTTCACGCCCAATTACGATGCCGACGGCAACCTGTTGGACAACCCCGTGACCCAGGCCCAGAACGTTTACGGTTGGGACGCCGACGGGCGGCCGGTCGAGGTGGACGGCGTCAGCCAAACCTTTGACGCCCTCGGGCGGCCGGTGTACAACACCAACGGTCCGGCGCAGTTCGTCTGGACGCCGGACGGGGATAAGATTGCGGTCATGGGCGGCCAATCACTTGGGTTCGCGCTGATTCCGCTGCCGGGCGGCGCCGTGGCTCTCTATTACTCGTCCGGGCTCGGCTACTACGCCCATCCGGACTGGGAGGGCAGCTGGCGGCTGGACTCTTCGCCCTCGCGCACGGAGACGGGCGACCAGGCCTATGCGCCCTACGGCGCGACCTACGCCGGCTCGGGGCCGGTGGCCTTCACCGGCCATTGGCAGTACACCCCCGACAACCTCGATGATGCGCCCTACCGCCTGCTGGCCCCCACGATGGGCCGCTGGCTCTCGCCCGATCCCGCTGGCGTGGCCGCCGTCAACCCCGCCAACCCGCAAACTTGGAACGCCTACGCCTACGTCGGCAACACCCCGCTCCGGGCCACCGACCCGCTGGGGCTGATGGATCCGCCCGACCCCTCGGCGCTGTACGCGGAATCTTGGTTCGATGTCTGGCAGGCCACGGGCGGGTTCGAGGGCGGGGAGAACGAGTTCCAACTCCAGGCCATTCCCGTGCGGTATTTCGGCGCGCAAGCCGACCCTGTCTTTTACTTTACCGACGTGTCCTCGAATTTCTTGGGTACGGTGAATGAAGCCGTAAGGATTTATTGGAGCACAGACCCCTCTATAATCGGCAACGGCGCCGAACTGTTCGGCGGCCCCGACCCCGCCGGCGTGGGGCCCGTGCTGGGCTTCACCGGCGGTCCCCGCCCAGCTCCGATGCCGAGCATGGCCGCTGTGATCCACAAAGCATATTCGCGGTGGCGAGGCTGCACCCTCGGCTCGATGGGAACAAATTTTGCGTCTGAAATGGTAAGCGGTGCTTTCAGCGGGCAGTCACCAAAGCTCGTTGAGGACACCACGGGAGCATGGCTGAAGGCCGCCTCAGGCTGCTTGGCGCGCCACCCGCTCGCTGGGCTGGACGGCTCCTACAACGGTCCTCCTCCGGGGGACGTGTTCGTGCCACCACCGTTCCCGTTAAGCCTGTATTGGCCCGACCACCCTTGAAGGGTTCGGTGCACTCAAAACGGAGGAGCCCTTGACCGAAAAGAGCCCTGCTTGCTCGACGCCGGACCCAAACCTCTCGCGACTGATTTACGTGCTGTCGGCAGCGGGCCTGGCCTACATCGTCGCTAGCCGAATGCTCGCGGAACACGCGCTCAAAATGTTCGGCTCGGGGTCGGTGAGCCGAGCGGCAATTTTTAGCGAGTACGCCTATCCTTCTGTCCTCGCCCTGTTCCTGCTTGCGATGATCGCTATCGCAGTTGCGGCTAGGGTGCCGCGCGAACCAGCCGCCGGGCACGGCAACCTCGGGGCTGCGCGCCGCATTGGGTGGGGCCTTCTCGGCGGCATCGTCTGCTGCGCGGCCGTCGTGCCGGTCATGTTGACCCGCGGCGGCGAGAGCACGCGCTTTCTTGTCAACGCCGTCGCCAATGCGTATTCGCCCGGTCCCCTGGCGCTGGCCACCATTCTCCTTCTTGCGGCCGCCTTGCCTCTCGCCAGTGAGGTGGTTTTCAGGGGAATCATCCTCCGCACGCTCAGGGGATGCGCGGGTGCCCCGGCCGCCGTCGTCGCCAGTACCGTGCTCTTCGCAGTCTGGTGGCCCGTCCTCGGCTGGTACGGGTCTGCGGTGCTTGGGCTTGTCTCGGCGGTTCTTTACATCCGGACGCGCGGGATACTGGCTTCCGTTGTGGCGAACAGCATCTGCACCGTCGGCAGCGCCGCCATTGTCGTCGCAGTTGCGTTCAGGTGACCCCGCAGCGACCCGCGCAGCGCTCAGGTCCGCTCGGAACCGCGGTCTGTGCCGCGATTGTGACGTAACCCCGCCACCCATCACCATATTCAACGCGGTTACGGGGTAGCACTCGGTGGGCATGGCCGGCCCGGCGCCGGCGCGAAACGGCTTGCGGCGCGTAGCATTCGGCATCAATCCGCGCCTTCCGGTGTGAAATCGTCCCCGAAATTGACACGGTAGAGGTCTGGGGTTCGAATCCCCACGTGCCTACCATTCCACTCGCCGGTCTTGCGGGGTCAAGCGGTGCGCTCGTGCCGGTTGCGCGCGTTCGTCGCCCAATTGCGGGCGGCCCCAGCATGCAGCGGCGCATGCTGGGGTGGGACGCCCGGCAACGGAGGCCCGCTGGCGGTCGGCGCCTCTCCAAGTTGCCGCGATCGGCCAACAGCAACGGCCGAACGCCGGCGTCAAAAGATATATTTGATCGCGAGCTGCACAATCCGTCCCGGCTGCGCGCCGCTCGGCCGGAACAGGCTGTCGTTGCCGTCCGCGCAGGTTGCCGCCATTGGGGTATTGCTCGCCCCGCCGAAGCAGCCGATCCCGCTGTTCAGCGGCAGCCATTCGGTATGGTTGAAAACGTTGAAGGCCTCGCCACGCAGCTGCACACTTTGCCGCTCGCTGAGCTTAAAGTTCTTGAACAAGCCCATGTCGAAGTTGGTGAAGCCCGGGCTGCGCAGCGTATTCCGGCCCACATCGCCCGAAGTCAGGCCGCGGGCCATGGTGTACGCGCCGGCATTGTAAAAAACCGGGCCCGCTATGAAATCCTCCGACGCCTGCTGCACGCCGATATTGGGGTTGCCAACCTGATTGGGCATCGTGCCCAGGAGGTCGAACCCTCCCAAGCCCCGGTTGCTGGAATACGAAAAGTCGTTGGGGACGGTGAACGGCGGCCCGCTCTGGAGGTGCATGATCCCGGACCACTCCCAGCCGCCCACCCATTTGTTATGCGGGAGCAGTGGGAGGCTGTAAACCCAACTCAACGCCAGGCTCTGGGGAATGTCAAAGTCGGAATCGCTGTAGGCCAGGTCGCGGTCGTAGGAGTTGACGTACGGCACATCGTAACGGTCCGACGCATCGTCCAGGGAATGGCTCCAGCTGTACGCTACGTTGTAGGTGAGGGCGCCGACCGTTTCCCGCAGTGTGGCTTGCAGGGCGTTGTAATTGGAGTTCCCCTCCATCTCCACTAAATCAATCCCGCCGTAGCCCAAATAGGGGCGGTAGAGGTTGGAGCCCGCGGCCGTCAGCCCACACGCGGTGTTCATGTACGGAACGGCGCCGGAGCCCACCACCGTCCCATTGGCGAGGGCGCCGTTATTCCCGAATGCGTTGCAGTCCGCCGTCGTCAACGGTTGGTTCGGCGCGAACGGGTTTTCGCTCGAAGGCAGCAGAAGCGGCTGGTTCATGTCGCGGTCGTCGCTCAGGTGCGTTCCCTTGCTGCCGACATACGACACGGTCGCCACCAGGCCGTTGGCCAACTGGTGCTGGATATTGGCGTTCCATTGCTGCACATACGGCCAGATCTGTTGCGTCGGAATCGCGCCGGGGCTCAAGGGGAAGATCTCCCCCAGGTTGCCGGCGACAAGGCTGCTGTATCCCTCAATTTCTGAGACGTCGGCGTTGAAAACCGCCGGCGCGTTGCGCAGCTGATCCATGATCTCGTTGCCGTTGGTGTGGTCGTAAAAAATGCCGTAGCCGGCGCGGAAGGCAGTGGTGCCGTGGCCGGTCGGATCCCAGGAGAAACCGATCCGTGGCGACCAGTTCATGACGTGACCCTTCGCGCAGGCTTGCGACACCCCGCCCAGGCCGCACTGCACAATGCCGCTGAGAAACGGCGTCGCGGTGTTCAGGGAGCCGTCGCCGCCGGCTCCACCGGCGTAGCCGGGGAACGCCGCGGCGTCATACGCTTGCGGCTCAAAATCGGAATCCAGATTGTTGGCGTTGTAATAGTTGCCCAATAAATCCAGCTGCAACCCCAGGTTGACGGTAAGGTTCGAGCGGGCGTGCCAGTCATCCTGCAGGAACAGGTCGCCGGTTTTATAGCGGTCGTAATATTTGGGCCGGGACGAGTCCTGATCAAAGTCACCGATATTGCCGATGTACATATCCGCCAGGCCGTTGCCCGTGCTGCCGGGCCAGTCATTGTAGAAGCTCAGCGAGCCCTGCGGCTCCTGGCTGCCCATCTCGTTTTTCTGTGAGGCGGTGAGCTCGCCGCCATAGTGCAGGCTGTGGTTGCCGAGGATCTGGGTAACTTGGTCCCGGTAGGTGTAGGTAGGGTTGGAATTGTTCCAGGGCATGTCGCCGGTGTCTACGGTGAAACTGGTGTCGCTGGGCGAGGAAACGTTAATGCCGGGGAGCAGGCCCTCGAAGCCGTTGTTGTAAATGCCGCCCATATTGAACGAGCCCCGCTGGATCGGCCCGTTGTTGGTGAGCGTGATGGCGTCGGCGGTATAGCCGGCGGCGAAGTCGTTGATCAGGGTGGGGGTCAAGGTGCTGGTGAGGTGGGCCACCATGGCGATCCCCGGGCCGACAAAGTCCGTGGACACGGTCGGCAGGCCCCCCGCGCCCCACAGCGACGGCGCCACGACCGTATTCCAAGAATCGTGGATGAAGTTGAAATAAACGTGATTGTTGGCGCCCAGATTTTGATCAAAGCGGAACAGCTCCTCGCGCCAGCTGGTGGGCGAGTCGAAATCGGTGTTCCACACCGAGGTTGCCCCCGAACCACCGTTCGGCGCCGGCACCATGCCCATCAGGATCTTGGCGTTGGCGTCGATCGGCACGGTGTCGTTGGGGTAATAGGAGCCCGCGCCAGCGAAGCCCTGCGGGATGATGGGGCAGGAGGCATAGTCGTCCGCGTAGGTGGCGCCACTCGTGCCGTTCGGATCCGTGGCGCCGGGGCTGACGCCCGCCTTGGGACAGACATCGGTGAAAATCCCCTGGCGTTCCTGCAGCGACGGGACTGAGCTTTGGAACGTGCTCGGCTCGGTGCTCTTGCGCCATTCCTCGGACCAGAATATGAACGATTTGTTCTTTATGATCGGCCCGCCGAGGGTATAGCCGAAGTCGTTTTTCTTGTACGTGCCGCGCGTGGTCTCGAAGAAATTCCGGGCGTTCAGGCTGGTGTTGCGGACAAATTCATAGGCGTCGCCGTGCCATTGGTTGGTTCCGGATTTGGTTTCCACCAGCACGGTGCCGTCGGCGTCGCGACCGTATTGCGCGCCGTAGTTAGAGGTCATCACCCGGACTTGGCTGATGGCGTCCACGCTGGGATAGACGTTGAGCGTACCGTTGCTGCCGTTGTCCTCGACGTTGGAGCCGTCAATTTCCCAGTTGTTGTATTCGCTCCTGCCGCCGTTCACGTCATAGGCCACGCTCCCGTTCACGCCCACTGCGCCTTCAGTGGAACTGGTACCACTGCCGTTGGTGCTGTCTACCACGCCGGGAACCAGCTTGATCAGTTGGGAGAAGTTGCGGCCATTGAGGACCAGTTGCGTGACCTGTTTGCCGGTGATGGTCTGGGAAACGGTCGCGTTCTCGAGTTGCACCCGCCCCACCGCCGTCCCGCTTACCTCGACGGTGCTGGTGACGGAGCCGACGACGAGCGTGGGGTTGACGCGCATGGCCTGGCCGGCGCGCAACTCGACTTTGCTGGCTCGGTAGCGCTGGAAGCCCTTCGCGGTGACGGCCAAGTCATATTGCCCCAACTGTAGCCCTGCGAAAACGAACGCGCCCGCGTGGTTGGTGGTCGCCGTTTGCGTGGCACCCTGGGCCAGGTTGGTCAACTGCACCGTGGCGCCAGGAATGACCGCGCCGGTTTTGTCGGTGACCGTGCCGGTGATGGAGCCGCTGGACTGAGCCCAAAGGCCCAGGCCCAGGAGCAGGATGGCGACCACCGCGCTAAAGGGATAGATCCACCGCTTCATCGACAACACCTCCGTCTCAAAATTTGCGCTCCCAATAAGCCGGGCCGCCGCCGCCGAACACTGCATCCTAGTGTAAGTTTTTCGCCATGTCAAACGCCGCTCCTGGTGGCGATGCCGAGCGCGCTGGCGCCGGCTGTACGAGCCCCCCGCCAGCGCCAACGGCCGGCCCGATTTGCGGCGGGGCCCCGGGCGGCGATAAGATTGCGGCCATGAACGGCCAGTCGCCGAGCTTTGCGTTGGCCCCGCTGCGCACGAGATTACGTGGAGCAGGTGTCCTCAACCGCTCCGTTTTGGGCGCGCTCGCTCGTCGGTGGCTGCTGGCGGCGGGCGCGGTGCTGTTTGCCGCGACGGCGGCTATGGCCCGAGCGCCAAAGCCCGGCCCCGCGAGTTCGCGAGCCGGTCCCTATCTATTGGCCGCGACGCCGAAGATTCGGAGCGCCTACGCCAATCCGGTGACGCTCTACATGGTCGGTGCCGCCTGCTTCGACCCAGGCGCGGGCCTTATGACCTGTGCGGCGTCATTTTACGGCGCGGCACAGGTGATTCCCGGCGGCCTCTTCCCCATGCTGGAGGGCTACAGACCGTCTACCATCGTCACGTTGCCCGCCTGGGGGAAGGCACCGGGATGGTGACACCGTGAGGACGATAGAGGTTCGGCTCGGGCCGTGGGGAAGGCGTTCCCTGAGCTTTCCCGCGCTCGCGGGCGTGGTGCTGGTGCCTTACGCAGTCCTGGAGGCGGGCTCGGCCGTAGCAGTCTCGGCGCTCCTTGGGCGGCCCGTCGCCGCCATTACGGCGCCCTACCTTCTGTTTCTCGGCCCGTGCGTCGTATTGCTGCCGTTCGTGTTCGCCTTTCACGCCGATCCGGCTCGGCCGGCAAGCTCCCGGGCCAGGGTTGCGGCCGCCGGGCTAACCCTGTTCTTCCTCGCCACGTGCGGGGCGTTCGCGGGTTCGCTATCTGCGCTGGGCACCGGGATCTCGCCCATTGGCGGTTGGATATTCTGCGGGGTAGTGGGCGGGGGCGTCACATTTGGGGCGGGTTACCGCGTTGTCCTAGATCTGCTTGAGCGGCAGCCGCCCTCCAGCCCGACGAGGTTAACGTGATCGTCCAACCCGCCCCGGTTCGGTTATGTCGGTCCTGAATCGCGCTGAGGCTCGGGGCGGGAATGGGGACGCGGTGCCCTGCCCCCAGTTGCGGGTCCAGGGATGCGTATGGCTCTACCTCCTTTTCCGGGGATGCGCTGAGGCGCGGACTGGGCGGCGCTTCCGCCCGGCGCCATGAACCCCACGGCGCTCTTTTGCTGCCCGCACCAGACCAGGAACTGTCGGCTGGTGAACTCCGGCCCGTTCTCCGAGCGCAGCCGCGCCGGGCGGCGCGGCCGCCCTATTCTGGACGCCCCCGCTGGTCGCACCCCAAAGCGCGGCACTCCACCCCAGCGCGCGCCGTTGCGCGCTGGGGACCCCGGCGCTGCGGTTGGGTCTTCACGGGGTCTCGGGCATGCAGTGGCGCATGCCGGGGTGGGAGGGCCGGCGGCCGACGCCCGCTGGCGCTTGGGGCGTCTCCAAGTTGCCGCGAGATGGCTGCGGGGCGCACCGCCGCAAGGTGCGCCGCGAGCGCTTCGGCTGAGGCCAGGAGTTCGCAGGCTCGGGCAGAACGCACTTCTGGCGGGTCAGCGGTCCTGAGGATGGCGTGGGCTTCCGCGATCAGGTTCCGGAGCGCCCGGGGGAGGCTAAGATAATTGCATGCGACGCTTTGGCCCACTAGCAGGGCGCTCGTTGAGCGCAGTTTGGGTCCCGCTGCTGGTCGCTTCTATTTTCACTTGCAATGTGCTTGCCGAGACGCATTGCCCGGCCAAAAATCGATATCAGCCGCCGCAATTGGTCGCAGTGACAGACCCCTGGATGCCATACGACGTCATGATTGACGGTGTATTCATTCTCGATGTCCACATAGACGCGCTCGGTCGAGTGGTTCGGGTTGATGCCCTACGAAACCCCGGCGCCATGTTAAGCAGCGCCGTCGCATCCGTCCATCGCTGGAAATTCCTTCCCGCCAGAACCAACGGGCACTCGACTGCGAGCGACATGGTCGTCGCGTTTGTCTACCGGCCTGCAGATTCTGGCTTTGCTGGAGACAACGCTCCGACCATCCGGAAGATTCTTCCGGCCGCGATTGGACCGTACAGGCCGCCGGCGGTAGACGCCGTGGCATACCCACAGTACCCAGTCAATGCCGCGGCATGGGGATCCGTGGTCCTGGATCTTGAAATCGCCCCTACCGGTGCCGAGCACCTGCTCACAATCCTGCTCGCTCAGCCGCCGTTCCTATCTTTCGCGCGAAACGCAGCGAAGAAATGGCGATTCTCCGCCGCCACTCTGGGCAGCAGAGCCGTCAGTTCTACTGTCGCAATCGCGTTTATATTTCAGCCTCCAACACAGGGTCCAGATTGACGGAAATAGCGCACGTCCTGCGCATTGCGAATCGCTCCGCCGGGAGCAGGCACCGCTAGGAGTGGGTCTGCGAATGCCCTGCGGCTCTGTCGTCCATCAGTGTTCCTGTTTTGACGAGCGGCTGGGCTTCGACGGCCGGCGACGGACGCCCGCTGGCGCTTGGGGCGTCTCCAAGTTGCCGGGAAATGTAGAGTGCAGTATCTTCTGGACGTCAGGATAAGGAACAACGGAAAGGGCATCTCACAATGAAGCCGCCTCCAATCGTGTCGCAACAGGAGTGGGAGGCTGCGCTCCAACAGCTTCTCGTCAAAGAGAAGGAGTTCACACGCGCCCGCGATGCCATGGCCGCACAGCGCCGCCGGATGCCGTGGATGGCCGTGGACAACAAGTATGAATTCGACGGACCCAACGGGAAGGTGAGTCTGCTCGATTTGTTTGAAGGGCGCAGACAGTTGGTCCTCTATCGGGCCTTCTTTGAGCCCGGCGTATTTGGCTGGCCCGAACACGCCTGCCGCGGATGTTCCATGCTCGCCGACCAGGCGGGCCATCTTGCCCATCTGAATGCCCGTGACACCACCCTTGCTTACGCCTCGCGTGCACCGCAGGCTGATGTCGCGCGCTTGAAGGCGCGGATGGGCTGGAAGATGCCCTGGTACACCATCACGGACGCCTTCGATGTGGACTTCGGCGTGGATCAATGGCATGGCCACAATGTGTTCTTCCGCGATGAAGGCCAAGTGTTCCGCACATACTTCATCAACAACCGTGGCGATGAAGCGCTGGGGACCGTCTGGAGTTTTCTCGACATCACGCCGCTCGGTCGTCAGGAAACATGGGAGGACTCGCCGGAGGGTTATCCTCAGAGTCCGCCGTACCGGTGGTGGAATTGGCATGACAACTACGAAGCCGAGACCGCGCCTCACCCCATGTGGCTCGATATCCTCACCGATCCCGCAGGAGCGGCCATCCGACGGCAGGAGGGAGAGCAAAAGCAAAAGGGGTGTGGCTGTCCTTGAGCGCGGTATCCTCGGCCAAGGAGCGTGCGAACGGACGAATGCCGGAAATGCATTTGGGCATTTCGCAAATTGTCTTCATCGAACGTCGGGCTCAACCTACCTCAGGGGCCGGGCCGGCGGCCTACTCGTTGCGCAAGGCGCGGATGGGGTCCACGCCGGCGGCGCGGCGGGCGGGAACCAGGCTGGCCAGCAGGGCCACGGCGGTCAGCACGAAGGCGGTGGCGATAAAGATCTCTGGATTCCAGCTGCGCACGCCGAACAACAAGCTGGCCAGCAGCCGCATCAGCGCTAGCCCCGCGGCCCAACCGATCGCCACGCCAAGCAGCGCCAGCTTCAACCCATCGCCCACGATCAGCCGCAGGACGCGGCCGCGCTCGGCGCCCAGGGCCATGCGGATGCCGATCTCCCGCTGCCGCTGGGCCACGGAATAGGCCATCACGCCATAGATGCCCACCGCAGCCAAGGCCAGCGCCAGCAGGGCGAAGATGCCGAGCAAGGTGGCGTTGAACTGCTGCGGGGCGGCGGCGCGGGCGACGATCTGGCGCAGCGTGCGGACCTGATACACCGGCACCGCCGGGTCCACCGCCCACACCTGGCGCTCCGCCGCCGCGGTGAGCGCGCCGGGGTCGCCGGCCGTGCGCAGCACCACCGCCGGCGGCAGCAGCTTGACGTACAGCGCCATCAGCGCGTCCGGCACCTGGGGCGCGGGAATGTAGAGCGCATCGCGTATGTTGCGGTCGCCGAGCGAGTTTTGATGCAAGTTGCCGACCACGCCGACGATGGTGCGCGGCGCGCGGTCGGTAAGCGCAGCGCTCATGATCGGCTTGCCGATCCAGATCGCCTGGCCAATGGGATCTTGGTGCGGCCAATAGCGGTCGGCCATGGCCCGATTGATGATGACCACCGGCGGGGACTGCGCCGCATCCGCGGCGGTGAAGGCGCGGCCCCGCAGCAGCGGAATGCCCAGGGCGGCGAAGATCCGTCCGGCGACCACGTGGTAAAAGCCATCGGGAGTGTCGTTGCGCGCCGGAGCCGGGCGGCCCATGATCTCAAACGGCAGGTCGGCATCGCCCCCCAGCGGCAGGTCGTCGCTTAGCGCGGCGGCGCGCACGCCGGGCAGGCGGTCCAGCCGGGGCAGCAAGGCGCGGTCGAAGTTGGCCACGGCCAGCGTCGTCGCATATTGGCGGGGCGGCAGCGCCAGGCGGAACGTCACCACCCCGCGCGGCTGAAACCCCGGGGCCACATCCTCCAGCCGGAGCCAGCTGGCAACCAGCAAGCCGGCGCCGGTGCAGAGCACCAGGGCGAAGGCGATCTCGCTGACCACCAGCGCCGCCCGCAGCCGGCGCCGGCCGCGGCCGCCGCTGGCCCGCGCCCCGCCCTCCTTCAGCACCGCGTTCACATCCGGCCGCGAGGCTTGCCACGCCGGGGCCACGCCGAAGATGAGCCCGGTCAGCACGCACAGGCCCAGCGTGAACAGCAGCGCGGTGGAACTGAGGCCAATCGCGGTCACCTGCGGCAGCGTGCCGGGGCTGAGCGCCACGAGCGCCGGCACCGCCCAATAGGCGAACAACAACCCCGCGGCGCCGCCCAAAAACGCCAGCAGCAGGCTCTCCGTCAGCAGTTGCCGCGCGATGCGGCCCGGCGCCGCCCCAAGGGCCGTGCGCAGCGCCAACTCCTGATGCCGCCCGGCGGCGCGGGCCAGGAGCAGGTTGGCCACGTTGGCACAGGCGATCAGCAGGACCAGCCCTACCGCGCCCAGCAAAATGAGCAGCGCCGGCCGCACCGGGCCGGACAGCTCCCGCCGCAGCGGCCGCAGCAAAATGCCGCTGTTGCGATCCGCCGCATATTCCCGCGACAGCCGGTCGCCCAGCAGGTTTGCCTGCGCCTGCGCCCGCGGCAGGGTCACGCCCGGCGCCAAGCGAGCGATGACGTTGTAAATATTTGCCTGCCGGTCGGTATACGTCAGCGAGCGCTGCAAATCCAGTTGCGTGAACACGTCCGCGGGCGGCGAAAAGCGAAATCCGGCGGGCAGCACGCCTATCACCGTGAACGCCTGGGCATTGAAGGTGACGGCGCGGCCAATGATGTCCGTCCGGCCGCCGAACTTTGCCGCCCACAGCGAATGGCTGAGGATCGCCACCGGCCCGTGCCCCGGCCGGTCCTCATTGCGCGCGAAGTCCCGCCCCAGAACCGGCTGCACGCCCAGCACGCGAAAGAAATCCGCGGTCACGTGCAGCCCGGCGAAGCGCTGCGGCACGCCCTGGCCCACCAGGCTGAAGCCCGTGGCCAGCGGGTCGTAGGCGGCAGTGTAGGCAAAGGCGGCAGAGGCATGCTCATCCAGGTAATTGGGCACCGAGGTGCTGGTCTGGCTGTCGCCGCCGTGATAGCTCTTGCGCACCTGCACGATGCGGCCGGCATGCGGGTAGGGCAAAGGGCGCAGCAACACCGCGTCCACGACCGTGAACATGGCGGTGTTGGCGCCGATGCCCAGGGCCAAGGCCAGGATGGCGATGGCGGCAAACCCTGGCGCGCTCCGCAAGAGCCGCAAGGCGTAACGTAGGTCAGCACCCATAGGTATACTCTACGCATTCCGCGCCCGCCGGTTCCCCGGCGCGGCTCAGCCGCCCGATTCTGGACGCTCCCGCCGGCCCCAAAGCGCTCCGCTGCGCTTTGGGGACCCCGGGGTCGCTGCGGCTGGGCTTTGGCGGGGTCCCCAGCATGCAGCGGCGCATGCTGGGGTGGGACAGCCGGCGGCCGACGCCCGCTGGCGCGCGGCGCGTCGCCAAGTTGCCGCGACCTGGACGCCTCCGAGTTGCCGGGACGGGCCGGCCAACGCTGGCGCCGCGCCGTTCATCTTATCTGACGCAAGCGGCTGGCCGGAGTGAGCCGCGCGGGCGGCGTATGCGGTGGTGTTTGATTTTGTTGCTTTTTGTCTCCTTGGCCGGGGCCAAGCCGCCCGCCCCACAGCATCCGATCCAGCTGCGCGGCATCCTGATCGACAAATACTGTGCCGATATCGCACTGGCCAGCCACGATGGCCTTTTGCCCGTGGTCCATCAGAAAGCCTGCGTCCTCCTGGCCACGCCTTGCATCCAGCAAGGCCTGGGCGTCATCCAGGGCGACAAGTTCTATCCGTTCGGCCCCGCCTCGAACCGGCGCATGATCGCCGCCGTCCGCCGGCTGAAGCGCAGCGATGACCTCGCCATCTCCGTCGCCGGCACCTGGAACGGCAAAACCCTCACCGTGATCTCCTACCACTGGCGCTAGCCACCGGTCCCCGCGGCCTGGGTGCTGCGCTATGCAGC
>JBOGKW010000006.1:0-50377 GCA_050746205.1 Terriglobales bacterium | reverse complement strand
AATTCGGCACTGCCGACAGCTTCTCCGCCAGCATGCTGCCGCCAGGTCCGGAGCCGATGATGGCGAAGTCCAACTCCTCGCCGCGCGGATAGCGCCGCATCCGCTCCTCCATCAGCCGCCGGATGCTGAAGTGCTCCCACATGGCTCAACTCACCGCCCTCCCAGCCGGGCAGGCGGGCGCCGACCCCCCACACGGTTCATGCCGCCGCCGGTTTCGCTCCCTTTCGCGTCGTTGAGGGGCTCTTCGGGCTGCCCAGCGCTCGCCGCTCCTCGCGGGCCGATTCCTGGCGCTCCTCGCGGACGGATGCCTGCCGGTCCTCGGGCGCCTCCCACGGCTCGGCCTCGCCTTGGACCAGGCGCATGTAGCCGCGCGGATAGGCCGGTCCGCCGAAGCCGATCTCGTTCCACAGATAGGGATGGGCATAGAAGATGGCCACCGTCGCCGTCGTGAGCAGATGCCAAAAATGCCGCGGATTCAGCCGCCGCCACCGCCGCCCCGGCGGCGCCTCGCCGTTCGGCTGGCCTGCCGCAGCCAGCTGCCGCACCAGTTCGCATTGCTGCTCCCGCCCGAGGTCCACAAACCGTGGCCCGAATATCCGCTGCGCGCTCTCATCCACCGCCGCCGCCCCCTGGCGAAACGCCTCCCGCATCGGCGGCATGCCAGCGAACCGATAGCCGTCGGTTTGGTTGTGGTGCAGCTTCTCATCCAGGAAGTTGACCATGGGTACGCTCCACGGATCGCGCGCCGGGTCTTGCCCCACGATCCAGTCGCACAGCACGCGGTAGGTCTCCGCCTCATGGCAGGTGAAAAACCGGATGGGCGGCACCTCCTCCATGCGCCGCCGGATCGCCTCCCAAGTCGGCTCATCCCAATGCGCCTGCTGGTCCAGCACGTCATAGCCGGGGTAGTAGCCGGAATTGACGTAATGGCTCTCGATCCGCCGTGCCCGCGGCCCGCGCGGCAGGGCCATCTCCTGCCGATGGGAGGGTGGCGGCTTCACCGCTTCACGCTCTCCCGCTGCGCCGCCGCGCTCTTGTCCAGCAATAGCGCCAGCAGTCCCACCGCCCCGGCGCCGGATAAAATCAGCGGCGCGAAGATGGGCGCTCCGGCGGCCAAATTGAAGATTGGCTCGTGAAATCCCCCCGGCCTGCGGTGAATACCGCGAGCATGATAGAACGTGCCCGCCAGCCCGTCGGCGATCATCAGCCAGCTCGCGGCCGGCATCCAGCGCCGGAACGCCGTGTGGCTGGTCAGCGCCGCCGTGCTGGTGGCGAACAGCGCCGCGCTGCAGGCCAGCGGGGTCCACATAGACCATTGGTTGAAGCTGCCGCGGTAATGCTCAATCGCCGCCTCCGCCCCACCGATCAGCGCGCTGGCCACCGAGGTGACGGTCAGCAATTTGGCCAGGCGCCGGGCCACTCTGCCCAGATCGTCTTCCTCCCCACGCAGCGCCTCGATGGCCGTCCGCGTGCTTGCGACCACCGGCTCATTGACCGCGCTGGGCAGCGCCGACATCCCCGGCATGGAGGCGGTAGCGGCGGGGCGCGTTGCCTGGGAAGCCGCGGGCCGCGGACCGTAGAGCGCGGAATAGCTCCGTAGTACGCTAACAAGTTGTTTTCAGGATGCCGCCATGATCCACCGCGTCTTCGCTATTCCCGCCGCCCTGGCTGCCGCTGCTCTGGCTTTCGCCGCCGCGCCCAAGCCCCAAGCCACGAGCCGTGGCCCCGCCCAACTCACCGTCCGGGAAATCTACGCCCGACCTGGTCTGACCGGCTACGCCCCCGCCAGCATCGAATGGAGCCCCGACGGCCGCCACCTCTCCTATTTGCTCCGCTCTCCGGGCCATCCCTTGGCCAATCTCTACCTGGTCAACACCGCCACCGGCCAAAAGTCGCTGCTAATCGCCGGCCACACCCTGGCTGGCGCCGCCGAGCCGCTCAGCGCCATCAAGAATCCCCTGGAGCGCGAGCGCGTCTCCCGCTACGGTTTCGCCAGTTATTCCTGGTCGCCCAAAAGCGACTACCTACTCTACGTCAGCCAGAACCAGGTCTACCGCTACGATCTCGCCAGCCGCACCAGCCTTCGGCTCACGGCGTCCCCCGGCCTCAAGACCCAGCCTCACCTTTCACCCAGCGAGCAGTGGCTCAGCTACACCACCAACGGCAACCTCGAGTACCTAAACGTCGCGGGCTACGATCCCAGAATTCCCCTTTTGCGCGGCTACCCCCCCTCCGGCATCGCTATTTTGCCCCCGCGCAAAAACATCCTCAACGGCGGCATGGATTGGGTCTACCCAGAGGAATTGAACCTGCGCCATGGTTACGCCTGGTCCCCCAATAGCGACGCCATTGCCTTCATGCAGTTCGATGAGAACCCGGTGCACACCTATCCGCTGCCGAATCTGCTGCCGCACTTTGGCACGGTCTATTGGCAGCACTTCCCCAACGCCGGCGATCCCAACCCCATTCTGCATCTCGGCGTTTATTGGCTGAAGACCCGCCAGGTGACTTGGATCCATGTCGCCGGCATGCCCGACGACTACCTCCCGCGCATGGGCTGGCTGCCGGGCGGCCATCAGGTCTGGGCCATCACCCTGAACCGCGACCAGACCCGCGAGCAACTCTGGTTCGCCAATCCCCGCACCGGGCGCAAACGGCTGGTCCTGACCATTCGAAACCAATATTGGATCAATCCCACGTTCGATCATTACTTCTTCAAAAACCATCCCTGGTTTATCTTCGGCTCTGCGCAAGATGGCTGGCACCACCTGTACCTCTACAATCGCGATGGGCGCCTCATTCGCAAACTCACCTCCGGCGCCTGGAACGTTGGGCAGTTCCTCGGCGTGGATGAGGCCGCGGGCTGGGTTTACTTCACTGCCGGCATCGCCAAGCCCTATAACAACAATCTTTACCGCGTCTCGGTCAACGGCGGCGCACCGGAGCGCCTGACCCGCCGCCCGGGCAGCCACCACGTCTCGCTGGCGCCCGATGCCGGCCATTATCTCGACGCCTACTCCACCGCCGTTACGCCGTCCGAGCTGACCCTGTGCGCCACCCAATCCCGGTCCCGCACCGTCCTGCGCCCCGCCGCCGACCTCGCCGCCTACGAGTTGCAAACGCCCAAGTATTTCCAGATCCTCGCCGCCGATGGCCATACCAAGCTCTGGGCTTGGCTGCTGACTCCGCCCGGGTTCAACCCGGCGAAAAAATATCCAGTCATCATGAACCAATACGGCGGTCCACTTGCCTCCACCATTCAAAACGGCTGGGCTGGCGCCTCGACCCTGTTCAACAATCTCCTGTTGCGCGACGGCTTCGTCCTGTTCGACGTGGACAACCGCGATAACACCTATGCCAGCCGCACGCAGCAGGGGCTGATCAAGCACCACTTTGGCCGCATCGCGCTCGCCGATCAGTTGGCCGCGGTCCGATGGCTCAAGACCCAGCCCTATGTGGACCCCAACCGCGTCGGCATCTGGGGCTGGAGCTTCGGCGGCTACATGACGCTGTATGAGCTGACCAAGGCCCCCGGCGTCTGGCGCGCCGCCATCTCCGTCGCTCCGGTCACCAACTGGACCGACTACGACACCATCTACACCGAGCGCTACATGGGGCTGCCCCAGGACAACCCCCGCGGCTACTACGACAGCAGCCCGGTGAACTTCGTGCAAAACCTCCGCGACCATCTCTTGCTGGTCGCCGGCACCGGCGACGATAACGTGCACTTCCAGAACAGCCTGCAGTTCATCCAGCAGATGATCCGCTACCGGAAGCCGTTCCAGCTGATGATCTATCCCAACCGCTACCACGCCATCGCCGACCGCCCCGCGCGGATTGACCTGTTCACGCGGATGCTCCACTTCTGGCGGCGGCAGCTGGAATAACCCGCGTCGGCGCTAGGCGACCCGCTGCCGGCCAGCGAGACCCACACAGGGCAAGCGCAGCGGAACGATGATGGGCCGCCGCCGGCGGCCCTAGCGGGACTTTCAACCCGGCCGGCGCGGCGGCAGTGAGCGATCTTCCTCGGCGGTGAACAGCTTCTCCGCCCCCGCCGCCTGCGCCATCTGCTCGTACGCCGCCTTGTCGAAGCCCACCGTCGTCTGCGCGACGCGGCCGTCGGCCCCGACCCAAAACACGGTCGGCACGTGCGTCAGGCCATAGGCGCGGGTGGCCGTGTGTTTCGGAGCGGCGTCCAACGCAATCGGAAACGTCAGGCCGAACGTGCGGGCCAATTGCTCCGCCGCCGCGGCGCCCTCTTGTGCCACGCCGATGACACGTATTCCGGCGCGGGCCTGCTCCGACAGCCGCTGCAAATACGGAACGCTGAACTGGCAGATGGGGCAGTCAGCCCGGAAAAACGCCAGCAGCAACGGCCCTTTCGACCCTGCCATTTCGAATCGCCCTCCGCTCAGCAGCGGGAGATCCACCGCCGGCGCCGCCGTTCCCTCCGTCAATGTACTCATTTGATTAGTTTGCCACCGAGCCGCCGCGCGAGCGCGGCCACCCCCGCCGCCGCGCTCGCTCCCACGCGCGGCTGGGCGGTTTGCCCACCTGCCGGCGGACAGCCTACAATCATGGCGTTGCGCCGCCGCCGCTTCAGTTGGCAGCGCCATCATCGCTCGGCGCGCCGCTCCAGGCCTGACCCGTGCCCGCCCGAACCACCATCCTCTTCGACGCCGGCCGCGGCTATGCCCCCATCACCAATCTCCGCACCTTGGTGGACTGCACCGTAGCCCGTCGTGGCGAGCGTTGGTGGATGTTCGCCTGCGGCCTGTGCGCGGACTCCTGGGAGATCCAGATGTTCAGCGCCGCCCTGCCTCCCGGCGCCCCGCTTTCCGCCACTGGCTGGCAAATTACCCCCGATGCCGCTCGCTTCGACAGCCCCGCGTTGCTGGCGGGCAAATCCCGCAGTTATGCCTGGGATGGCGCCGGTGGCCGCCACTGCCCCGCCTATGTCCGGGGCTTCGATCCGCAAAGGAAAGCCTGGGTCGAGCGCATCTATTACGCCGGTGCCGCCCAGCATTATCTAGGCCCCTACGCCATCGGCTATTTGGAATGGGACGGCGGCGAATGGCGCGACCAGCCCGAACCGGCGCTCACGGCCGCCGAGCCGTGGGAGCACGGAAGCCTGTACGAGCCCAACGTCATCTATCACGACGGCAAATGGAAACTGTGGTACGTCGCCGGCGCGAATCAAGACGATTACCTGGTCCAGGGTTACGCCGAAAGCTCCAACGGCCGCGGCCCCTGGTCCGCTCGGCAAATCGTATTCCCGCCCGAGGCCAAGGTCTTCGATTTCTGCGTCACTCCGGTCGCGAGCGGTTTCGAAGCCGTTTTCTCCCGCGTGGATGTGCGCGCTCCCGAGGCGGCTCGCCGCCACCCTCGTTCCGGAACGGGGCTCTGGTGGTGCCGGGCGCCCCAGCCCTCGCCCGTGATCGCCGATTGGACCGCGCCCGTCCGCATCGCCCCACCCGGTCCTTGGAAACCGGTGCTGCGCTATGACCCGGCCGATCCCAACACAGTGTTCATCTTTCACGACGGCGCCTACCCCAACCCTGCCGCGGAGCGCATGCCTCTGCACTTCACCCTGAACTGCCTTGAGGTCCCCCGGCCGCTCTCGGCCGCGCCCTAGCGCGAACCAGCGACGGGCGCCGGCCCCCCGCTCCTGCTACGCTAAATCGTGGCTGTTTCCGCCCCGAATCGCTCCGCCGGGCCGCTCGCCGGCCAGCTGGCCGCCCGCATCGCCGCCGGCGGGCGCGTGACTCCGGCGGAGGCCGCGGAGCTCTGGCGCAGTGCTAGCGACGCCGAGTTGCGCTCGCTCGCCGCCCAGGTTCGCGCCCGCCACCATGCCCCTGGCGACTGCACCTACCTGGTGATGCGCATCGTCAACTACACCAACGTGTGCGTCGCCCAATGCGACTACTGCGCCTTCTACGCTCTGCCCGGCCACCCCGGCGGCTACGTCCTCAGCCAAGAGCAGGTCTTCGCCAAGCTCGACGAGTTGTTGGCGCTGGGCGGCGATCTGGCCGCCTTCAACGGCGGCTTCAATCCCCATCTGCCGCTGGACTATTACTGCGAACTGTTCGCCGCCATCCGCCAGCGCTACGGCGACCGCCTGGAGTTTTACGCCCTGACCGTCGCCGAGTTCCTCTACCTGGCCGATCATGCGAAGCTGCCGCTGGCGCAAGCCGCCGCCCGCTTGCGCGGCGCCGGTGTGCGCTGGATCACCGGCGGCGGCTCGGAAATCCTGACCGAAGGCTTTCGCGCCCGCCACAGCAAGTTCAAGTACACCGTCGCCGATTTCTTCGCGGCCCAGCGGGCCATTCTGGCCGCCGGCCTGCGCACCACCGCCACCATGGTCATCGGCTTCGATGAGACGCTTGACGAGCGCATCGAACATCTCGAGCGCACCCGGCAATTCCAAGACGAAACCGGCGGCTTGGCGAGCTTCCTCTGCTGGACCTATAAGCCCTACGCCACGGCTCTGGGCGGCGCCGAGGTCTCGAGCGCGGAATACCTGCGCCATCTCGCCCTCTGCCGGATTTACCTCGACAATATTCCCCGCCTCCGCACCTCCGTGCTGACGCAAAATGAGCGGGCCCTGGAGGGCCTCGGCTACGGCGCGGATGATTTTGACCTGCCCATCGAGGACGAGGTGACGCAAAAGGCCGGCGCCACCATCAGCCTGGACTTTGAGCGGCTGCTGGGCCATGCCCGGGCGCTGGGGTGGCAACCGCGCTACCGGCGGGTGAGCGCCGCCGGCGGGCCCGGGGCTTCGGAGCTAGTTCCGGGAGCTTAGGGCCTGCAGCGCCTGAGGCGCCGTGACGCGCAGGCTGGAGGCCCTGGGCCCGAACCCCAGGGTCCGAATCCCCGGGCCCGGTTCTACAATCGCTAGGTGTCTGCTTCACCCTCCGAGCCCGCGCCGCCGCCGGACCCCACCGGGGCGCGGGCGCCCGCCACGCCGCCCGAGACGCCGTTGATGCGCCAGTACTGGGGCGTGAAGCGCCAGTACCCGGAGGCGCTGCTGCTGTTCCGCCTGGGCGATTTTTACGAGCTGTTCTACGCCGATGCGGTCACCGCCGCCCGCGAGTTGGAGATCACCCTCACCGCGCGCAACAAGGAAAAGGGCGTGCCCATTCCCATGTGCGGCGTGCCCTACCACGCGGCGCAGAACTACATCGCCCGGCTCATCCAAAAGGGCTACAAGGTCGCCATCTGTGATCAGATGGAGGACGCCAAGCTGGCCAAAAAACTGGTCAAGCGAGAGATCACGCGCGTCCTCACCCCCGGTACCGCCGCGGCGCAGCGGGGCGAGGAGGTTCGGTATCTGGCCGCCGTCGCCCCCGGCCCGGCGGCGGTCGGCCTGGCGCTGCTGGAGGTCTCCACCGGCGAGTTCCGCGTCACGGAGTGTTCCGGTCCGGCCGCCGCCGCCGAGTTGCGCCAGGAGGTGGAGCGCTGGCGCCCGCGGGAAATCCTCCACCCCAGCCAGTTGCCACCCCTGTCGGGGCCGCTGCCGGCGGAAACCGCGCTGACGCCGCTGGAGGACTGGATCTTCGCCGCCGACTTCGCCCGCCGCGAGCTGGAGACGCACTTTGGCGTCGCGACGCTCGATGGCTTGGGTCTCGCCGCTCATCCCTGGGCTGCCAGCGCCGCCGCCGCCATCGTCCATTATGTCAAGGAGACGCAGCGCAGCCGCCTGGAGCACGTGGACCGGCTGACGTTTTATCATGCCCGCCAGGGCCTGGTGCTGGACGCGCCGACCATCCGCAACTTGGAGTTGGTCGAGCCCGTCTTCGCCGGCGAGGAAGCCGCGACGCTACGCCACGCCCTGGACCAAACCCTGACCCCCATGGGCCGCCGGCTGCTGCGCGCCTGGCTTTTGTCCCCGATCGCCGATCGCGCCGCGCTCGAAGCCCGCCACGACGCGGTGGCTGCGCTGCTGGTTCCGGCGGGGCCGCCGGCGCCGCCTGCGGCCCGCGCCGAGGCTGCCACCGCCGCCAGCCCGGCCGTGGCGGCGCCGCTCCCCCCTGGCCCCAAACCCAGCACCCCAGGCCCCGACCTGGCCGCCCTGCGCGGTGGACTGGCCGGCATCCTGGATCTGGAGCGGTTGCTCTCCCGCGCCACGCTGGCCACCGCCAATCCGCGCGATCTCCGCGCCCTCGCCGCCTCGCTGGAGCGCATCCCCTCCGTCGCCGCCGCGCTCGGCGATGCGGCGGGGGGCCGCCTCGTGGCGGGTAGGCTCGCCCCGCTTGCCGCTGAGCTCGACCCGCTGGCGGCGTTGCGCGATCAGATCACCGCCACTCTGCGCGAGGAGCCGCCTGCCACCACCGCCGAGGGGGGATATATCCGTGGCGGCGTTTCGCCGGAACTCGATGAACTACGCGCCCTGGGCCACGGCGGCAAACAGGCCCTGGCCGCCATTGAGCAGCGCGAGCGCGAAGCCACCGGTATTGCCTCGCTCAAGGTCCGCTTCAACAACATCTTCGGCTACTACCTCGAGGTCTCCCGCTCCAACCTGCATCGGATTCCACCGCATTATGAGCGCAAGCAAACGCTGGTGAACGCCGAGCGCTTCACCTTGCCCGAGCTCAAGGAGCTGGAACTGAAAGTGCTCACCGCCGAGGAGCTCGCCCGCGAGCTGGAAGCCCAGCTCTTCGCCGCCCTGCGCCAAAAGGTCGCCGCCGCCGGCGCGGCCATCCGCCGCAACGCCGCCGCTCTGGCGGAGCTTGATGTCCTGGCCAACTTCGCCCATCTCGCCCACCAGCGCCGCTACTGCCGTCCGCAATGGTCCGAAGACGGTGTCTTGGAGATCCGCGGCGGGCGGCACGCGGTGGTGGAGCTCGCCGCCTGGGAGCCCGGCGCCGACCGCTTCGTTCCCAACGACACCTACATGGACGACGAGCAGCATCGCGTGCTGGTGCTCACCGGTCCCAACATGGGCGGCAAAAGCACGTATCTGCGCCAAGTAGCGCTCATCGCGCTCCTGGCCCAGGTCGGCTCATTCGTCCCCGCCGACAGCGCCCGCCTGCCCATCGTGGATCGCATCTTCACCCGCATCGGCGCCGGCGACAATCTTTCCCGCGGCCGCTCCACCTTCATGGTGGAGATGACCGAGACCGCCGCCATCCTCAACGGCCTGACGGCGCGCAGCCTGGTCATCCTGGATGAGATTGGCCGCGGCACCGCCACCTATGACGGCCTGGCCCTGGCCTGGGCCATCATCGAGCATCTGCACGCGGCGCGGGGCGCCAAGACGCTTTTCGCCACGCACTATCACGAGCTGACCGAACTGGCCGACCACCTGCCCGGCGTCCGCAACTGCCGCGTCTCCGTCGCCGAGGCGGGCCGGGAGATCGTCTTTCTGCGCCGGGTCGAGCCCGGCGCCGCCGACCGCAGCTATGGCCTCGAAGTGGCCCGCCTCGCCGGCCTGCCAGCGGAAGTCATGGCCCGCGCGCGGCAGGTGCTCGGCCGCCATGAGCGCGCCGAGCGCCGCACCAGCGGCGAGCTGGCGCCCGAGCCGCCGGAGGTGCAGTTGACGCTGTTCACCCCCATCAGCCAGAAAATCGCGGCCCGCCTGGCCGCGGTGGACCTCAATCGCCTGACGCCGCTGGAGGCGATGCAGCTGCTGGCCGAACTGCAAGCGGATCTGAGTGCGCAGCCGTGACGGCGTGGCGCGGTGGAAGGGCGGGAATACCCGCGGGCCGCGGGCGGGCGGGGCTGGCCCCGCCTCGGCCGGCCGCCGCGCTCCTCGCTGCTGGTGTGATGACGGGCACCTCCTGCGACGCCGTGGATGTGGCCTTGGCGCGGCTGAGCGGTCCGCTTGCGTCGCGGCGGCTGGAGCTGGCCGCCTTCGCCAGTGTTCCGTTCCCGCCCCGCGCGCGCCAGCGCCTGCTGGCCGCCTGCGACGCCGCCGCCATCCCCGTCGCCGAATTGGCCCGGCTGCATGTCTGGCTGGCGGAGCGGGTCGCCGATGCCGTTTTGGCCACCTGCGCCGGCGCCAAGATCGCCCCCGGCCGGTTGGCCTTCATCGCCAGTCACGGCCAGACGATCTATCACCAGGGCCGCCCGCGGCCCTTTCTGGGCCGGCCCGTCGCCTGCACCTGGCAACTGGGCGAAGCCGCCGTCATCGCCGCCCGCACCGGCGTTCCCGTCATCAATAACTTCCGTGCTGCCGATGTCGCCCTCGGCGGCCAAGGCGCGCCGCTTGTTCCCTGGCTCGATTGGCTTTTCCTGCACCATCCCCGCCAGCCGCGCGCGGCGCTCAACCTGGGCGGCATCGCCAACCTGACGTTGCTGCCGCCCGGTGCCGGCGCCGACCGGGTGCGTGCCTTCGATACCGGCCCCGGCAATATGGTCGTGGACGCTCTGGCCGCCCACTTCAGCCAGGGCCGTCGGCGCTGTGACCGCGACGGCCGCGGCGCCGCCCGCGGCCAGGTGATCGCGCCGCTGCTCCGCCGCCTGCTGGCCGATCCTTATTACCGCCAAAAGCCGCCCAAAAGCTGCGGCCGCGAGCAGTACGGCCGCGCCTTTGTTGCCCGCCTGCTGGCCGCCGCCCCCAACGCCTCTCCTGACGACCTGCTCGCCACCGCCACCGCTCTCACCGCCCGCACCGTGGCCCTCGGCCTTGCGCTCGGTTCGGCCCGCGGCACGGCTTGGGAGGTGATTGCCGCTGGCGGCGGCCTGCGCAACCCCACCCTGATGCGCATGCTGGCGGCGGCGGCGCCCCAGTGCCGCTTTCGCTCCTCCGCCGATTTCGGCATCCCGCCGCAGGCCAAGGAAGCGCTGGCTTTCGCAGTGCTCGCCGACCGCACCTTCCACCAACTCCCCGCCAACCTTCCCGCTGCCACCGGCGCCCGCTGGCCGGCCATCCTCGGCCAAATCGCCTACCCCCCGCCGCGCCGCTAGGGGCCGCCGCTCGCTCGGAGCGGCGCCATCGCTGCCACGGCTTCGCCCCAACCCACGCCGGCGGGCGTCCTTCCCGCACACTTGGACGGGCTGATCCCCTCGGTCGCCGCTGTCCTCACCCGGCTCAATCGGCGCCACCGCGCCGGGCGGTGAACGGCCGGCGGTTGCTATGCTCGCAAGGTGATGGAGGGATTCCGCTTTGAGGTCTTGGCCCGGGACCCAGGCAGCCAGGCGCGGCGGGGCCGGCTGCACACCCCGCACGGGGTGATTGAGACGCCGTCGTTCATGCCGGTGGGCACGCGGGCCACGGTCAAGGCCATCGGCCCGGAGCAGTTGGAGGCCCTCGGGGCGGAGATCCTCTTGGCCAACACCTACCACCTGTACCTGCGCCCCGGCACGGAAACCATTGCCGCGTTGGGCGGCCTGCACGGCTTTACGACCTGGCAGCGGCCCTTCCTCACCGATAGCGGCGGCTTTCAGGTCTTCAGCCTGGCGGCTCTGGCCAGGGTGGATGAAGCGGGTGTGCGTTTCCGCTCCCACCTCGACGGCGCCGCCCACCTGTTCACGCCGGAGCTGGCCACCCACGCGCAGTTGCAATTGGGCGCCGACATCATCATGGCCTTCGATCAGTGCCTGGGCTATCCCGCCGCTCACGATGCCGCCCAGGCACGGCTGGCCATGGAGCGGACGCTGCGCTGGGCGGAGCGGTGCCGCAACACCTGGGAGGCCGCGGGGAGGGGAAGCGCGGTCCAGCGCGGCGACACAGCGCCCTACACGCAGGCGCTCTTTGGCATTGTCCAGGGCGGAGCGCACTTGGACCTACGTGCCGAGTGCGCCGAGCGCCTGGCGGCGCTCGACCTGCCGGGCTACGCCATCGGCGGCGTCTCGGTGGGCGAGCCGGCCGCGACCGCTGCCGTGGTGGTCGCCGCCACGGCGCCGCGGTTGGCTGACGACAAGCCGCGCTATTTGATGGGCGTCGGCACGCCAGAGGACCTGGAGCGGTACGTGCGCCTGGGGGTGGATCTGTTCGATTGCGTGCTGCCCACGCGCAACGCCCGTAACGGCGTGCTCTTCACTTCGCAGGGCAAAATCGCCATCAAGAATGCCCGCTATGCCCGCGATCCCAACCCGCTCGACCCCGCCTGCGGCTGCCGCGTCTGCCGCCGCTACAGCCGGGCCTACCTGCGGCATTTATTTCAGAGCGGGGAGGTGCTGGCGGCCATGCTCCATACCGAGCACAACCTGTTCCATTATCTTGACAGGATGCGGCAACTCCGTCATGCTGTGGAGCTTGGGGAGCGGTATCCCCAGCGCCGCGCGGGGCGCGCAACGGAGCCGGATTCCACTTGTCCTTAGCGGAAACCCCGCCCGGGGCGGGGCTGCGGCCACCTCGAGGCGCTCCGAGCACTGGCAGTTCAGCCGCCCATGTCTGAACGCCCCGCCCACGGCGGGGTTGCGGGTGATGGGGTGCCGCTGAGCGGTCTTCGCGGGCCGCGATCGGCGAGTTCGGTCGCCGCCCACCGGCGGGGCGGGGGCGCGCAGCGCCACGTGCCCGGCGCCGGGCGCCCTGGCAAGTAAAGGGAGTTGGTTTTGTTGCCCGCTTTATCTACGCTGCTGTTTGCCGCGCCCGGCCCCGCCGAGGGTAACTCGGTCGGACTGTTGATGATCGTCGCGGTCTTCGCGATCTTCTACTTCCTGCTCATCCTCCCGACCCAGCGCCGGCAGAAAAAGGTTCGGCTGATGCACCAGGCGCTCAAGGCCGGCGACCGGGTGATCACCACCGGCGGCATCCACGGCACGGTGGTCAGCGTGCGGGATAACTTCATTCATCTGCGCGTGCCGCCGGATCAGCACAAACTCGAGGTGTTGCGCAGCGCCGTGGCCCAGATCGAGGCCGAGGCTACCGCCGCCAACGACGCTAAGCAGGCCTGAGGCGGCCGGCCTGCGCCCATCGCTCGTTTTTGGAACCAACCGCATGCACCGCAACCTGCGCTGGAAAACGATCTTCATCATCGTCGTCGTGGTGGCCTGCATCTTGGGCATCACCGGCATTCCCAAGGGCATTAGCGGGCGGGCGATTGAGCGTTCCACCATCGCCCGCATTCATCTCGGCCTGGACCTGCAGGGCGGCACGCACCTCATTCTGCAGGTGCATGTGCAAGACGCGGTCAACGCCCAGACCGACGCCGCCATGTCGCAATTGCAGGACGCGCTGAGCAAGGCCGGCATTCCAGCCACGGTCAGCAAGCCGGGCGGCAAGCAGCATCCGGAGACGATTTTGGTGCAGGGCGTGCCGCCTGCCCGGGCCGGCGACCTGAGCAACATCGTGCAGAACGACCTGGGCTCGGACTACCAGCTCAACCAACAGGCGGGCGGCAACTATGAAGTGGTGATGCAGCCGCTGGCGGCGCAGGCACTGGAGTCGCGGGCGCTGCAACAGGAAATTGAGACCATCAGCAACCGCATCAACCAGCTCGGCGTCACTGAGCCGACCGTGCAACAGCACGGCCTCGGCGCCAATCAAATCCTGGTCCAGTTGCCCGGGATCAGCGACCCCGCCCGCGTCAAACAGGTGATGCAGGAGTCCGGCCAGCTCTCGATCCACCTGGTCCAGGCCGGCCCCTTCTCCGACCAAGCCACCGCTCTCTCGCAGTATGGCGGCGTGCTGCCGGCCAACAGCATGCTGATGCAGGGCTCCAACGTTGGGGGCCAGGGCGGCGGCGCGGAGTGGTATCTGCTGGGCCGCACCGGCGTGGTCAACGGTACCGAGTTGCGCGACGCCGAGCCGGAACTGAGCTCGGGCGGGCAGATGGAGGTGGACTTTACCCTCACCCGCGCCGCCGGCCAGCGCTTCCGGGCCTTTACCGGCGCCAACGTCGGCAAGCAACTGGCGGTGGTCCTCAATGACCGCGTCGCCGAAGCCGCGGTCATCGAGGGGGCCATTGGCTCCCAGGGCCGGATCACCGGCAACTTCACCGCGCAGTCGGCCCACGATCTGGCGCTCATTCTTCGCTCCGGCGCCCTGCCCGCGTCGTTCACCTACCTGGAGGAAGAAGTGGTCGGCCCCTCGCTGGGCGCCGATTCCATCCATGACGGCGTGGTCGCCGCCATCATCGGCTTTTTGGTGGTGGCCATCGCTATGCTCATCTACTACCGCGGCGCCGGCATCAATGCCGTGCTCGCCCTGGTCCTGAACCTGGTCATCCTGATGGCCTACATGGCCTGGGTTTCGGCCACGCTGACCTTGCCCGGCATCGCCGGCATCATTTTGACCATCGGCATGGCGGTGGACGCCAACGTCCTGATCTTCGAGCGCATACGCGAAGAGTTGCGCCACGGGAAAAGTGTGCCTGCGGCGGTGGATATCGGCTTTCGCCAGGCTTTCATCACCATTTTGGACACCCACGTCACGACCATCGTCTCGGCCGTCATCCTGTTCCTCTTCGGTACGGGGCCGATCAAGGGGTTCGCGATCACCCTGACGGTGGGCTTGCTGGCCAATCTGTTTACGGCGGTGTTCGTGTCGCGGGTCATTTTCGACTACGTGCTGCAAAAGATGCCGCGGGGGGCGGAACTGAGTGTCTAGCCGGCATGGATCCGGCGGCATTGCGCTCGCCCGCCTGGAGGAGGGCGGGTACGCAAGCCGGGACGCGAACTCCACTCGCGGCCGGGCGGGAACATTTGGGTGCCGTGTGGGGTCTATACGGTCGAGCGGGATTGGTTCTGTCCGACCTGGCCGACCGACGCCGACGCAGGCGCCGCGCACAGGAAGCTAAGGGCCGTCTCGCATGGAATTATTTCGCGAAACCAACATTGATTTCCTAGGGAAGAAATGGTACTTCCTCACCCTCACCATGGTGCTGTTCGTGATCGGCATGGTCGCGCTCGCCTATCACCATGGGCCGGCGATGGGCCTGGACTTCACCGGCGGCGCCGTGGTGGATGTGAAGTTCAGCCAGCATGCGCCGGTCGCCAAGATCCGGCAGGCGCTGGATGCCGCCGGGCTGACGCAGGGTGTGATCCAGCCCGTGGGCGGCCGCTCCAGCGACGAGGTGCTGATTTCCCTGCCGCTCTCGGCCTTGAACGAACAACAGTTGGAGCAGAGCCGCAGCGCCGTGATCGCGGCGCTCTACAAGACCGCGCCGCCCGAGGCGGGCAAGCTGGACCTGAACAATATCAGCCCGGCGCACCTGGGCGCCTGGCTGGTGCAGAACGATCCCAATCACTGGGCGGGACTGGCCGACGCCCAGGCGCGCTATCAGGCGTTGGCGCAGACGATGCTGGACCAGTACCGGGTTCACATCTGGGGGGGGCTGATCCCGTCGTTTGCCGCGCTGCGCCAGGTGCCGGGGACGACTCCGGCGCTGGTGGCCAGCCTGCGTCAGTCCTTCTTCCTGGGGCCGTTCAGCGTCCGCAGCGCCTCGATTATCAGCGCCGAGGTCGGCGCCCAGTTGCGCCGCCAGGCCGTGCTCGCAATTTTGTATGCCTTGGCGGGCATGCTGGTGTATATTGCCTTTCGGTTCGAATGGATCTACGGCGTAGCGGCGGTGGTGGCGGTGTTTCACGACGTGCTGATCACACTGGGGATGTTCGCCCTGGTGCGGTTGCCGATCTCGCTGACCGTCATCGCGGCGTTTCTGACCCTCGTTGGCTATTCCATGAACGACACCATCGTGGTGTTCGACCGCGTGCGGGAGAACCTCAAGATCTTGCGCCGGGAAAAGCTGTCGGACTTGGTGAATTTGAGCATCAACCAGACGCTGAGCCGGACGGTGTTGACCTCGGGGCTGACGTTCTTGTCGGTGCTGGCGTTGCTGACGTTGGGCGGGCCGGTGCTGCGCGGCTTTTCGTTTTGCATGACCTTTGGTATTTTGGTGGGCACCTACTCCTCGATCGCCGTGGCGGCGCCGATGATGGTGGCCTACATCGAGTGGCGGAACCGGCGCCAGCAGCGGCCGGCCCGCGCGGTCGCCGGGCGGGCGGGCGAGAAGCTGGTGCGCAGCCGCAGCTAGCGATGCCGCCGGGGCCGGCGGGGGCCTGGGAGGGCGCGGAATCATGTTCGAGCAGAGCCTAGTCATTTCGGGCAAGGGCGGGAAGAGCAAAAAGCCGTTTACCTTTGCGCTCTCGCTGATCATTCAGGTCGGGCTGCTGGCCATCATGGTCATCATTCCGCTGATTTACTACTCGGTGTTGCCGGCGACTGCGCTGACCGCGTTCTTGGCCGCCCCGCCCCCGCCCCCGCCGCCACCCCCGCCGCCGCCGAAGGTGCAGGTGGTGGTGCACCGCATGGTCAGCCAGTTTCAGCACAATCAGCTCGTTGCCCCGCCCAAGATTCCCAAAAAGATTCTGATGGTCAAGGATCAGGCGCCCCCGCCGGCCCCCACGGGCGGCGTGGTTGGCGGCTTTTCCAGCGGCGGCGCCATCGGCGGCGTCATCGGCGGCCTGGCCAACTCGACCGCGCCGCCGCCACCCCCGCCGCCGACGCCCACCGGCCCGCTGCGGGTGGGTGGTGACGTGGAGGCGGCCAACTGCATCTCCTGTCCGCCGCCGCAGTATCCACAACTGGCGCGCCAAGCGCGCATCAGCGGCACGGTCATCCTGCACGCGATCATCGGCAAGGATGGCCGCGTCGAGGATTTGACCTTGGTCAGCGGCCACCCGATGTTGGTGGGTGCGGCCATGCAGGCGGTGCGCAACTGGCGATACCGCCCGACCACGCTGAATCACCAGGCGGTGGCGGTGGACACCGAGATTACCGTCAACTTTGAACTCGGCGGCGACTAACCGCTGGCGCGGCCGCGGCAATGGACAGCGACGCCGCAAACGACGAAGGAGTTCGGCACGGAATCAGGATCGAACGGGTGACGAGTTTTTGACGAAATTTTCCGAGGAGAGGATCTAGCGATGCTTTTGGCAACTTTGATGTGGTTACAGGCAAGCACCGGCGCGGTCGGTTTTGGCCCCGTGGCGCTGTGGCACCAGATGGGCACCCCGGCCAAGCTGGTGGTGATCGTGCTGTTCATCATGTCGGTCATTTCGATCGGTGTGATGGTGGACCGGTGGCTGGTGTTCTCCGGCGCCCGTGGCCAGAGCCGCCAGTTCGCCCCGGCCGTGGCCGGCGCCCTGCGCGATGGCCGCTTAGATGAGGCGTTCAAGATCGCCGAACGCAACAAGAAGAGCCATCTGGCCAAGGTGGTCACGGCTGGGCTGGCGGAGTTTCAAGCGCATGAAATCTCGCCCGACCTGGCCGGCGAGCAGCTCGAGGCCAGCCGCCGGGCGCTGGACCGCGCCGAGGCCATCGAGCATGCCGAATTGAAGCGCGGCCTCGGCTCGCTGGCCACCATCGGCGCCACCGCCCCCTTCGTCGGGCTGTTTGGCACGGTGCTGGGCATTATTGACGCCTTCACCAGCATTAGCGCCCAGCACAGCTCGGGCTTGGGCACGGTCGCTGGCGGCATCTCCGAGGCCCTGGTCACCACTGCGATCGGGCTGTTCGTGGCCATCCCCGCGGTGTGGCTGTACAACTACTTCACCGGCAAACTGGAGGCCTTCGACGTCGAAATGGACAACTCCTCCAGCGAGTTGATTGACTACTTCCTGAAGCGCAGCGGGCGCGCCGCCACCCGCGGCGCCAAATAGGAGGCGTTCGCATCGCTAGACGCGCCCCCCGCCGCCGGCGGGGGGCGAAGCGTCGCTAGCCCCGCCCCGGCGGGACGAACAAAAGGAACTTCGCCATGCCGTTGAAGCGCGCGAAAATTGACGTCACCTCCGACATCAACGTCACCCCTTTGGTGGACGTGATGCTGGTGCTGCTGATCATCTTCATGGTTATCACCCCGATGTTACAGAAGGGGCTGAACGTTCAGTTGGCTCACACGAAGCATCCCGTGCCCCTGAAAAAAGCCAACGCCACCAACGCGGTGATCATCGGCATCAGCCACGACGGCAAGATCTTTTTGGGCAACAAAATCATCTCCCTGGATCAGCTCAGCGACTCGGTCAACAAACTGATCGCCAAGCGCCTGGACAAAACCGTCTACATCAAGGCCGACGCCCGCGCCCAGTACGTCAACGTGGTCGGCGTGGTCAAGGCGGTCCGCGCCGCCGGCGTGGACGAAGTCGGCATGCTCACCCAGCAGGTGGATATCCACGGCAATTTGCTGACCAGCGGCGGCTAGCCGCGAGCGCCGGATCAGGAGGAACTCGCTATGGCGATGGCAACTGGCAAAAAGAGCGGTCCGACCTCGGACATCAACATGACGCCCATGATTGACATTCTTCTGGTGCTGATCATCATCTTCATGGTGATCACGCCAATGACGCCGCATGGGCTCAAGGCACTGGTGCCCCAGAAGCCCAAGCACCACAAGACGCCGCCACCGGTGAATAACCGAGCCATCGTGGTGCGGATTTTGGACGGCCCCTCTGCGGTCGCGCCTCCGGTGGTCAAGATTAACGAGGAGACCGTCACTTGGGACACGCTCGGCCCGGACCTGGAAAACATCTATAAAACCCGCGCCGAAAAAGTGATGTTCGTAGCCGCCGACAACAACATCGAATTCCGCCAGGTGGCGCGGGCAATTGACATCGCCATGGGCGAGGACCCCTCGATTCAGGTCGGGTTGATAACCCAGAGCCTCACAGGACAATGAGCGTAGCGCGCGGGAGCCACCACATGCACAACGGAATCAAGCTGCTGGCGGTAGCGGCCTTGGGCGGAGGATTGCTAGGTTTGGCGGGCTGCGCCAAACTCGAGGCCCGCAACGATCTGAACAAGGGCGTGCAGGCGTTTAAGGCGGCGCAGTTTGACGCTGCCGAGGCGGACTTCAAAGACGCCATCCGCCTGGATCCCACCTTCATCAATGCCAAACTCTATCTGGCCACCGCCTACCAGTCCCAGTTCGTGCCCGGGGCGGCATCGCCGGACAACATGCGCTTGGGTCAACAGGCGGCCCAGATCTACCAGGACGTCCTCAAGCAGGACGCGAACAACAGCAACGCCGTCGCCGGCCTCGCCAGCCTGTACTTCAACATGAAAAAAATGGATCAGGCGCGGCAGTGGGATCTCCGGTTAATTCAACTGGAGCCGAAGAATCCCACTCCCTATTACTCGATTGGCGTGATTGCCTGGACGCGCACCTTCTCCGCCAACAACGATTTGCGCAAACAACTGGGCATCACCCGGCAGACCGACCCCCTGGTGGGCGCCAAGCCCACGCGCAAAACCATTGCGGCCTGCAAGCAACTGGCCCAGACCGCGCTGCCCGAAATCGAAGACGGCATTCAGCAGCTGAAAAATAGCATGCAGCTGCGCAAGAACTACGCCGACGCGATGACCTACGTCAATCTGTTGTACCGGCAAAAGGCGGATTTGGCCTGCGGCGACAAGGCGCAGCGCCAGCAAGACCTGGCCATGGCCGATCAATGGGTGGCGCAGTCGCTGCAGGCCCGCAAGCTGCAAGCCGCGGAGGCGGCCAAAGCCGCCGAAGGCGGCGTCCACGAGCAAAGCTCGAACTGACCTCAAGGTCTGGCGTGTCGGGGCCGTCCAGAATCAGGCGGCTGAGCCCATTTGCCGCGAAGATCCGGCCAGGCCCACGCCGGGCGGCAACGGAGCGGACCGCTGCGAGGCCCGCGGTCGGTGGGCGACGTGGAGCGCCGTGCCGAACCGCTTCCAACCCATAACCCATGACGCCTAGGGCCAGGGAGGCGCTGTTGCGGTGGTATCGGGCGCATCGGCGCGATCTGCCCTGGCGGCGGCCGGAACGTTGCCGCGACGGCTACGCGGTCTGGGTCAGCGAGGTGATGCTGCAACAGACCCGCGTGGCCACGGTCGAGGGCTACTACCGCCGTTTTCTCGCCCGCTTTCCCCGCCTGGCCGATCTGGCGCGGGCCGAGGAGGCCGAGGTGCTGGCGCTCTGGAGCGGGCTAGGCTATTACCGCCGTGCACGGCAGCTATGGCAAGCAGCGGGCGCCGTGGTGGCGACTGGGCAGAGAGCGTTGCCGACCAACTTCGAGGCGCTCTTGGCGCTGCCCGGCTTTGGCCCCTACACCGCTGGCGCCGTGCTCAGCATCGCCCACCAGCGAGCGTATCCGGCGGTGGACGGCAACATTCGCCGCGTCCTGTCGCGCCTGGCGGGCCAGGCGCTGAGCGGCGCGGCGGCGGAGCAGGCGAATCGGAGCTGGTTGGACGCGCGGCGTCCAGGGGATAGCAACCAGGCGCTGATGGAGTTGGGAGCGACGGTCTGCACGCCGCGCGCGCCACGCTGCCCGCAGTGTCCGCTGCGCCGCTGGTGCCGCGACCGGGGGCGTGGCGGCGCCGCACTGACCCCACCCCGGGCGCGGCGGCGGGCGGAAACGGTAGCGGAGGGCTACTGGCTATGCCGTCGCCGTCAGGGCGTGCGGCTGCGGCGCCGGGCCCTGGCGGAGGCGGTAATGCCGGGGCTGTGGGAACTGCCGCCACGACAGAGGGCAATTGCGGGCGAGCGCTATCTCGGCGTGGTGCACCACGCCATCACCTACCGGCGGATTAAGGCGGCTGTTTACGCGCCGCCGGCGGCCATGCCAGCGCCTTCCGGCCGGTGGTGCGAGCCCAGGGAGCGGCAGGCGATGGCGCTGACGGGCCTAACCAAAAAAATCTTGCGGCGCTTCCTCTGACGCCGACAGCGCCCGTGGAACAGGCTTGACACGCCTGTCCTACGGGCCGCTCCCGTAGGGCAGCCGTCTCGGCTGCCAAATAAAAAAGGCCCCGCCAGGGGCAGGAGCCCCGCGCCACGTGCGAATCCCAGGGCTCAGCGGCAAGTCTTGCGGTTGCGACAACGCAGCCCTGCGACGCGATTCCCCGCACCCACAGCGACGGGCCGGCTATTGGACGGCCATGGGCGTGGTCAAATGGTGGGCGATGGCGAGGAGGCGGTGAGCCGGGGTGCGGCAAAACCAGGTCTCGCTGTGGCGGAAGCGGATGATGCCGTGGGTATCAACCAGCAACGTCGCCGCCCCCGCGCCGGTGCCATAGCGCTCCGCGACGCGGCCGGGGGGATCGGCCAAAAAGACGAAGGGCAATCCCAGTCGGGCTTGCAGCCGGCGCAGTTGCGGCGGCGGATCACCGGCGATCACCACTACCTCGGTGGCGAAACCCACAAACGCGTCGTAATGGCGGAGGAAGTTCCAGAACTGGCAACGCGACGCCCAGCCCCCGGCGGTGGGCACGAACAGCAGGGCGGCGGGCCCCAACTGACGAAACTCCGCCAACCGCCGCACCGCGCCTTCTGTATCGGGCAGGCTGAACTCATAAGCCAGATCACCGACAAGCGCCGAATACTGCATGCGCCGATTTTATCGCCGCTTCAGAACGGAAGCGTAGTCCTGGAGGCTGGCGCGGTGCCGGCCGTCGCCAGGGTTTAAAATTGGGGCGTGGGAGCGGGGGTTCGCTTTTGCTGGCGCGCAACGCGCGGGGCGCGATTGTGGCCTTGGCGCAGTCCTTATCTGCGCTGGCGCATTGAGACCTATAGCGGGCAACCCGCCGAGACCGTGGGCTTGTCGGCCATGCTGGCGTTCTCCTGCGGGCATCCCCGGCGGTTGTGGCGCTTTTTTGCCTGGTGCCGGGAGATGGCGCGCTGGCGCCGGCTCAGCCGCCATCCGGCGCTTTCACCCTTTGCCGGACCGGAAAACGACCGCTAGCCGTTACTGGGCGCCGGCCGCTTGTGCTTGGTAGGGGTTGATATTGTAGAAAAAGAAGAACCTCAGCCCGAGGAAGGGGCCGTGGAAGGCGGAGGGCAGAGGCGGAAAAGGATTCGATGCATTGATCGCCGCCAGCGCCGCCTGATCAAACGAGATCGTGCCGGAGGGCGAGACCAGTTGCAGGCCCACGAGGTGACCCTGGCTGTCAATTTTGAACACCAGCACGCTGCGGCCCTTGCGGCCCAGATAGGCCATTTCCGGCATCACCGCATACCAGTTCCGGCGGACGACTTCCAGCAACTGCTGGAGATAGGAGTGGAAGTTAACACCTTCGGTGTTGGTCAGGATCTGCACCCCATCGCCGACCTGTCCGGTGCCGCCGGGGCTGGGCGGACTGGGCAAGCCCTGGGGGCTGGGCAATTGGCCCATTTCCGCCACGCTTTGGCCGGCACCCTGAGTTTGCTGGCGGGCGGCCGCCTCAATCGCCTGCTTGAGCTGGCTCTCGGCGGACATGCCAGGGATGGGAATGTGCAGTTGCGCCTTTTGCGGTGTGCGCGGCACGTTTTCCAGGCGCAAGCCGCCGTTGGCGCTCCCCGGCCCGGGAGTTTTCGCCGTCCCCTCGGCCTTCTCCACCGGCTTGGGCGCCGCCGGCTTGGGCGCGGCGGCGGTCATGCGCGGCGGCGGCGCGGGACGGATCGCGGGCCGGGGGCGAACCGGGCGCAGCGCGGGCTGACGGCGTAGGGCCGGCGCCGCCGGACCGGCGAAGGAATCCAGCAAGCGGTGCTGCGGGTGTCGGTACAGGCGGTCGCGGTCGCTCAGCACGTTGCTATGGACTTTGTGCTTGGGTTTGGGCGGCTGAAGGGGCGAAACCAGATAAGTGAGTTGCTGCTGCCGGACCAGTTGCTGCGGATTCACCAAGACCGGCGGTGAAGAGAAATGGAGCCAACTGGGCAGCCTGGGGTTGAGAATCAGCAGAATCAGAACGCAGAGGTGGACGATAACGGACAGAAACACCGCCTCGCGGTGGCGGTTGCGGCTTCGCTCGTCTTCGAGCTGCTCGCCGAGTTCGGTGAACAGCGCCTCGACATGGTCGGGGCCAGGCGGGCCGGCGGACCCCTGCGCAGGAGCGCCGCCCAGCTCCGGCGGTGGCGGCGACGGGGCTTCTCCGGCAGCGGTGGAATTTGTCTCCCCGGTAGCCATGCGGGCGGGCTTTGGCGGCAGCAGGTGGGAACTCGTGGCGCGGGCGGCTCCACCCGCCCATTTTTCGACGGCGCTCCCTTTGGGCGCGCCTGCGTCTAGGCTTCGACGACCGGCAAGCCACGCCCGCTAGTGCGCTGCGTGTCTCCCAGTTGCCGCGATTGGTTCCTCCATGATATCAGGACGGCAAACCGGGCTTTCGGTTACCGGAAATTCGGGCTCCTCTCGCGGCAACTCGGAGACGGCCTGAGCGCCAGCGTGCGTCCGCTGCCGGCCCCGCCCACCCCAGCATGCAGCGGCACGGCGCTGGGGTGGAGCGGCGCACCCTGGGGGCGAAGCGGTGGCCTGGGGGTGGAGCGGCGGGGCGGTCCGGAGTTGGGCGGCCGAGCCGCTCCCCGGGCCAGCGGGCAGGCCGTCCGGCGGCCTAGCCCAACCCTACCCGGCGGGCATGGCGAGCGATGGCTTGGCCGGCGCGCAGCGCCGCCGCCAGCGCGGCGCGGCCCTCGGCGCCGCCGCACTCGGGAGGCTGGCGGCTGCGCACGCCGGCCAAGAACGCCTCGATCTCAACCGCCAAGGGTTCGGCCGGCGGGGCGGTCAAATGGCTGGGGATAATCGCGGCCATGGCGGAACGGATGTCGGCCGGGCCGGAGGCAGGCGAAGCGCCTGCGCCCGCCAGGGCGAAGACGTGCGCGTCTTGGCGGGTGTAGTCGAGTGAGACGTACTCACCGGGCTGAAAAAGCCTCAGCTTGCGCACCTTTTCCGTGCTGACGCGGCTGGCGGTGAAGTTGGCCACGCATCCGTTGGCGAAGCCGAGGCGGACGTTGGCGATGTCCTCCTTGCGGCTGAGGACGGGCAGGCCGACGGCGCGCACGTCCTCGATCTCCGGCGCCGCGCCACCCAGGGACAAAAAGCTGAGCACGATGTCCAGATCATGGATCATCAGGTCGAGCAGCACATCTACGTCTAGGCTGCGGGGGCTGAACAGGCTGAGGCGGTGCACCTCAAAGAAGAGGGGTCGGGTGATGCGCGGCCGGACCAGCCGGACGGCGGGGTTGAAGCGCTCGAGGTGTCCAACCTGGAGGATCCGGCCCGCGGCGGCGGCGGCGGCGGTCATGGCATCGGCCTCAGCAAGCGAGGCGGCGATGGGCTTTTCCACCAGCACGTCCTTGCCTTGGCGCAGGAGATCCAGCGTTAGGGCGGCATGGAAGGCGGTAGGGACGGCCACGCTGGCGGCCTCGATCTCGGCGGCCAAGGCGGCGGGGTCATCGAAGACCGGCACGCCGTGGGCGGCGGCGACGGCGCGGGCGGCGGCGGAGTCGCGGTCGTGAATGCCTACCAGGTGGGCACGGGGCGATTGCGCATAGACGCGGGCATGGTGCCGGCCGAAACTGCCGCAGCCGAACAGGCCCACCCGGACCGGCGCGGGCGGGGCGCCGGGCGGCGGGGCGCGGTGGGCGGGGACGGTCATGGCCGGGGGACCCCGGTGATGGCGATGTCGGCCACCGCCGCGGCCGCCAGCAGCGGCTCGCGGTCCAGCAGCAGGGTGATGCCGCTCTCGACCGCCAGACAGGTGGCGCGCGCCTCGCGCATGGCGGCCAGGGTGGCGGGGCCCACCACGGGGACATCGAAGCGCGGATCTTGTTTGGGTTTGGCCACCTTGACCACGGTCAGCGGCCGGCCCTGGGCTAAGGCGGCGGCGCGGCGAATGGTGGCGTCGGTGCCCTCCATGGCCTCGGCGGCCAGGCAGGCGCGGTCGGCGATGACCACGGTTTGCCCGATGTCCAGCGCCGCCAGCTGCCGCGCCACGCCCAGGCCATAGGCGATATCGGCTTGCTCCCGCGCGTCGGGCGCGCGCGGGGTCAGGGGGCCTTCACCCGCCAGCAGCGGCTGCAAAAAAGCGGTCGAGCTTTCCAGCTCCACCCCCTCGGCGGCCAGAGCTGCGGCCACCGCGCCGAGCAGGGAATCCGTGTTTTTCGCCGCCAGCCCAGCCAACAGCTTGACCATCCGCCAGTCGGGCCGCAGGGCGGAAAAGATCTGCTTGTGCTGCACCTGGCCGGCCATGACGGCGCGGCGCACGCCATGGTGGTGGAACAACTCGATCAGCTTGCCCAGTTGCCCCAGACTGAGCCAGGTGACCGGCACGCCCTGGGCCTCAATCTCGGGAAACGTCTCCTCGCGGATGGCCGCGACGATGATGGCCAAGCCGCGGCTGCGGGCCGCCTCCAGAATCAGGAACGGGAAGCGGCCATTGCCGGCGATCAGCCCGTAGGGCGGGCCGGCGGGGGGCGCGGCGGTGGCGTTCACTTGATCACTCCACGCTCGCTGGCGGCGATGAAGGCGGCGAGCTGGGCGACAGGGTGATTCTCCGGCAGTTGCTCCGCGCTGATCTGGGCGTGGATTCTTTCCAGCGCCTGGGTGGTGTTCAGCCCGCTGTTCAGCAACAGCCGGAAGGCGCGCTGCAGGGCGGCGAGGGTCTCGCCTTTGAAGCCCCGCCGCTCCAGCCCCAGGCGGTTAATGCCGTAGGCGCGGGCCTCGCGACGGGCCACCGTCTTGCTGTAGGGCAGCACGTCCTGGGTGACCACCGTGCCGCCACCGACGAAGGCATGGGGGCCGATGCGCACGTATTGGTGCACCGGCGAAAACGCCCCCACGGTGGCGAAGTCGCCGACCAAGACATGGCCGCCCAAGGTGGCGCAATTGGCCAAAATGCAGCCGTCGCCGACGAAACAGTCGTGAGCGACGTGCGCGTAGGCCATCAGCAGGTTGCCGCTGCCAATCCGGGTCAAGCCGCCGCCCTTCACGGTGCCGCGATGCAAGCTGCAAAACTCCCGGATGGTGTTGCGCTCGCCGATCTCCAGGCGCGTCGGCTCGCCCCGGTAGCTGAGATCCTGCGGCGCCAGCCCGACGGTGGTGAAGGGATAGATGTGGTTGTGGGCGCCCAGCCGCGTGGGCCCTTCCAGCACCACGTGCGCCTCCAAGCGGCAGTGCTCCCCCATCTCCACCTCCGCGCCGATCACGCAGCCGGGGCCGACGATGCAGGAATCCGGAATGCGGGCGCCGGGGGCGATGGTGGCGGTGGGAGCGATGGGCATGCGTAGCCGGCCGCCAGGAACGCGACGCGGCCTATCCGGATTGTAAACTGCGAGCGACCGACAACGAGGCGATGCGACGCGTTATCGCCCCGCCGGCACTTCCTAGGCACGGTCGGAGACGTGGCAGCTCAGCACCGCCTCCGCCGCCAGCCGGTCGGCGACGAAGGCCTGGCCCTGCATCTTGCCGTGGGAGGTGCGCCAAGCCAGCACCTCGACCTCGATGCGGAGTTGGTCGCCCGGCACCACGGGTCGGCGGAAGCGGCCCTGGTCCACGCCGGTGAAGAAAATCAGCTTGGACTCCGGCGCCGCGGCTTCCAGCATGATGAGCAGGGCGCCCGCCTGCGCCATCGCCTCCAGCACCAACACGCCGGGCATGATCGGCTGGCCCGGAAAGTGGCCCTGGAAGAACGGCTCGTTCACGCTGACGTTCTTGATGGCGGTGATGTGGCGGCGCGGCTGGACGGCGGTGATGCGGTCCAAAAGCAAAAATGGATAGCGGTGCGGCAGCAGGCGTTGAATGGCCTGAATATCGAGGGGCGCCTGCGGGCGCGGCTCCGGCGGCGGCAGGGAAGAGGCGGCGGGTTCGGTCACGAGGAAAATTATAGGGGATTGGTGTATCTTTGCCGATTACCAGAGAGGGGACGGCATGGAGGGCAACGGGTTGCGGGCGGCGGTCGAGGCGCATCAGAGCGAGGCCATGGCGCTGTGGCGGCGGTGGGTGGAGCGGGAAACGCCGAGCGGCGCCAAGGCGGCGCTGGACGCGCTGGGGCGGGAAATCGCGGCGTCGTTCGCAGTGCTGGGCTTTGCCGAGGAGTTTGCCGCCGACGCCGGGGGCGATCATGTGATCCTCCGGCGCGCGGGGCAAGGAGCCGCGGCCGGAGGGCGCGGCTCCGGGTGGCTATTGCTCGGCCATCTGGATACGGTCTATCCGCGCGGAACCACGTTGCGCATGCCGTGGCGGCTGGAGGGGGAACGGGTATGTGGCCCGGGGGTGATGGACATGAAAGGGGGCATTGCGGTGGCGTGGCTGGCGCTGCGCGCGCTGCACGGGTTCGGCGGGCAGGCCGGGAAGCCCGCCCCACGGTCTGGCGGGGTAGGGCCCGTTGGGCCGGTCACGGTTCTGCTGGTCAGCGACGAGGAGACCGGCAGCGCTGGGTCGCGGGCGCTGACCGAGCGCCTGGCGCGGCAGGCACGGGCGGTGCTGGTGCTGGAGCCGGGGGGCGGGGAGACCGGCAAGCTCAAGACCGCACGCAAAGGCATCGCCAACTTTACCCTGCGGGCCGAAGGACGCGCGGCGCACGCCGGGGTGGATTATTTTGCCGGAGCCAACGCCATCGTCGAGCTGGCGCGGCAGGCCGTGGAGCTCGCGGGCTGGAGCGACGAGGCGCGCGGCGTGACGGTCAACTGCGGCGTCCTCCACGGCGGCACGCGCGGCAACGTGGTGCCCGCCGAGGCGGATCTGGTCGTGGATGCGCGCGCATGGACGGCGGCGGAGCTGGCCGCGATCGCCGCTCGCATCGCCCGCTTGCAGCCGGTGGATCCGCGGGTCAGGCTGACCGTCGGCGGCGGTGTCAACCGCCCCCCGATGGAACCGAGCGCGGCGACCGCCGAGCTGTTCGCCCGCGCGCAGCTGGCGGGCCACGGCCTGGGCCTAGCGATCGAGGAATGCGCCACTGGCGGCGGCTCGGACGGCAACTTCACCGCTGCCCTGGGCATTCCCACGCTGGACGGCCTGGGCGTGGTCGGCGGCGGTGCGCACTCGCCGCGGGAGTGGGCCCACGTCCACAGCCTAGCGGAGCGTGCCGCGCTGCTGGCGGCGCTGCTGAGCGCACCGGGCGCGGAGGCCTGACGCGAAACCGCCGTAGGGCAGCCGTCTCGGCTGCCGGCCCGCTGACGCGGACGCCTGCGCACGTGCCGCCCCTCCCAAGGTTTGACCCGCGATTAGGCGGCGCGGCGCCGGCTCCGGCTAGCGCAGCAGGAGCGTCACCGAGCCCAACGCGCCGTTCACATTATCGCGGACCGCCACCCGCGCCAGGCAAGCGCCCCGCACCGGCAGGACGAAGCGGCCGCGGTAACGAAGAGGGGTGCCCTCGAGGGCGGCGGCGCGCCAGGCGTCCACGTGACTGCGAAAATGATCCGCGGGCAGGTGGGTGGTCTTGCCCGACCGGGCCGAGGTGACCATGACCTCCACGCTGAAATCGTAAAGACCGTCGCCATGCGGCGTGGGGTGCAGCAGCCGTGCGATCGGAATCAGCAGCGTGAAGGGTAACTCCTCGATGGGCCGATGATCGCTGACATCCTGCCAATAGGGCGCCATGGGGCCGGTGCGCTGGCCGGGGATCAAGGCCAGGGGCAGCCCGCGGAAGTCCATCGGCGAGGTGGCCCATTGCCGGACGCTCAGATTGGCGGGGAGGCGGCCCCAGGCCTGCAGATTGCGGCCGCGCTGGCGGTAGCCATGGCGGTACCAAATCTTCAGCCCAGGGCGCAAGACACGGACTTGGATACGGTGATATTGGGCCAGCGGCCCGTAGGGAAAATGGGGGGCGAAGTAGAGCGTGTATTGCTCGCCGGCCCGCAGCACCGCCTGCCGTGCCAGCGTGCCCAAGTCGTTGCGGTCCGGCATCACCATGCCGCCGGTGCGATCCGCCACGGCCTCGGCCACCGCCAACGCGCTTTGGCTGGAACCTAGGGCGGCACGGTCAATTGGGCTCTCCACGGGGCCGCCGGCTACATAGCCGCTGCCCTTGGCAAACGTCCGCAACCCCGTCGGGTTAATGATGTCCAAGGAGGCGTTGGCGGCGTTGAAAATTTGTGCCGCTTGGGCGATGAAGAAACTGATGCGGCGCGAGGGGCCGCCCACCGCGCCGGAGGGGTCGGTCGAGAACCACAGCACTTCCTTGTGCCCGGGCACGCCGGCCAGAACCTGCGCCAGCAGGCGCAGGGCCTCGAGCCGCCGATAAAACAGATTGCGGCGCGCCGGGCCGAGCATTTGCGCTTGGGCCTGGGCAAACAACTTCATGACGGCCGCCAGGGCCGCGTCGAGCGGGTCGCCGCCGGCCCGGGGAATGGTCAGCTCCGCGCCAGGGACGGAGACGGCATTGTCTATGGCTTCGGCCTCGCCCGTCGCGGCGGTCGCCAGCGACTGCGGCGTGGCCAGCAGCCGCCCCAGCACCGCGGCCAATTGGCCGCCATTGGTGGTGAACGGCTGGACCAACTGTACGCCGGCGGCGAGACGAAAAATGCCCACGTCCACTCCCGCGGGCAGCCCTGCGGCCAGTGACTGCGCTAACTGACGCCGCAGCATAGCCAGTGCCGTGACGGGAATGCCTTCGGCGTCGAACAGGAATACAACGTGCCCATGACCGGCCGCACGAGGCCGGTTGTTGATGCCACCTACTGGCAACGACGACGGCCAGGGGTGCAGATTCGCCACTGCGGCCGTCCCACGCCCTGGGCCGTCCAGGGCCACGATCGGCATCGGCCGGCCGTCCACGCTTAATTGGAAATCCTGCCGGCGCAGGCCGGGCACAAACTCGCCTCGGCGGTTCAGCACGGTGACCGGGACGGCAACCAGGCGCCGAGTCACCTGAAATTGCACCGGCGCCTGTGCCGCCAGGGACAGCGCCGTCAACGCCAGCGTGAAGAAAAGCAAGCTGGGTCGGCACATAGCGACAGCTTAGCCGAAGGTCAGCCCGTGCGCCACGGGCTAACCGCGCCGAACGCCGGGTTTGCCCGTGGGCTTTAGCCGGCGGCTGGCTCTAGTGAATATAGACGGCGGCCAGGTGGCCCGCACCGAAGGTGATGACGGCTTCCAGCACGCCGATCAAGGTCATCTCCGCGCCGGCCCAGAACCACGGGCGGTTGGTGAACAAGGTCTTGGCCGCGCCGACGCCAAAGTGCGCCGCCAGGCTGACGATGAAGGCGACGACCACCGCCGTCAGGCCGCCCAGAAAGAAGAAGGGAATCACCGGGATGACGGCGCCGGCGGCGGTGGACAGGCCGGCCGACCAGGCGGCGTTGCCGGGGCGGCGGGTCGGCGGGGTGGCCAGGCCCAACTCCTCCGAGGCCATGCTTTGCAGAAATTGCTTGGGGTCTTGCTCCAGGCGGGCCACCAGGGTCGCGGCTTCGGCCTCGCTGAACCCCTTCAGTTGGTAAAACAACTGCAGTTCCTCGCGCTCCTCGACCGGCGATTCGGCAATCTCCCGGGCCTCGCGGTGGATCTCCGCCTCATAGAGTTCGCGGTCGCTTTTGGCGGCCAGGTACGCGCCGGCGCCCATGGAGATGGCGCTGGCGATCATGCCGGCGATGCCGCTGACCAGGACGTAGCGGCTGGTCTGGGTGTAGCCGGCGACGCCGGCGACGATGCCGAAAACCGCGCCTAGGCCGTCGTTGGCGCCGTAGATGGCGTCGCTCAGCCAGGTGTGCTCATGCCGATGCCAATGCTCCCGGCCCATGGCGAACGAGAGGGCGCGGGCCGGGCCTTCGGCTTGCGCCAAACTGCGCAGCTTGCGGGCGTGGGAGCGTTCCTCCGCCTCGATCTCCACCAGGATGTCGCCCGCCTCCGGGCCGAAGCGCTGTTCCATCTTGCGGTACCGCTCGGCGATGGAAACTTCGCCCGTCTGCAGGCGGCGGATGGCGGCGTTGTTGCCCATCCAGCCCAGCAGTCGCAGCCGCCAGCGGCTGGCCAGGCCCAGGCGCGGCGGCGCGGCCTCCGCTCCGGCGAATTCGCGCAGCTTTTCCGCCCAGCGGGCGGCGTGGCGCTCCTCGCTGGTGGCCAGCCGCTCCAGCAACTCCCGGCGGCGGGTGTCACTTTCCTGCGCCGCCATCTGGCGGTAGAGGGCGGCGTCCTCCTGTTCGGCCAAATAATTTTGTTCGATCAGCCGCAACAGATCCCGGCGGGCGTGCGCATCCAACTCGCGGGCTTTCTCGCCTTTGGCCGGCTCGGACGAAGGGTGCGGCATTGGACTCAAGGATACCAGCCCCTGGGAGCGCGGGCCTCCAGGCCCGCCCCAGTCAGCCCCGCTCCCGTGAGGCCCGCCCGCACGCCGCCGCCCCTTCGCCGGGAGCGCGGGCCTCCAGGCCCGCCCTCCATTTGGGTATCTTGCGCCGCCCGAGTTCGAGCGGGTACCTGTAGGTGCATGACGGAATCCACCCTCGCTCCGAAAGGCTGGTCTAGCCGCGGCTACCTGCCCCACTTCGATGGGGGTCCGATTCCTCAAACGCTGACCTTTCGTCTCGCCAACACTTTGCCGCCAGATGTCCTCGACCGTTGGCGCAGGAATCTTCCGCTGCTGTCGCCGGTGGAACGACAAAAAGTCATCCGCCATTTGGCGGAAGCCGAACTTGATCGTTGCCGGGACGGGCCCCTTGCCGTGCCGGCTACCGTGCGAGCCGTCCAGGCCAGTCTGTTGCTCTTCGACGGCGCGCGATACCGGCTGCACGCCTGGGTCATAATGCCCAGCCACGTGCACGTGCTGCTAACGCCGTTGCCGGGCTTCGGCGTTGGGGACATGTTGCGAAGCTGGAAGTCCTATACCGCGCGGCGGGCTAACGCGGCCCAACACCGCGCCGGGCGGTTTTGGCAGCCCGACTATTTCGATCGGTTCATTCGGAACGAGCGGCATTTCCGGGTGGCGCGGCGGTATATCGAGCGGAACCCTGTGGCCGCGGGCCTGTGCGGAGCGGCGGAGGATTGGCCGTGGAGCAGCGCGGGATGGCGGAAACGAGCGGCAGCGGGAGAAGTGGAGTCAGGCGAGGCGGGCCTGGAGGCCCGCGCCCCCTAAACCGCGCCTGCGCCGGGAGCGCGGGCCTCCAGGCCCGCCCGCATGCTGCCGCCCTTTCGTTGGGTGCGCGGGCCTCCAGGCCCGCCCACCTGCGCCACCCAGTGGCGAACCTCGGACGGTAATGGTCACTGGGGCGGGCGGGACCGGGCGCCATATGGCGGCCCGCCTGTCCGATAGGCCAGGCAGCGCAGCGGCGGTGAATCTGATAACTTACAGAAATGCGGGAGCGGGCAAAGTTTGCCCTGTCCTTGGCGAGCGGGGTCCGGGTTTGGTGGCTGGGTTGCACTGTCATCAGCGTCACCCGGCGGCCATTCGGCAAACGAAGGTGCCGGCGCGGGGAACAGGACCACTCTTAAGGAGAATCTGGCTATGAAGTTGAATCGCAAAAACCGCACGCAAGGCTTCTCGCTGATCGAGTTGCTGATCGTGGTGACGATCATCCTGATCCTCGCCGCCATCGCCATTCCCAAACTGTTGACCGTCAAGCAGACGGCCAACGCTACCGCCGCCGTGGCCAACACCAAGTCGATGCTGCAGGCCCTGACGGCGTATCAATCCCAGTACAACACCTATCCGGCGACGCTCAGCCTTCTGGGCGGCGTGGCGGGTGCGGCCCCGACCGCAGCCGCGGCCGAGTTGCTGGACACTACTCTGGCGAGCGCCATCTCCGCGGCGACCTCCTACCAGGGCTATTTCTGGACGTTCACCGGCGACGGCGCGACGCCCTCAGTGGCGTTCACGATGACCGCGAACCCGGCCAGCGTGGCCACCAGCAACCGCTACTTCTTCACCGACGAGTCGGACGTGATCCGCTACAACGACGGCGCGGCGGCGACGATCGCCAGCCCGCCAATCGGCACCACTGCCGGCTAGTCGGGGCCCTCATTCCTCAACCCTTTCCCGCGGCGGGGGCTTGTCCCCCGCCGCGGCTTTATTTTGTCTAGCAGCGCAGCCAGCGCTGCAGCCAGTGGGGCGGCCGTCTCGGTCGCCGGACGGAGGAGGGCAGTGGGGTGGCCGTCTCGGCTGCCGGAGGGGGGTGCTATTGTTGGGGGCGGATGAGCGACGCGCAATTGCGGCGGTATAACCGTTTTCTGCTGCTGGTGGCCGGGCTGGGGGGCTTGCTCTACGGCGTGGACGTGGGCATTATCGCCAGCGCCTTGCCGTACTTGCAGGCGACCTCCGGGCTGAATGCCGAGCAGTTGTCGGTGGTGGTGGCCGCAGTGCTGTTGGGCGGCACCATCTCGACGCTGTTCGCCGGCTGGCTGGCGGATTGGATGGGGCGCCGGAGTCTGATGATCGCCAGCGGGGCGATCTTCGTCATCAGCATCCCGATGATCGCCCTGGCCCATGGCTACGGCCCGCTGGTGCTGGGCCGGCTCTGCCAAGGCGTGAGCGCCGGGCTGATCGGGGTCGTGGTGCCGCTGTACTTGGCGGAGTGCCTGCCCGCGGCGACGCGGGGGCGGGGCACGGCGACCTTCCAATGGTTGCTGACGCTGGGCATCGTGGCCGCGGCTCTGGCGGGCATGTACTTCAGCCTGCGCGTTGAGGCGGTGGCCAAGCTGGGCGACGCCAAGCTGTTGTTCGCGGTCAAGGATCAGGCTTGGCGCAGCATCTTCTGGGTGAGCCTGCCGCCGGGGCTGCTGTTCCTGGTGGGCGGTTTCGGCCTCACCGAATCGCCGCGCTGGCTGCACAAGCGCGGGCGGCCAGAACGGGCCTTGGCGGCGCTGGAGCGTTCGCGGACGGCCGAAGCGGCGCGGGTGGAAATGGCGGAGATCGAGGCCGCCGCGGCCGCCGACGGCGCCCAGCGCGGGCAGCACGGCGACCGCCTTTGGCAGCGGAAATACGTCCTTCCCTTCGTGCTGGCCTGCGTCATCCTGTCGCTGAACACGGCCACTGGCGTCAACTCCATCATTGGCTATAACACCAACATCCTGATTCAGAGCGGCCTGTCCGACGTCCAGGCGCATTGGGGCTATATCGTCTTCACGCTGGTCAACTTCGCCGTCACCGCGGTGGGCATGATGCTGGTGGACCGGCGGGGACGGAAGTTCCTGCTGACCATTGGTACCGCCGGCGTGGTGCTGGCGTTGGTCTGGACCGGCCTGCTCTTCCTGCACAATGAGCGGCACACGGTCAGCGTGGCAGCGACCGTGCGCCAGATGGTCACGCCGCAGCAGGGCCTCAGGCTGCAGTTCAACCCGGCCCTGGAACAACGGCTTTTGGCGGCGCTGCCGGCGGGAGCGGCCCAGCCGTTCGCCGGCCGGCCAGCCTCGCTGACGGTCATCTATGCCTATGGCGGCTTTCAGTTCGCCACGCCGGTTCTGCGCAGCGACCAGACCTCAAAACCGGTGCTGATCACCCGCCAGGATTCGCTGCCCGCTAACGGCGTGGTGGCGTTCTTCAGCGATCCCTTCGGCAACCTGGCGCGGGCGCAGCAGGCGCCACTCACCATTCGGCAGGCCAAACTGACGCCGCTGCCGGGCGAGGGCAACGGCTGGATCGCCGCCGCCAGCCTGTTCTTCTTCATGGCCGGCTTCGCCATCGGGCCGGGCGTGGTGGTGTGGCTGGCGCTGTCGGAGCTGATGCCCACGCGCATCCGCTCCCAAGGCATGAGCATCGCGCTGCTGCTCAACGAAGGGGTCTCGACGATCCTGGCCGGCGTCTTCTTGCCCCTGGTCGGCGAGTACGGCTACTCGACGGTGTTTTTCCTGTTCGCCGCCTTCTCCCTGATCTATTTCCTTGTGGCGTGGCTGTGGCTGCCGGAGACCAAAGGCAAGCGGCTGGAGGAGATCGAGGAGTTCTTCCAGCGGCGGCCGACCGAGGGTGTCCAGACCCGGAGCTGACGCGGCAACTTGGAAACGCCCCGAGCGCCAGCGTTCGCCCGTCGTCGGCCGTCGAAGCTCAGCCGCAGCGACCAGCGGGAGCGTCCAGAATAGGGCGGCTGAGCCGCCGGGTATTTGCCTGTGCCGGGGCTCCCAAGCGAGACCTGTACGCGTGGCCGGTGCGGTTCGCAGGTCGAAACGCATTTAGTGACATTTGGCCGTGAACCACGACGGCTAAGTCCTTTCGATCCGGGCGGAGTGAACCAGGATCGTTACCAAAACCGTGTCACTATCCGGAGGGACAGGCCGGGCCGCTTCCCGACGCCAGAACCTAGTGGCCGACGCGCGCCACCACGCCCTCATAGGCGGGCAGCACCACCCGGCGTAGATCCAGCTGCCGCGGTTCCACCCGCAAACTATCCGCCAAAACGACGGCCCTAGACATGCCGAGCCGGTAGTCCTCCACCTGGCGGCGGCCGGTCATATTCAGCGCCACCAGCACGGTTTCTCCTCGCCAGCGGCGGAGGTAGGACAAGACATAGGGATCGTGGCGGTGAACTGCGATCCAGGCGCCGCGCCGCAGCGCGGGATCCTGGCGCTTAAGCGCGATCAGACGGCGGTAATAGTTGAGCAGGGAATCGGGATCGGCGCGCTCGCTGGCGACGTTGACGGTCTTGTAGCTGGCTGGGATCGGCAGCCACGGCTGCGCACGGCTGCCCGGCGGGCTGAACCCGGCATTTGGTCCCGCGGTCCATTGCATCGGCGTGCGCTCGCCATCGCGGCCCTTAAACACCGGCCAAAACCGGCGCCCCATGGGATCCACCACGTCGCGGCGGCTTTTGGGCGGCGTGGTGGTCATGCCGATCTCCTGCCCGTAGTACAAAATCACGGTCCCGCGCAGGGTTAGCAGCAGAGTCGGCAGCAGCCGCGCCACCTGCGCGTTGTCGCGCCCGTTGCCGTAGCGCTGCAGCTCCCGGGGCTGATCGTGGTTGTCAAAAAACCAAACCGGCGTGCCATGGGCGGGGTTGTGCGTCCAGGCGGCGATTTGCCGTCGGAACACGGGCGCAGAGAGCCGGTTGACGTCGGCGAAAAGGAAGTTGAAGGGCAGTTGAATCTCGGGATGCCGCGCCGTGCCATAGAACTGCGCCAGTTGGCTGGCGGTGTGGCCGACGGTCTCGCCGATCAAAATGCCGCCATAGGGCGCGACCACGCGGCGCAGGGCTTGCAGAATGCGGTGCACGCCAGGTTGGTTGTAGTTGTGGAGATGATGCTGCTGCGGCAGAGGGAAATCCCCGGTGCGCATCGTGCCTGGCGGGTTGTCGCGGAACTGAGGGTCCACCAGCATCGTGCCGACCGAGTCCAGGCGAAAACCGGCCACGCCCTGGCGCAGCCAAAATCGTGCGCGGGCAAACATGGCGCGGCGCACCGCGGGGTTGCGCCAGTTCAGGTCCGGCTGCTGGCGATAGTAATAGTGGTAGTAGTACTGGCGGCGCCGGGGGTCGTATTGCCAGGCGGAGCCGCCGAATAGTGAGGTCCAGTTGTTCGGCGGACCGCCATCGCGGCCGTCGCGCCAAACGTAAAAGTTGGCATAAGGACCGTGCCGGGAACGCCGAGATGCGAGAAACCAGGGGTCTTGATTCGAGGTGTGCGCCAGCACCAGATCCATGAACACGCGAATGTGGTTCCGGCGGGCGGCTGTCATTAGGCGATGGAACTGCGCCTGGGTGCCGTAAACGGGATCAATTTTCCGGTAATGAATGATGTCGTAGCCGCCGTCCACGCCGCCCGAGGGATAGATGGGCGTCAGCCAAATCGCGTTGACGCCGAGCCAATGCACGTAGCCGAGCTTGGCGCGAACGCCGGTTAGGTCGCCGACGCCGTCTCCGTTCGAGTCTTTGAAGCTGCGAGGGTAAATCTCGTAAATAACCGCATGCTGCCACCATGGGAGCGCGGCGGATCGCAGGGCACGGGGGGCAGGCGGGCGGGTGCCCCACGCCGCGGTGGCGAGCAGCAGGGCCGCAGCGCAGGCTACGAACCAGCGCCGAGGGGCAAACATCGCATGGGAGCGGTCACAAAGGATTCGAAGGAGAGTCGCCAATCCGGAAGCCACCTATTCTCTTGCGCGACTGGCCGATGGTAGCATGGCGGGCGGTTCGAAGGAGCAGGGGAAATGCCCGCCGCTACCCGCGGCAACTTGAAGACGCCCCGAGCGCCAGCGGGCGTCCGTTGGCGGCCGTCCAAGCCCAGCCGCAGCGACCAGCGGGAGCGTCCAGAATAGGGCGGCTGAGCCGCGCCCGTTGTCCTGTCGGCGAGCGGCCAGCCGCCAATTGCGACGGCGCGCACGACCGCGGGGCCGCGGCCGCGTGGGCCGGGTTAGGACAGGAACTGGCGGACGTAGGGGTCGGGGTCGGCGCGGAGCTCAGCGGCCGAGCCGTCGAACAGCACACGGCCCGCGCGGAGCAGCAGAAAGGAGGTATGGCGGGCGCCTTCTGCCGCCGGGCGCGCCGTCTGCGCGCTGTCATCCCAGGCATAGGTGGCCAGCAGGTGGCCGTCCTGGAGGCGGTGCGTGGCCAGCAGCGCGGTAACGTGATTGCAATCGCGCAGCTTGATGATCAGGTCCATGATCGTGGTGGCGGTTTCAGGGTCCAAGCCGCCGGTCGGAGAATCATAGAGCATGATCTCGGGCGAGGTGGCCAGGGCGCGGGCAATCGAGACGCGGTGACGCATGCCGCCAGAAAGCTCGCCGGGCATCTTGTCCATCACGCCTTCCAGGCCGACAAAATGAAGGCACGTGCGGACCCGGTCATCCGTGGCCGTTTCCGTCAACACGCCCTCCTCCTCCAGGCGAAAGGCGACGTTGTCCCGGACGGTGAGAGAGTCAAACAGGGCGCTCTCCTGAAACGTCATGCCGATCTTGCGGCGCAGATCATACAGCTGCGGCTCCCGCAGGCCGGTGACTTCCTGATCCAGCACCCAGATGCGGCCCTCATCGGGGCGCAGCAGGCCCAGGACGAGCTTCATCAAGACGGTCTTGCCGGCGCCGCTTTCCCCGAGCAGCACCTTGGTTTCGCCGCGGCTGACGGCGAGGGAAACGTCCTGTAGCACCGGCGTTCCACCCAGAGCCAGCCCAACGTGTTCGACGCGGACGATAGCGGGTCCCGGTGGCGTGGCCACGCCATCACCCAGTGGGGGCGCCGTAGGTTGGGCCGGGGAGCCGCTCACGTGCCCAGAATGCCGACCAGCAGGCGGCTGAGGAGAAAGTCGCTGACGATGATCAGCACCGAAGCCAGCACCACCGCTTGCGTCGTCGCTCGGCCTACCCCTTGGGTTCCACCCCGGGCCTTCATGCCGTAGTAGCAGCCGACGGTGGCGATGATGCCGCCAAAAATCAGCGGCTTGATCAGCCCCTGGATGATGTCGCTGGAGTCCAGGATGCGGAAGGCGGAGAACCAATACAGCGCGCCGTTCATGTGGATCCCCGCCACCGCGTACACCCAGCCCCCGACGATGCCGCACATGTCGGCGATGAGGGTCAAAAAGAAGGTCATGGCGATGGTGGCGATTAGGCGGGGGGTGACCAGCTTTTTGATGGGGTCCGTGCCCAGGGCGCGCATGGCGTCAATCTGCTCGGTGACCACCATCGAGCCGAGCTCCGAGGCCATGCCGCTGGCGTTGCGGGCGCAGATCATCAGAGCGCTGAGCACCGGCCCCAGTTCCAACACCAACGACAGGCTGACCAACTGGCCGAGGCGGTCAATCTGCCCGTAGGTGGCCAAGGTATTGGAAAGTTGCAGCGCCATCACCGCGCCCGTGAAAAAGCCGGTCAGCAGCACGATGGGGAGGGATCCGACGCCGATCGCGTCCATCTGGAGAAAGGTATCGCCGGCGTAGAACGGGGTGGCGGCGATGTCGCGGAACGACACGGCAGTCAGGATCCAAAAGCCTTGGAACGCATACAGCCAACTCTTTACGGCTTGGCTCAGCGCGGACTCCTGCGGAGGCGCGCCCAGAGTGCGATCGGCCATGGCCCTAGCATACCTGGGCGGGCAAACGGTTCGGGGCGATTCGCGCCACCTGGCGCCGTCCTCCCATTGCAGCAACTTGGCGACATCCTGAGCGCCATCGGGCGTCCGTTGCCGGCCGGAGCCCAGCCGCAGGCGCCGCTAGCTGCGGGGCCGTCCAGAATCGGGAGGCTGAGCCGCCTGGCCTGGACGGCGGGCCGGGATGCGGCGGCGCAACAGCGCCGGCGCCGCGTGCCGGGCCGCGCCGCGTATTCTAAGGCTGGGCATGAACTGGAGTTTTCCCATCGAGATGGCGGTCCGGCTCGGCGTGGCGCTGGGCGTGGGCCTCCTGGTGGGGCTGGAGCGGGAGTGGGCGCACAAGGAGGTCGGCGTCCGGACCTTTGCCCTCACGGCCATGCTGGGAGCGCTGTGTTGGTTCCTGAGCCCATGGTTCGCCCTGGCGGGCTGGATCGGAATCTTCCTGCTGGTCATCGGAGTGAACGCCCGCAGCCTGCTGGTCAGCCGCAGCTTGGAGATCACCACATCGGTGGCCTTGATGGTCACCTATGTCCTGGGCGTGTTCCTGGGCCAAGGGCATTTGCTGGCGCCGGTGGCGGCGGGCATCGTCATGACCGCGCTGCTGGCGTGGAAGGCGGAGTTGGCGCGCTTCGCCGAGCGACTATTGATTCAGGAGATCCGCGGAGCGCTGCTGCTGGGGCTGCTGACGCTGGTGATCTATCCGTTGCTGCCGCGGGGATTTGTGGATCCCTGGCGGTTGGTGGATCCGCGCGATGTCTGGGTGGCGGTGATGGTGATCGCCGGCATCGGGTTCTGCAATTACGTCCTGCTGCGCCTTTATGGCGCGCGAGGCATGTACTACACGGCGGGCCTGGGCGGGCTGGTCAACAGCACAGCCACAGTGGTGGAGTTGTCCCGGGAGTTGGCGACGGCAGGCGACGGCCTGGCGCCAATGGCCGTGGCGGCGGTGCTGCTGACGGTGGTGGCGATGTTTGTGCGCAACCTGGGCATCTTGGCGATCTTCGCCGCGCCCGCGGTGCTCATCGCCTGGGGGCCGCTGGCGCTGATGACCGCGCTGGCCGCCGTGTTCGCCTGGCGGGCGCACCGTGGCGGGCATGGGCAGGTCGCCGACCTCAAACTGGGGTCGCCCGTGGCGCTGGGCCGGGTGCTGTTGTTTGGCGCCATGTTCTTAGGAATCGAGGTGGCGGCGGCGCTGGCGCATCGGTATCTGGGCAGCGGCGGGTTTTTGGTGGTGAGCGTGCTGGGCGGGCTGGTCAGCAGCGCCAGCACGGTGGCGGCGGCTGCGGTCCTGGCGGCGCACGGACGCATCAGCTTCGTGATGGCCGGCGTGGCGACGGTGTTGGCGTCGGTGACCAGCGCTCTGGTCAACCTGCCGTTCGTCTACCAGCAGACCCGCCAACCGGCGCTGACGCGGCGTTTGACGCTTCTGTCCGCGGGAATGGTTGCGGCGGGACTGGTGGCGTTGGGCGCGCGGCTGGTGTTCTGATCGCCCCGCCCCGCTGCCGGTAGCGCGGCTGGCTGAGGCGGATGGCGATGGGCGTGCCCGCAGGCAGGTTTCGGGGTGGGCGTTGGCCGGCCTTGCGGGTCGGCCTAGGGTGGGTTGGGCGGCAGGCCCAGAACCCGCCGCATCTCCCGCGCCACGCCGAGCAGGAGGCGGACGTCGGAGGGCGTCACGCGCCACGCTAGCAGCATCTGGCGCAGGCGGCGGGTCTGGCTGGCGCGGTGCTGCGGGCGGAACACGCCAATGCGCTCCAGCACCGGCGTCATTTTGCGGGCTAGCAAATCGCGCTCATCCCATCGAGCGGTGGCGGGCGCGGCGGGCGGCCCGGGTGCGGCGCGGCGGCGGTGCAGCTCATAGGCACAGACCGCCACCGCCTGGCCCAGGTTCATCGAGGGCGCGTCGGGGGCGGTATCAATGCGCGCCAGGACGTGGCAGCAACCGATGTCGGCGACGCTCATGCCCGTCTTTTCGCTGCCGAAGACCAGGCCGCAGCGGGTGGGGGGCAGGTGGGCGGTGAGGGCGGCCCAATCGGCAATGGGGATCTCCGGATTGCGCCCCGCCAGGCCCGCTGTGCCGATGACATAGCCGCAATCTGCGATGGCTGCGGGCAGGGAAGCGAAGACCTGGGCCCGCTGCAGCACCGCCGCGCCGGCGCGGGCCGAGCGCGCTTGCCGCCAGGCCTCGGCGTAGGGGGAAACCAGGGCGAGATCGTCCAGGCCAAAGTTGGCCATGGCGCGGGCTGCGGCGCCGATATTGAGGGGATTGCGCGTGCCGACGAGCACGATCCGGAAGCCGGGACGGGCGTCGCCTGGCGAGGCGGGCGCCGCGGCGGCTTCGGTGCGGTCGGAGGTCGGCCTGGTCACGCCCTTAGGCTATCAGCCGTGCGGGCGAGCTGCTCATACAGAGCGCAATACTGCTGGGCCATGCGGCGGGCATCGAAGTGCCGCTCGGCATGTTGGCGACAGCCGGCGGGGCGGATCTGCGCGAGCCATAGGGCGCGGGCGGCCAGCGCTTCCAGGGAATCGCCCACCCAGCCGGTGACGCTCTGGCGCACCAACTCCGGCAGCGCGCCGCTGCTCCAGGCCAGGACAGGGCGGCCGCAGGCGGCAGCTTCCATGGCCACCAGCGAGCTGGTTTCCTCGGCTTGGGACGGAATGACCACCGCGGCGGCGCCGCGCAGGCACGCGATCTTTTCCGCCTCCGCGAGGGCCGGCAGCCAGATCACGTCGCCGCCCAGATGGGGCGCGACGTATTGGCGAAAATACTGTTGGTGTGCCGGGAAGGGGTAAACGGCGCCCGCCAACACCAAGCGGCGTCGCAACCGGCGGGCCAGGGCGATCGCCAGGTGGGGGGCTTTTTCCGGGCACATGCGGCCAAGGTACAGCCAGTAATCCCCGACCGCTCCGCCCGGGCGATAACGTCCAAGGTCAATTCCGTTGGCAATATGCCCGAGCAGGCGGGGGCGCGCCGGCGGCGGGAGTTGGCGGCGCAGCGTATCGCACTGCGTCCGGCTGACGGCCTGCAGCCAGAGGTTCGGCGGCGGGGCGGCGAAAACGCCAGGCGGATAAAACGCCAGGGGCAGGTGGAGCGTCAGCAAACAGGGAAGCGAAATCTCGGCGGCGTGACCATAGAACGCGGCGCCCTGAATATGCACCAGGTCATACCCGCCGCGGCGGAGTTCGGCCAGCGCCGCCGCATCATGCCAGCGCGCCAGCCGGGCCTGAGCGGCGTCGGCGGCTGCGGGCGCACCAGCGGCCCAGTAGCCAGGGTTGGTGCGGATGACGCGGCCCGGCAAGCGGCTGGGCGTGGCGGCGACGGTGGTAAGGCGGAGCCGCTTCACATAGGGCGGGCGGCGATGCAGGGCCAGCAGGCGGGCTGCGATCTGTTCGGTGCCGCCGCACGCGTCGGTGGAGACCGGCGTCAGCGCGTAGGCGATGCTGAGCACGCGCACCGGCATGCGCGTGGCGCCGCGGTGGCCGCTCATAGCGTCGCTGTCGCGGACATCTGCTTTCGGGAGCCGCGAACTGAAGCCCACGGGGCGCCGGCTGGAGCCTTTTCCACCGCGGCGGGCCGCTGCCAGCCCCAGGCGGCCCAAACCGAAGAACGACGGGCTGCCCGGCGGCGCAGAGGGCGGAAATGCTCCCCGCCGAGCGCGGCCCAGAAGGGGGCCAAAGTATTTTGCTGGCTGGTGTAGGCGGCCAGGGCCCGCGCCTTGGCCGCCTGCTCGGCTGCGGTCAGAACGAGCGTAACGACGTCGGGGCCGGGAGGAAGCCAGCCGTAGCGAATGCGCCCGCGGTGCCAGGCGTACAGCGGATATTCCCACAGGGCCGCGCCGCGGGCCCATTCCTGATGCGCGCAAAGGGCCAGGTGGTTGGCCGCGTCGTGGTCGGGATGGCCATTCTCCCCGGCAGGGACCAGCCAAATGCGGGCGCCGGTGGCGGTGGCGGCGGTCCGGAGGTGGGCCATGCCCTGCGGCAGGCGGGCGGACAGCTCCAGATCAGGGATGCGGGCAAAGCGCAGATGCCAGGACGGCAGTCCGAGAGCGGTGGCGGCGGCGCGCGCCTCGGTGCGGCGGCGGCGCCGGTACTCTGCGCGGCTGCCACGGAACCCATGGGCGAAATACCGGCGCTGCCGCGGCGCCCCGTCGGTCAAAAACAACACATGCGGGGGTTGGCCTCGCGCGGCGCAGCGGGCGATCCAGCCACCGGCGCCGGCGGCCTCATCGTCGGGATGGGCGGCGAGGACCAGGATCGGGCCGGTGCCGGTGAATCCGTGCATGCGTCAAATGAGCAGATGCGCCGACCCGGGCTGCTGCTGTATATTCGCCGGGGTATGGATCAAGCTCTGGACTACGCCCGGGCGCGGCAGGCGCGCCAATGGGAGCAACTGCAGGCCTTTCTGCGCATTCCCAGCGTCAGCACGCTGCCGGAGCACAAAGCGGATGTGGAGCGCGCGGCCCAATGGGTCAAAGCCGCGCTGGAAGCGGCGGGCTTGGAGCAAGCCGAGCTAATTCCCACGCGCGGACATCCCTTGGTCTACGCCGAATGGATGCATGCGGCGGGCGCGCCGACCATTCTGTGCTACGGCCACTACGACGTGCAGCCCGCCGAGCCGCTGGCCGAGTGGCGGAGCCCGGCCTTTGCTCCGGTGCTGCGCGACGGCGTCATTTACGCCCGCGGCGCCGCCGACGACAAGGGCCAGCTCTACGCCCAAATCCAAGCCGCCGAGGCCCATGTGCGCGGCGCGGGCGGATCGCCGGTGAACCTGCGTTTCCTGATCGAGGGCGAGGAAGAGGTCGGGGGCGAGGGCATTGAGGACTATGCGCGCAAGCACGCCGCGCGGCTAGCCTCGGATGCCGTCTTGATCACCGACACCACGCAGTTCGCTACGGGCTTGCCGACGCTTACGGTGGGGCTGCGCGGCATGGTCTACGCCGAGGTGCGGGTGCGCGGGGCGGAAGCCGACCTGCACTCGGGGTTGTTTGGCGGCGTGGCGCCTAATCCACTGGAAGGCTTGGCGCGGATGATTTGCGGGCTGAAGGACGACCGGGGAACGATCCTGATACCCGGCTTCTACGATGCGGTGCGCCCGCCCAGCTCCGTCGAGGAAGCGGATTGGGCGCGGCTGCCCTTTGATGCCGAGCGGTATCGCCGGGAGGAGGTGCGGGCGGCGGCGCTGAGCGGAGAGGCGGGGTATACGCCACTGCAACGCACTTGGGCGCGACCCACGCTGGAGGTTCACGGCATTCCGGGCGGTTTCACCGCCGCCGGCGCCAAGACAGTGATTCCAGCCCGGGCGGCGGCCAAGATCAGCCTGCGGCTGGTGCCGGACCAATCACCCGCGGCGGTGGCCGCGGCATTCGAGCGCCGGGTACGGGAACTGACGCCACCGGGGCTCACCGCGGAGGTGGAGATCTTGCACACCGCCGAGCCGGTGCTGGCGGGTGGCGATAACCCCTACCTGCGCGCCGCCGTCGCGGCGCTGGAAGCGACCTATGGCCAGCCGCCGGTGCGGGTGCGCTCGGGCGGCTCCATCCCGATTGCGGCGCTGCTTGCCCAGACGCTTGGGGCGCCCGTGGTGTTGATGGGCTTTGCCACGCCCGACTGCGGCGCGCACGGACCGAACGAAAAGCTGCCGCTGGTGAATTTCCATCAGGCGACCGAGGCTGTGCTGCGCTTCTTCAGCGCCGCCGGCGCGGCGGCCTAGCTGGCGCCGCGCCCGAGTCCTCAATGGAGCGGTTTACCGCTCGCCGGCCGCGGCGCGGTCGGCGAGCACCAGGACATCGGGGTGGCGGCGCAAGAAGCTGGCGGGGCACTCCGCTCCGATCGGCCCTTCCAACGCCCGGCGCAAGGTTCCCGCCTTACGCTCGCCATTGACCAAAAGGATGATCCGCTTGGCGCGGAGGATGACCGCAATGCCGGTGGTGACACCAAACTCCGGGACCTCCTCGCCCTGCCAATATTCTTCGTTCGCATCGCGCGTGCTAGCGCTGAGCGGCACAACGCGCGTGAGTGAGTCGCCGGGCGAGCCGGGTTCGTTGAAGCCGATGTGGCCGTTGAGGCCCAGGCCCAAAAGCTGCAGGTCACAGCCGCCCCAGGCGGCCAGGGCGCGGTCATAGGCGGCGCAGGCGGCGGCGATGCCCTCTGGATTCGAGGGCATGCGCAGGATGCGCTCCGGGCCGACGTGGGCGGCCGCAAGCACGTGGGATCGCAGCCATTGGTAAAAGCTAATCGGCCGGTCGCCGGCGCCCAGATATTCATCCAGCATGGCCACGCGGAGGCGGGACAGGTCCACATCCCGTCGCGCCAACAGGACCTGATAGACCGGCACCGGCGTGTTGCCGGTGGGCAGGCCGAGCACGGCGTCTGGTTTGCCGCTTAGCGCCGCGGCGATGTGTTCGGCGGCGGCAGCGCCAAAGGCTTCCGGGGCGACCACCTGCAGCGAGGGCGTCGAAAGAAGGCTCATCTTTTGGCAGCATAGCAAGCGCGGGCGCCCGGCGTTGGCTCCGGCCTCCGGCGGCCTGGGCTGGGGCCATTTGGCGGGGTTGCGCGGCGGGACAGGTTCGGGTATATTCAACCTGACAACTGAATATCCGGACTCGGCAGGCATGCCGAGTCTGCCCTGAATCATCGAGAGTGGCTGAGGGAACAGGCCCGAAGAAGCCACGGCAACCGGTTTTGCCAGGAACGCTGCTCGTGGCAGCGTCTAGCGGAACGTCAAGGTGCCAATTCCTGCCCAAGGGAATCGCGTAGCGGTTCTGGCTTGGGAAAGATGAGATTAGGGGCGGTGGGTTCACCTTCCAGCCTCTTCTCACCGAAGGGGCTTTTTCATTGCGGCCCCAGCGCGATTGCCTCTCTCGATCTTCGCGGGCGCGGAGAACGCCTTGAGGCTTTATGTCGTTTGAAACCGGTTTGCGCTGCCGCGATTGCGGCAAAACCTTTCCTTCCCAACCCCTCGCGGCATGCGACGAATGCTTCGCGCCGCTGGAGATCGAGTACGATCTGCCGGCGGTGGCCGCAGCCACCAGCCCCGCCGCCTGGGCGGCGCGGCCGCGCAACATGTGGCGCTACCGGGAGTTACTGCCGCTCCAGGCCGTGCCTGCCGCCCTGCCGGTCGGCGGCACGCCGCTGGTGCCGGCGCCGCGCCTGGGCCGGGCGCTGGGCGCCCGCCAACTCTACCTGAAAAACGACGCCGTCAACTTCCCCACCTTGTCATTTAAGGACCGCGTCGTGGCGGTCGCGCTGCGCAAGGCGCAGGAATTTGGCTTCCAGACCGTTGCCTGCTCCTCGACCGGCAACCTGGCCAATGCGGTCGCGGCGCAGGCTGCCATGCTGGGCCTGCCCGCCTATATCTTCGTTCCCACCGGGCTGGAGCCCGCCAAAGTGGCCGCCACGCTGATCTATGGCGCCCACTTGATCCAAATCGAGGGCAACTACGACCACGTCAACCGCCTGTGCGCCGAGATCGCCCAGCGCTTTCCCTGGGGCATCGTCAACGTGAATCTGCGGTCGTACTACGCGGAGGGTTCCAAGACGGTCGGATATGAGATTGCCGAGCAGCTGGACGGCCAGTTGCCGGCCGCGGTGGTCTGCCCGATGGCGGGCGGCTCGCTGATCGGCAAGATCGCCAAGGCCTTTGCCGAGCTGCGCCAGCTCGGCTGGGCCCGGGGCGAAACGGCCATTTGCGGCGCCCAGGCCAGCGGCTGCTCGCCAATCTCGACGGCGGTGAAATCCGGCCGCGCCGAGATCGAACCACAGCGGCCGCACACCATCGCCCGCAGCCTGGCCATCGGCAATCCCGCCGACGGCTTCTATGCCGCGCGGCTGATTCGGCAGACCGGTGGCTGGGCGGAGGACGCCAGCGATGATGAGATCGTCGCCGCCATGCGCCTGCTGGCCGAAACCGAAGGCATCTTTGCCGAGACCGCCGGCGGCGTCACCGTCGCCTGCGCCCAAAAGCTCTTGGCCCAAGGCCGGCTGGATGCGGACCAGCCGATCGTGCTGGTGGTGACCGGCAACGGGCTGAAGACGCTGGACGCGGTCGTGGGCGGGCAGGCGGCGCCGGTGATCCGCCCCCGGTTGGCGGAACTGGAGGCGCTGCTGGGCGCCAGTCCGGAACCCGCCCTCGCCAGCGCGTAGCCGGCCTTTGGAGCCATCGCCATGTACACCTTGCGCATCCCCACCCCACTGCAGAAGTTCACCGCCGGCCAGGCCAGCCTGGATTGCGAGGCGGCCAATCTGCCCGCCCTGTTCGCGGACCTGGCCCACCGTTTCCCCGAGTTGCGCGAGCGCATCTGCGAGCCCGATGGCCGCCCGCGGCGCTTCTTCAACGTCTACGTCAACGACGAGGACATCCGGTTTTTGGGCGGCGCCGAGTATCAATTCCGGGCCGGCGATGACGTCCTGATCCTGCCTTCGATCGCCGGCGGCATGTAGGGGTGGGCGCGGGCGGCTTGCCCGGGCTCCGGCGGCGGGACGAACGGACCCAGGCGCTGTTTTCACGTTGACGCTGCCGCCCGGTTTTGCTACGTTTCGGAGTTACCGCATGGTTTCCGTGGCGTCCGCTGCCCTGTGAGGCGAGGGGGTGGGACGTGGGGGTGCGGCGAGCCTGAGCCAGAATGATTGCCAAACGGATTTTTCTGTCCAAGGGTGTAGGCAAGCACCGCGAGCGTCTTACCAGCTTTGAACTGGCACTGCGCGACGCTGGCATTGCCGCGTGCAACCTGGTCCGTGTGTCCAGCATCTTTCCGCCCCGTTGCAAGCTGATTTCGCGTGCCGCCGGACTGAAGCTGCTCAGCCCGGGCGAGGTGGTGTTCGCGGTATTAAGCGAGAACTCTACGCGCGAGCCGCACCGGCTGATCGCGGCGTCCATCGGACTGGCCCTGCCCGCCGACCGCAATGCCTACGGCTATCTTTCCGAGCACCATTCCTTCGGTGAAGCCGAGCAGCCAGCCGGGGAATACGCCGAGGAGCTAGCGGCGGAAATGCTGGCCACCACGCTGGCGGTGGACTTTGACCCCGACCGGTCCTGGGACGAGAAAAAGGAGATCTATCGCATCTCCAACAAAATCGTGCGCACCTTGAACGTCACCCAATCAGCGGTGGGGGACAAGCGCGGCCTGTGGACCACGGTGTTGTCCTGCGCCATTCTAATCGGAGAGTAGTCCCACGCCGGACATAGCAGTTCCGTCCGCGCTAGTTGCGGAGATCCTGGCGCTTTTGGCCCAGCATGATCAGGGGCTGGACTATGCTTCGATTTTCATGCTGCTCAACACGGTCGCCGGCGGCCACTATCAGGAGCGCTACGACGAGAACGCGATTCGCCAGGCGCTGGCCACCGCTGGGGCGCAGGGGTGGGTCGAGGGGCGCGGCACCGAGGGGCAACCCTTACCCAGCATTGCGAGCGAGGCTGCGTCGGGCGTGGCACGTTTGCATCTGACTGCCCTGGGGCGTCGTGCCCTGGCCGGCTGAAAGGAGCCGGGCGCCTTCCGGCTGCGGAGTTGCTGATTTTGTCCGACTCATCGCTGCCCACTGGGGTCCCAGCCGTGGAGATCGCCGGCGCCCGCGTCTTGGTGGTGGATGACGACGACGTGGGACGCGAGCTGACGGCGGAAATGTTGCGCCTGCGCGGCTGCGACGTTCGCACCGCCGCGGATTGCCAGCGGGGGATGGAATTGTTCAACGAATGGGCGCCGGATTTGGCCTTGGTGGACGTGGTGCTGCCCGACGGCAGCGGCATTGAGATGTGCCATCGCATCAAGCAGGATGCGCGCACCAGGCTGGTTCCGGTGATGCTGGTGACGGGCCTGACCGACCACGACTCCAAGATCCGCGGCATTGAGGCCGGCGCCGACGATTTTCTAAACAAACCGGTGGACCCGCCGGAGCTGTTTGCCCGCGCCGTCAGCTTAATCAAGCTGAAGCGGTACACCGACGAGTTGGAGAATGCGGAGGACGTGCTATTTTCCCTGGCCATGGGCGTCGAGGCGCGGGATAAATACACACAGGGCCATTGCCAACGGCTGGCCGCGCGGGCCGCCGCCTTGGGCCGCCGGCTGGGGCTGGCGGCTGAGGATGTGGTGGCGCTGCGGCGTGGCGGGGTGCTGCACGATATCGGCAAGATCACCGTGCCCGACGCCATCCTGCGCAAACCCGGAGGCCTGAGCCCGGCGGAATGGGGCATTATGCGTCTCCATCCCGGCTCGGGCGAGGAGATCTGCCGGCCGCTACGCTCGCTGGCGCGGGTGCTGCCCATCATTCGCCATCACCACGAACACTGGAATGGGGGCGGCTATCCCGACCGCCTGGCGGGCGAAGGCATTCCCCTGCTGGCCCGCATCCTACAAGTGGTGGACGCCTATGACGCCTTGACCACGGAGCGGCCCTATAAGCCAGCCTGGCCACCGCAGCGGGCCCAGGATCAGCTCCGGGCGGAGATGCAGCAGGGCTGGTGGGATCCGCATATCATGGGCGAGTACCTGGCGATGCTGGCCAGCGCCGCCGACCCTCCCAACGCCTGAGACGCCGCCCATGCCGTCCGCCACTGATGCCGCCGCTCCGGAGTTGAGCATCGTCATCCCCGCCTACAACGAGGCGGCCCGGCTGCCCCAGACCTTGGCGGCGGTGGAGCAATACCTGGCCGCGGCACACGAATCGGCCGAGATCCTGGTGGTCAACGATGGCTCGCGCGACGGCACGGCCGCCGCCGCGCGAGCCTTTCCATCAGCGTTCGCCTTGCGCGTGCTGGACAACCCCGGCAATTGCGGCAAGGGCTACAGCGTCCGGCAGGGAGTGCTGGCGGCACGCGGACGGTTCATTTTGTTTACCGACGCAGACCTGTCCGCGCCGATCGCTGAACTTGCGAAGTTGCGCGCCGCGCTGGACCAGGGCGCCGACATCGCCATTGGCAGCCGGGCGCAAGCGGAGCTCATCCAGGCCCATCAGAGCCGCTTTCGCGAGACCGCCGGCCGGCTGTTTAATCGGATGGTGGTGCTCACGTTGGGCCTGCCGTTTCGCGATACCCAGTGTGGGTTCAAGCTATTCCGCCGGGAGGCGGCAGCGGGCATCTTCCCCCTGCAGCGCATTGCCGGCTGGGGTTTCGATCCCGAATTGCTGTTTCTCGCCCACTTGCAAGGTTGGGTAGTGCGGGAGGTGCCGGTGCGCTGGTCCCACGCCGCGGGCGCCAAGATTCGCCTGGCGCGCGACAGCGTGCGCATGTTCACCGACCTGGCGCGGATTCGCTATCATGCCGCGCGCGGCGATTACCGTCCCGCGGCGGCGCGCCGCTCGGCGGTGGCCTAAGGGTGGGCGGTGGGGCGGGCCGGGAGGCTGGGCCCAGGGCGAAACGGCTACGGAGCACTCGGCGCAGTCTGCGCCGTGGCCGGTGGCGGTCGCAGGCGCTGCAGGGTCAGGACCTCGCCGTCGCTCAACGAGCGCAGGAGCAGCGTGTCGCCGCTGGCCACGGCCTGCCAATGCTCGTGCCCCAGGTCCGCGCTGGAGCTCGAGGCCATGGCTAGCAGAGCGCCTTCGCTCCAGTAGTGGAGCTGCGCGGAGCGGTCGCCACGGCGCAGGGTCAGCGTGCCGGGGTGCGTGGCGGTGGCGCCGGACGGTGGCGCGGCGAAGATCATCTCCGTCCAGGCGGGTACGTCGGCGACCTCCGCGGCGCTTTCAATTAGATTGGTCGCAAAGGCGGCCTGGGGGGGGCTCTGGACCTTCACCAACCGCCAGGATCCTGGCAGCAGGCGTGCCAGCGCCAGGGGCGGATAGGGGTGCGCGGCGGCGAGGGGCTGGCTGCCTGGGGGCAAGAAATTGGGATTGACGCAGCCCGGCGCCAGCGCCGCTGCCAGAAGGGCCAGGAC